>NZ_JBLFEN010000028.1:0-1107 GCF_047345485.1 Hyunsoonleella sp. 2307UL5-6 | reverse complement strand
ACAATGTGTAAAAAAAATACTATTTTTGTGGCTTACATTTATAAAGTACTCGTTTGCTTGCTTACGATTTTCCTTCGGAAAATCGCTGCCCACAAACCCGTACTTTGTTTACACTAAAACGTTGTGTGCAAGCTGAAAAATGAGCTACGAAAAGAACAAAATAGAACTTGAAGAAAATGGATTTTCCGTTTTAGCTGACTTGTATTCAGACAAAGAAATAAGCGGAATTTTAGCTTGTATCGAAAATGCTGAACAGGACGGAAATTCGTTTATGAAAACAAAGGATTTATTTGCGATTAGACAATTAATCAAAAATGTGCCTGAATTGAGTGATTTGCTATTCAACGAAAAGCTAACTGAATTAATCTCTGACCTTTCCGAATCTGAATATTTTCTGACCAAAGCAATCTATTTTGACAAACCAAGCGAATCGAATTGGTTCGTTGCTTATCATCAAGATTTGAGCATTTCGGTTGACCAAAAAGCAGAATTAGAAAACTACTCTAATTGGACTTTTAAAAAAGGACAATACGGAGTTCAACCACCAATCGAAATTTTACAAGACACAATAACAATCCGAATTCATTTGGACAAAACGGACAAAAATAATGGAGCTTTAAAGGTAATTCCCAAATCGCACTTAAACGGAATAGTTCGAGCTGACTCAAAAGATTGGAATTTAGAAAACGAATTTGTTTGTGAAGTAGAAAAAGGCGGAGCAATGTTAATGAAACCTTTGACTTTACACGCTTCGAACAGAACGACCAACGGAAAGAAAAGACGAGTAATACATTTAGAATTTAATAAACATAATCTGACTGAACCGCTGGCTTGGTTAGAACATTATGGAATAAAAAAAGCCAGCACACAACAATGGCTATAAGTAATTGCTTGTTCTCGCCTACTTCTGAAAATCCTCGCGGATTTTCAGTTTGGTGAGTACTTGCTAAGTTAAGTGCTAACCCACGCAACTACTCATAGCCGAGACCGTTGGTGTCAATAGTGCGTTTTTTATATCAGCCAACATAGCGGAATTTTATAAAGGTAGATTTATGGCGGAATAACCGCTCCCCTTTTACTATGAAATAACTCGGGTTGGTCTCTTTT
>NZ_JBLFEN010000027.1:0-1170 GCF_047345485.1 Hyunsoonleella sp. 2307UL5-6 | reverse complement strand
CGATCCAACAACATTCCCAGGCGGCCCAACAAGTGATCCAAACGATGCTTGTAGTCCAATCGGAATAGATACCACGGATACAGATGGTGACGGACTTACAGATTGTGAAGAAACCACAGGAATTGACGATCCAAGTACGCCAGACGATCCAACAACATTCCCAGGTGGCCCAACAAGTGATCCAAACGATCCATGTAGTCCCAATGTAGCAAACTGTTTTCCAGTAGCTAACAATGATGGTGGAACTACAGACCCTGGAATAGATATTATAATAGATATTACAGATAACGACACAGATCCTGATGGAACAATAGATGATTTAACTTTAGATTTAGATCCAAGTACACCGGGACAGCAGAGTACATTTACGGTACCAGGTGAAGGAACATTTACTGACAATGGTGACGGAACTATTACATTCAGTCCAGCACCAGGATATACTGACGGGATAACTACTATTACTTATACCGTAAATGATAATGATGGTAATCTATCTAATGAAGGTACAATAACTGTTGTCGTTCCATTATGTACATCTATTGTAGATACAGATGGTGACGGACTAACAGATTGTGAAGAAACCACAGGAATTGACGATCCAAGTACGCCAGACGATCCAACAACATTCCCAGGCGGCCCAACAAGTGATCCAAACGATCCATGTAGCCCAATCGGAATAGATACCACGGATACAGATGGTGACGGACTTACAGATTGTGAAGAAACCACAGGAATTGACGATCCAAGTACACCAGACGATCCAACAACGTTCCCAGGTGGCCCAACAAGTGATCCAAACGATCCATGTAGCCCAATCGGAATAGATACAACAGATACAGATGGTGATGGACTTACAGATTGTGAAGAAACCACAGGAATCGACGATCCAAGTACACCAGACGATCCAACAACGTTCCCAGGCGGACCAATAAGTGATCCAAATGATCCATGTAGCCCAATCGGAATAGATACCACAGATACAGATGGCGACGGACTAACAGATTGTGAAGAAACCACAGGAATTGATGATCCAAGTACACCAGAGGATCCAACAACATTCCCAGGTGGCCCAACAAGTGATCCAAACGATCCATGTAGTCCAATCGGAATAGATACAACAGATACAGATGGTGACGGACTAACAGATTGTGAAGAAACCACAGGAATTGA
>NZ_JBLFEN010000026.1:0-1312 GCF_047345485.1 Hyunsoonleella sp. 2307UL5-6 | reverse complement strand
GTTGCCAGTAATAGCGAAAAACTTACTCGACTAAAAGAACATTAAAAACTAATAATTTGAATTTATGAAAAAACATTTACTAATTGCATTATCAATCTTATCGTTTCAATCTATTTTCTCTCAAGACATTACTTATGGAATTGAATTAGGCACGAGCGTTTCTACAATTTTAGAATTAAACCCAAACAGTAAAGGTTATGCCACGACACCTAAAGGAAATGGAATATATTTTGGTGGATTCATAAATTACAAAATTGCTGAAAAAATTGGTATCTATGGTAGTCTTGCATATGATAATCGAAAATCAAATTTTTCAATTGACGAGAATAATGATTTAATTATCAATCATAATTATTTAACAGTAAATCCAAGTGTTAAATTTAGTTTGGCAAAAACCTATAACAAAGGATTTTATTTAAGACCAGGAATAAGATATTCTTTTTTCTTAAGTGCATCTGATAAAGAAGACCAATTCGAAATAGTTAATAATTTTAACGGCGTTTTTGCTGGAAATATAGCATTTGGCTTTGATATAAACGATTATATTGGTTTAGAATTATGTTTCGATTACTCACTTAACGACATTTTAAATGATACTTCTTCTAAACAACTAAGTGGAATATTTAAAGCAAATATTAACTTACAAAAAATATTAGAATAGAATATAAACTTATACCTAAACCTATAATAAAATTAACAAATGAAAAAACTGAATTTACTACTTACTATTTTAATCGGATTGTCTATTTTATCTTGTTCATCAGATGATAATGATAACACTCAAACAGAAACCGAATTAATTATTGGAATATGGAAACCAGTATCTGAACTTCAAGTTGTAGATGGTGTTCAAGAAACGGACAGTTATACTTGCGGAGAAGTAACAACTTTTACCTTTTTGCAGAATGGGAATTACACCTTTACAAGTTTTCAACAAGATGACAATAACGATTGTATTGAACAAAATGAATACATAATAAGTGGGACTTGGGAAAAATTACAAGCAAATCAATATAAGTTAACTACAAATTTCGAAAACATTAATACATCAGAAATACAAACAGAAATTGAAACAAAGGAAATAACATTTTCAGGAAATAATTCAATGACAATTTTTAATGATTTTGACCCTAGTGACGATTTTTATAATATCTCTGTGACATTTGAACGAATTGAATAAAACTACTACTGGCAACAATGTGTATAATTCATTGCTAGTTATAGCCTACTTACGAAAGTCCTCGCGGACTTTCTATCTGTGATTTATTTGCTAACTTTAGTGCTTAAACACGCAACGAAATCATACACTAGA
>NZ_JBLFEN010000025.1:0-1599 GCF_047345485.1 Hyunsoonleella sp. 2307UL5-6 | reverse complement strand
AAATAGTCTAATAACGTTCTTTCTTTTGCTACTTTTTTTTCTTTACAACTAATTGTAAATAGAACTAATAATAATGTAATAAAAGTTTTGTTCATTGGTTTGGTTAAATGCACTACAACGTTGATGTGTATGATTTCGTTGCGTGTTTAAAGCACTAAAGTTAGCAAATAAATCACAGATAGAAAGTCCGCGAAGACTTTCGTAAGCAGGCAATAACCAGCAATGAATTATACACGGTGTTGTAGGTAGTTTTTTATCTTTTCATTTTTATTGAAATCGGATATTCTTTTCCGCTAATTTTTGTCCAACCAACTATTAAAATCCAATTAGGATGCAAACTTAAATTAATATTCAAGTCGTTATGTTCCATAAAATAAACAGCAGTTTCATAATCGTTTTGATTTTCTTCGTTAATTACAATTTGTCCTTTTTTTCCTAAATTTATTTCACGTGCATAAAATTCAGGAGAGTATATTCCGAAACCAAATTCAAAGTCTTCCTTTTCACAAAGTTCATCAAAAATATTTTCATCTGACTTAATTGTCAAATCAATTATTTCATTCCCATTAATTTCAATCGTTGATTTTTCTCGGTCAAATGAAAAATCATAATTTCCAATTATAAATTCCTCTTTAATTTCTTCAGTTTCGTTCGTTTTTTTCTTAAATATATTTCTCATTCATTTACCTTTAACTTCGCTCCTCTTTTACAGTTGCAGCATTTAAAATTGATAATAAGTCATTATTTGCTTCATTGATTATTGAATCAATTTCATTTTCAAATCGAGATAAATATATGATAGCAGACTTTACTTGAAATAAATTGTATTTCGATGTATCAACATTAAGTTTCTTAAATTTGATTTCAACAGTTTTTAAATGATAATTTTTATCAGTTAATAATTCAAAATAAAATTTTTCAGGGTCTTTTCTCATAATTACCTACAACGTTTACGTATATGAAATGTTGCGTGTTTGTGTGCGAGGATTTTCCGAAGGAAAATCGGAAGCTAGCAAACAAAGTAACTCACATTGGTTAAGCACAAAACAGCAATTTTTTATATACATTGTTGTAACGCGTTTTTTTATTTATTCTTTCGAGATTTCCACATATTTTTCATTTCCTACATATATTAAAATTCCGATTGCAAGTGAAATTACCTTAGGCAGTAATTCAGTCAGATTAATTTCATCTCCTAATCCAATTTTAAACAGTTTTGCCAAAAACGAAATTCCGTGACTTAACATTAATATTATCGCCCAAATTTTAATTCCAATTTTCGCATTTTTATTTTTTGATAAAATCAAGAATATTAAAACACCCTGAATCGCAATTGGAAGAAGTGCTTTTATATTTCCGGTTGTCAGTCCGTATATATTCCAACATAACAGTAGAATTATATATCCGATTAGAGAATATTCGAATGCTTTTTCTTTAAAATTTATTTTCTCCATTAAGTTTGGTCAAATGCGTTACAACGGTCTCGTATAACCGTCAGTTACGGGTTAATTAGCGATTATTTTCGGTTACGCACTGACATTAGCAATTCCGAGTGGATTCGGACGTAGTCGAATCCGCCGTAATTGCGGTTATACATTG
>NZ_JBLFEN010000024.1:0-2076 GCF_047345485.1 Hyunsoonleella sp. 2307UL5-6 | reverse complement strand
ACTCGGGTTGGTCTCTTTTCCAAGCTATTGTCGGTGGAAAGTTTGCCAAGTCTCTGGTTGGCACTAAAAACAGTGTTTTTTGCTCATTATGCCCTTGGGGTTTGCGGTTGTTTTGCGCTATTCTGTAATTGCACTTAATACTGGCGCACTACTTAAAACCAACAATGTGTAAAAAAAATACTATTTTTGTGACTTACATTGATAAAATACTCGTTTGCTTGCTTACGATTTTCCTTCGGAAAATCGCTGCTCACAAACCCGTACTTTGTTTACACTAAAACGTTACCTTTAATTACCCAAAAAAACCGCTGAATGTTTGACCAACTAACGATTGAAAAACTTGATTTCTACGTTTACGCATTGATAAACCCGAATGATAAAAAACCTTTTTACATTGGAAAAGGAATTGGAAATAGAGTTTTTAATCATCAAAATTGTGCAATAAAAGATGAAAACTCTAATCTAAAACTTGACACAATCCGAGAAATAATTAGTAGCGGACTTGAAGTTGAACATATAATTATTAGACACGGATTGACTGAAAAAGAAGCGTTTGAAATCGAAGCGTCTATAATTGACTTTGGAATTAAATTTGGCTTTGAATTTTCAAATTTGGTTTTAGGACATCACTCAAATGGAAAAGGACTTATGACTGCGGACGAAATTGTCCGAATTCATAACGCAAAACCGCTGACTGAATTAACTGACCCAGTAATTATAATAAACATCAATAAAAAATATGTGAGAGGAAATTCAAGTAACGAAATTTATGAATCCACAAAACAAGCTTGGGTTGTTGGAGAACAAAAAAGGAAAACAACCAAATACGCACTTTCTGAATATTGTGGAATAGTAATCGAAGTTTTTGAAATTCACGAATGGTATGAAATTGAAACGCCAAATAATAAAAGAAAAAATCGTTGGGGATTTAATGGAGAAATTGCAAAACCAGAAATACGAGAAAAATACATAAATAAATCATTAGCTCACACAAAGAAAAGAGGTGCTGCAAATCCGATAAAATACAGACTATAAATGAAAAATAACTAAAGGTAACAACGTATATAATTTATTGCTAGTTCTAGCCTACTTACGAAAATCCTCGTGGATTTTCTATTCGGTTTTTATTTGCTAAATTAGGTGCTTAAACCACGCAACAAACCATATACAAACACGTTATATTTAATTTTCTTTTTCCCCACCACTCATACGCTCAAAAACTACTATTGTAAGTTTTAGCCATTTAGGTAAGTCTTTGTTTGGTTGGGTTTGGTTCTTAATACTATTGTAATTTAGTTCGGTTATATCCGCAATGTCTTGGTTGTTTAATCCAAGTGATTTTTTCATTTGCTTAAATCTATCGTGCCAGTTCATCTATTGCCTTTTTATAACTTTCAATCCTGTTTTTACAGTCCTGTTCAGTTCCATCAGAATCAAATGCAGTTTTATTTTTATAGAAGCCTCTTTCTAATAAATGAGTTTCATAATCTAGTTCTTCCTGTAGTTTTATAATTGCTAATTCCATTATTTTAGGTTTAAGTTTTTAAATATTTCTTTATACTTTTTGTTAAGTTCAAAACCATCTTCATCACCAAATTCTTCATCGTTTTTAACAAAATCATTCATTCCTTTAAAGTCTTTTTCAACTAAATCTGGAGCAACTCTTACAGCTTCTTCCCAAAAATCTAAAACCCAAGTTTCGTTATCATTATAAAAGTAAGTTCCTTGTTCTAGGTCTGTTTTAATCTCTTGTCGTGTCATAATATTGTTTTTATCGTTAAACATATTCAAAAGTAATAAATAAATTACTTGCTACCAAATAAAAGTAATAAAAATGTTACTTTTTATTAAAAGCAATTTGCCAACGCTCAAAGAAAACTAAAATATAACAACGTGTATAGTTCAGTTGCCAAAGCAAGTTTGTGTATATGGCAACCGAAACCATACACAAACCGTTGTAGGTAATTTACCCAAACCAATAAACATTAAAACAATGAACAAAATCTTTAAACTATCAATCTTATTCGTTTTTCTAATATCAATCAGTTGTTCTGATGACGATGATAATCGTCCACT
>NZ_JBLFEN010000023.1:0-2517 GCF_047345485.1 Hyunsoonleella sp. 2307UL5-6 | reverse complement strand
TTGACAATGACGGAACGACAGAATTTTGGCTTGTTGGAAAAAACGAAAATGGCGGAATTGATTACTTGAATGTTGTTGGAGAAAAAGAAAGTCAGTTTGATTTTAAAATAACAGAAAATCAAAATATTGACCTAGGCAAAATATTAATCGCAGAAGAATTAACATTCAAAACGGACAAAAGTGAGCAATTTAAACGCTTTGCTTTTTGGACAAATATTATATTAATCGGACTTCTAATTTTGAGTCTGATAAAAATAAAAACTGGTGGTAACACCGTATAAAAATAATGCGTAGTTTAGTGCCTAATCAAGAGTTCGTGCGCTTTTGTTACGTCTGATTTTCCTTCGGAAAATCCTCCCACACAAAACCGCACTATTCTTATACAACAACGTTGGTGTCAATAGTGCGTTTTTTATATCAGCCAACATAGCGGAATTTTATAAAGGTAGATTTATGGCGGAATAACCGCTCCCCTTTTACTATGAAATAACTCGGGTTGGTCTCTTTTCCAAGCTATTGTCGGTGGAAAGTTTGCCAAGTCTCTGGTTGGCACTAAAAACAGTGTTTTTTGCTCATTATGCCCTTGGGGTTTGCGGTTGTTTTGCGCTATTCCGTAATTGCACTTAATACTGGCGCACTACTTAAAACCAACAATGTGTAAAAAAAATACTATTTTTGTGACTTACATTGATAAAGTACTCGTTTGCTTGCTTACGATTTTCCTTCGGAAAATCGCTGCCCACAAACCCGTACTTTGTTTACACTAAAACGTTGGCAAACATATAACCGAACAATGAAATTCATCAATCTAATCATAATTTTACTTCTGACTTTTAGTTGTTCAAACGAAAAAGAAATAGCGGAATTTGAGAAGATTTTGGGTAAAGAAAACAGCGAAACTCTGACCTATCTCGTCAACGACTTTGAGTCTGACTTTCTCAAAAGACAATATCCGAATTTAGATACTAAAAAAGCCTACAAACAATTCCTGACCGAATTATCAAAAGGACAAACCGATTACTGGAAAAAAATCTCGGAAAGTAGTCGAGAATATCTTGAAAAAAGTAATTTGAGATTAGAAATTTACAGCGTTCCAGATTCAATTTGGATTGAACGTGACCCTGAAAAACTGACTTTGAGTTTTAGCGACGTTCCAATGTTAAAAATTAAACGTAAATATTTAATGCCAGATGGAACATTAGGCTTCAGTACTTCTGAATCTTCATTCCGCCATAAAGAACCTATATATGAGGATTCTATCATCGAATCTCGAAAAAACTGGGTTGATATAAATTATGTTGGAAGCTATTCTAGAGCATTAAATTCGATTCCGAACAAATCTCGTTTTTTAACTGGATATCTTGACATACGAGAAGCAGCTGGAACAATTGACCCAATGCTTATTGCGAACCGAATGTTAGAATCAAAAGTGGACATAGATGACTATTTCATAAAGCGATTAATAATAACCGAAATTGTCTATTGATAATAAAATACGATTTGCCAACAATGTGTATAATTCATTGCTAGTTATAGCCTACTTACGAAAGTCCTCGCGGACTTTCTATCTGTGATTTATTTGCTCACTTTAGTGCTTAAACACGCAACGAAATCATACACAAACACGTTACCCAACATTTGAAAAAAACAACTTACATACAATTTAGAGTTCCGAAAAACGAACACAATTCTGAACCAGACGGAATTGTAAAGCGGAATATTAAAAAAGCAATTATCGGAATTTTAGGTTCAATAATTCCTAAAGCAAATCCTGATTTTGAAAATAAAATTGACCTTGTAGAAAAGTGGGTTGTTGAATTGGATAACGAAACTGGAATTCCAGAACGTGAAATCGGAATGGATAAAGATGGACGAATAATAGTAAAAATGCCATTCAAAAACAATTATGGTTATTGGACTGACAACAATTTATTATTACCCGATTTTAAAGAACTTTTTGAGACAACTGAAATAAATCAAGACAGTTTTGAAAACTATTGGAGTTTATTTGAAAAAACAGAAGATTTTGAAACTGAATTGACCGAATTCAAAACTCAATCAACTGGAGCAGATGGCGGACATAAATATTTAAAAGCAAAAGTTGATTACAATGGTCGAAATCGAGAAGTTATAATCTTTTTTACGGACAAATCTGACGAACAGAAAATTACAGAATTGAATAAAATAAGAATACGTGGGAAAATAGTTGATGACGGAATTGAACAATCATTAACTCTATATGAAACGAAATTATTAAATGAATAAAAACGTTGGGTAACAACGTGTATAATTCATTGCTAGTACTAGCCTACTTACGAAAATCCTCGCGGATTTTCTATTCGGTTTGTATTTGCTAATTTAGTTGCTGAAACACGCAACGAAATCATACACAAAACCGTTGGTGTCAATAGTGCGTTTTTTATATCAGCCAACATAGCGGAATTTTATAAAGGTAGATTTATGGCGGAATAACCGCTCCCCTTTTACTATGAAATAACTCGGGTTGGTCTCTTTTCC
>NZ_JBLFEN010000022.1:0-2749 GCF_047345485.1 Hyunsoonleella sp. 2307UL5-6 | reverse complement strand
AATGTATAACCGCAATTACGGCGGATTCGACTACGTCCGAATCCACTCGGAATTGCTAATGTCAGTGCGTAACCGAAAATAATCGCTAATTAACCCGTAACTGACGGTTATACGAGACCGTTGGCTACAATTAAAACAAAACGCAAATGAGCACTTCAATTTTAGAATCTAAATTGAAAAGACATAAAATTTCATATTCTAATGAAAATGGAAAAATAGTTATCGGAAAACCTAAAACTGATTATGGAACTTTAATTGGACTTGTTGCTCTACCAATTATTGGTGGAATCGGAATTTGTTTACTGATGATTTTAAACAATATTGAATTTATCGGAGCAAATCGCGGGAAAATAATCGCAGGAATTATATTCTTATTCGGAACTGGATTTTTCAACTTATCACGAATAAGAGCAAAAAAACAATCAAACGACAATTTAAAAACTCTTGACTATAAAGTAATCAAAGTAAAAAATGAATTTGGCGAATATACGTTTGATTCAAAAAATATAAAGGATTTTGAATATTCTGCCGAACAAATTGATGAAGAAACTTATGAGGGAAACCTTTACCTAATTGACAACGAAGAAAGAAGGCATCAAATACTCGGATTTGATGATGAAAACGAAAAATACGTTTTGAATGATTTAAAATGGTTTTCGGAATATTTAATGAAACACGTGGAATTAAAAATAACTGTAGCCAACAATGTATAACCGCAATTACGGCGGATTCGACTACGTCCGAATCCACTCGGAATTGCTAAAGTCTGTGCTAAATCGAAAATTAACGCATATTAACCCGTAACTGACGGTTATACGAGACCGTTGTAACCAATTTAAGAAAACCGTGTGAACCAACTTTATAACATAATAATAAAACAATTAGTTATTGGTTACATTGGAGCCACTCTTTTACTGATTTACTACAAAATCAAAGGACGCAAAGTTACATATGAGCAAATTCTCAATGAAGTTGACTCAAAAAGCGGGATTAAGAAATATTACTATAAAGCGTTTTATTTAGGTGTCGGATTTTTGATTTTAATAGTTGTTGTTTTATCAACTATGGCTGGACTAAACCCCAAATTATATGACCCAAATAAATAAATTCCAAATTGACAGAACAGTCAAAACAGAAAAATCAGAATCGGAATTAGTGAACTCTATTAAAAAATTCAATCATAAAAAAATCGATATCACAAATGGAATAATGACAATTTATGGAAAAACGTTCTATGACTTTGTTTGCGAAATAAACTCTTCTGAAGTTAGATTAACAGCAAAACCAAAAAAAATGCTTCTGATTTTTGTGCTGATTTTTTTAATAATATGGACAGTAGGATTTATATTAGAACACGGAATTTTATTTGGAGTCGTAACAACGATATTTATTTTGTTTTTCTTTGGTTTTGTTCATAGAAAATTAATGGAATTGAGTCTTGACGAAATAACTGAATTAATAAAAAAAGTGGAATAAAAAACTGGTTACAACACCGTGTATAATTCATTGCTAGTAAAGGCTTGCTTACGAAAATCCTTGCGGATTTTCTATTCAGTTTGTATTTGCTAAATTAGTTGCTGAAACACGCAACGAAATCATACACAAACACGTTAGGCAACATATGAAAAAAAACATTCTGCTAATATTGACAACTCTGATTTTTACGGCAAAATTGCTTGCTCAAAATTGTGAATACGCAGAATATTATCCTTTAGTAGAACGTGCGTACAAAAACTATTCTGATAAAAAATATGAAGATGCGAAAAAGAATTTAAGGCTCGCTTTTACAAAAACTGACCATCCATTAGGTGCCGATTTACATTTAGCTTTTTCAGTTGCTCTAAAAGCAAAAGACACAAGATGGGCTGAACAAATTGCAATCCGATTGGCAAAAGGTGGAATTCCATTAAGATATTTTAGATATTACAAAAAATCAAGTTGGTATGAGCAATTCAACGCTGATTTTCAAACCTATTCTGATTATTACAATGCGAATTATAACCCAAAATTAAGAGATGATTTACTTGACTTAATAAGCCGAGATAAAGAATTCAATAGTAATTATCACGACTGGAGAACTCGAAAAATAGAATTATCTTTAGATGAACTGATAAATGGAGCGTCTAAAATTATATCAGATTTTAAGCAAATGACTGATAAATACGGTTTTCCAAATGAGCGTCTGACTGGCTACAACTATGTGCGACGGAAAAATAGTGTGGAATATTATAATACCGATGTTTTAATAATTCATATTTATCAACGTGGAGTTATAATTTTTGAAGATGAAATTCACGACATAGTATGTGAAGGTGGTTTACATCCCAATTATGAAGAAACACTAAAAAAAATACGAGGCTTTGGAAATAGCAGAGGAGTTGAACAAGAAATGAAAGTAAGATATAAAATGTATAGACCAGCGGAGTAATACGTTGCCTAACAATGTATATAAAAAATAGCGCGAGCATTTGCTAACACAAAGGTTCGGGCGCATTTACAAGGTCGCCAAATTTTTAAATTTGGCTATTTGAGAAAAGAAAGATAAATAGAAAAATTTAAAAATTCGGCTTGAGTTTAACCGAATGGATAGCGCACTTTTTCAGCGCTACTTTTCATATACTGGACCGTTGCCAGTAATAGCGAAAAACTTACTCGACTAAAAGAACATTAAAAACTAATAATTTGAATTTATGAAAAAACATTTACTAATTGCATTATCAATCTTATCGTTTCAATCTATTTTCTCTCA
>NZ_JBLFEN010000021.1:0-3330 GCF_047345485.1 Hyunsoonleella sp. 2307UL5-6 | reverse complement strand
TAAAATAGTCTAATAACGTTCTTTCTTTTGCTACTTTTTTTTCTTTACAACTAATTGTAAATAGAACTAATAATAATGTAATAAAAGTTTTGTTCATTGGTTTGGTTAAATGCACTACAACGTGTTTGTGTATGATTAGTTGCGTGGTTTAAGCACTAAAGTTAGCAAATAAAAACCGAATAGAAAGTCCGCGAGGACTTTCATAAGTAGGCTATAACCAAGCAATTAATTATACACGGTGTTGGCAAATCGTTTTTTTTAATTCTGTATTGCTGTTAATTTTCCGTTGTCAAAATATAGATAATGTTTTAAGCTATAAACCCATTGCTCACTTTTTCCGTAATTTGTTGTAGTCGTATTAATATCTATTGGATTTCCCCAGGCAATTCGGCACATTTTTTCTGTCATTCCAATTACAACTTTTCCATCTGCAATATAATTCCCATATTTTGCACCAAATTCAGAGATACATTTTTGTCTAAACTTTCTGTCGTTTTCAGCCCATTCGGCTTCTCTTATTTTTCTATCTTCCTCTTTTTGTTTAAGTTTTTCTTCGTTTTTTTGTAGTCGTTCTTTTTCAAGTCGAATATTTTCTTCAATTTCTTTTGGTGTCATAAATTGACTTCTTTTGACATCTATTGAAGCTTGATAGTCATTTGCTTCTACCATAATTTCGTTAAATTTATCATTACGAAATATTAATGCAGGTCTTAAATAAATATTATTTTCTAATTCCACAAGCGTAAAATCAATACATTCCCACCAACTTCCTTTCTCTATTTTTAAAGTTTGTCCAGAATTAATATCAATTACATTTTCAATTTGTTCTTGTGCTTGTAATTTTTTTCCAACTATTTCTGATTTTAATTTCTCAAAACTTCCAACAACGATAAATGGAAAAATCATTCTGTCATTAATGTGTTGTTTTACTTTAGCTAATTCATAGAATGCTGTGTCTTTTAGTTTTTTATTAAAAAGTTTAAAGTAAAAACCTTTAGCATACTTGTCATCTTTTTCTATATAATCTTCAACTCTGAAATAATGACCTGCGATTGAATTATAGTCAGACTTAAAATCATATTTGTGACTTCCTTGAACAGGATGATATTGTCTTTCTTTCATATTTCCTTGTGATTGGGCTTTAATTGAAAAATCTTGATATCCAATTAAATCACTTTCTCTAAAAGAACTAAATTTTTTCGATTTTGGAAGAAAATAAAAATCCTGTCCAATATAGATTCTTAAATCTTCTCTTGGTTTAAATGATGATAAACTGTCATAGACTCTCGGTTTCAATACAGCTTTTTCAGCAATTTCTCTTGTTGTAATTTGTCCAAAAGTCTGTGAATAGACTAAAATTATTAAAAAACTTGTAATTATTCTTTTCATTCTCGATGTTCGTCTAAATGTTTGCCAACGTGTTTGTATATGGTTTGTTGCGTGTTTAAGAAACTAAGTTAACAAATAAATACCGAATAGAAAATACGCGAGTATTTTCGTAAATAGGCTTGAACTAGCAATAAATTATATACGGTGTTGTAAACAGTTTTATCTACACTCTTCATTATAGAACTCCACCATTTCAGTCACATTAGCTTTTTTATAATAACCAGATTCTATCTTTGATACTAATACCTTGCAGTCTTTGAAATATTCAGAAGCCGTTTTTTTGAAGTTTTTAGAAAATACTACTTGTCCGCTTGTAGAAAGAAGAGTAATATATTTTTCATTATTTCTTTTTACATATAAACTTGCTTGATTAAAACCTTTATCATAGTAAAAGTTCTGACTCATTCCAAATGATTTTCCATCATTCCGAAATCCACTTCCGAAATTATAGGGCTCGATATAATAATTAACTTTCCCTTTAACCACTAATATAGCAAGGCGTGTTTTGGATTTTTTAGAATTCTTTTTCTTTTTATATTCTAAATAATGACGTTCTTGAATTCCATTTTCGGAATAAATTATTAACTTATCTAGTCCATCAGATTTAATCCATTTATATTTTCCTTTTTTTTGCTTACTAAATTTTACATCGTCATAGTTTATTCTATTAATGTAACCCTGAATTGAATCACCATTTTTATAAAAAATTGTTGCTTTATTACTTTGGCTATAAATTTGAATTGTAGCAAATACTAGAAATAAAAAAAAATATTTTCTCATATATATATATATATTGTGAATTAATTAAAAACTGAATTTTCAACAAAACTTAAAGTGAAGTAAAGTACTTTATCTTCTAAATGTGCTGTAAAATCTTCATTATCAGCTTGAGCGAATGTCAAGCGAATAGCATCTTGATATTCTCCATTTATATCAGGTTCTCCGATATACCATTGATAATAAACTAATTGAACATCTGGTCGTACAGTGTCAAAATCGGGTTGTCCATAATTATTAAACACCCATTCTCTGACGCATAGCCATGTTGATGGCTTAAACCGAATTTGAAATGAATAAAAGAGTCTTTCTAAACTATCATCATTATTTGACATTACGTTTCTAGTAAAATATGTTCTTTCTTCTTCAATTTCAGTTAGTCCAGGTACATCATAAAAATATGAGCCGGTAAAGTATTGTATAGGACTAGTTATTGAATAATTAGAAATCATTTGTTCTTCGGTTAAACCAAATTCAGAATGAATATCAATGGTCTCAAATGTGCAATTCAAATTTTCATCATCATCTGAAGAACACGAAAGAATGGTTAGACCTAATAAGATGCTACATAATAATTTAATTTTTTTCATTCGTATTTTTCGTTTTAATTGTTTACAACGTTTGATGTATGAAAAGTGCTATTTGACGGATATGATTTTCCGCTAGGAAAATCAGCAGTCAAAAATAAACACTGCCCATAGGTTAAGTACTAAAGTAAGCATTTTTTATACATATTGTTGTAAACAGTAGCGACAGTTTTGAGTAATCACATTACGCCATAATATTTGCGTATTGCCATTTCGATAAACAGCCAGCCGCAATATTTAGTTTTGGGGCGGTAATTTTTCGGGAGCTATTATCAGTCAGTTTTTTTTCTCCAGAGTAATTGTCAGCTATCGAGCGAGTAAGTTTATCCGTATCATGCTAAAAGTCGGCGTAAAGATCAGTTTTTAGAGACAAAATCCGTAATGTATTTTAGTCAGATATAAAGCGATAATGAGCCAATTATTTTTTTCGTAATCTTTTGGGAGCTATTGTTTACAACGGTCTAGTGTATGATTTCGTTGCGTGTTTAAGCACTAAAGTTAGCAAATAAATCACAGATAGAAAGTCCGCGAGGACTTTCGTAAGTAGGCTATAACTAGCAATGAATTATACACATTG
>NZ_JBLFEN010000020.1:0-3786 GCF_047345485.1 Hyunsoonleella sp. 2307UL5-6 | reverse complement strand
CAATGTGTAAAAAAAATACTATTTTTGTGACTTACATTGATAAAGTACTCGTTTGCTTGCTTACGATTTTCCTTCGGAAAATCGCTGCTCACAAACCCGTACTTTGTTTACACTAAAACGTTGCCAGTAATTACCAAAAATGACGAAAGGAATTTTAATAAACGATTTAGAATTGGGATATGCACCTTTGAGTGCTTTTCATTTTGCTCGCTTTATGACTGACAAAGAATTCCACAGTAATGTTTTTGATAGTCATATTTATGTTATCGCTCAACGAAAGGAAATCACTTTTAGCAATTTTTTTTATTGGGAAAAAGAATTAGAATTGAGTTTTGACATTGAGCAAGAGGATAATACAAATGTTATTCGATGTAGATTACCGTTTCTTCAAGAAAATATAGCAAAAGATTTAACAAACTCGATAGAACTAAGACTTCATAATAGAAAAAGCACGCCAACTAAAAAAGTAGGTCCACCTTTTAAAGGAACTCAAGCTTTCACAATTCAGTCAACAAATCCCTCTACTGGAAAAACTAAAATGTTGGCTCAATATACACCTGACAAATTATTTCAAAATTATTGGAAAGGACACGTCAAAGCTAAATTTACTGGCGACTATTCAGAAATGTTAGAATATAATGTTCACTACGTTGGTAAATCTACAGAGCAAAATATTTGCGAAAGGCTGTCTGGACATTCTACATTTCAAGAGATACTGACTTTTCAAGATTCATTGTCTTTTAAGAATATTCCGTCAAACGAGATAATGGTTTTGTTATTTAGAATTAAAGATAATAACACAGTTGTTAAATGGGGAGATGATGCAAGTTCTGAAGAAATTTCCAATTATCTTACAGACTATATATTACCTTCTGACAAAAAATTATCCTTAGATGCGGAAAAAGCATTAATAAAACATTTACAGCCAGAATATAACAGAATTTTATATAAATCGTTTCCAAATAAAACCGATTTAGTTAACGAAGATTATCACAGTCTAATTTTATATGGTTTAACTGACCCAATTAAATTGAATTATAAAAATGGCGAATTTAAAGGCAATAAAGATTGGGGAGAAAGAGATTACATATCAGTAGAGCGAAAATAACTACTGGCAACAACGTATATAGCTCATAGCTAGATAGTTGCTTAATCGAAGTTAAGGTATATTTGGAAAGTCGCCAAATTTTTAAATTTGACGATTTTCCAATAAAAAATAAATAGTAAAATTTAAAAATCTGGCTTGTGCTAAATCCGAAAATAATTTTATAATTTGCACGCTACGAGCCATATACAGAGACGTTGGTGTCAATAGTGCGTTTTTTATATCAGCTAACATAGCGGAATTTTATAAAGGTAGATTTATGGCGGAATAACCGCTCCCCTTTTACTATGAAATAACTCGGGTTGGTCTCTTTTCCAAGCAATTGTCGGTGGAAAGTTTGCCAAGTCTCTGGTTAGCACTAAAAACAGTGTTTTTTGCTCATTATGCCCTTGGGGTTTGCGGTTGTTTTGCGCTATTCCGTAATTGCACTTAATACTGGCGCACTACTTAAAACCAACAATGTGTAAAAAAAATACTATTTTTGTGGCTTACATTTATAAAGTACTCGTTTGCTTGCTTACGATTTTCCTTCGGAAAATCGCTGCCCACAAACCCGTACTTTGTTTACACTAAAACGTTAGGCAACATTTGAATGAACATTCGTAAAAACATCATATTATCGATTCTAACTTTAGTTTGTGGATTGTCTTTTGGGCAAACCGCAACTGAATTGAGAATATCTGAACTAATTGAAAAACTGAATTGGGAAACGATACCAATTGATTGCAATTACACTTTAGTTCTTAAAGAATATGATTCTATTGCTAACGAACTTGTTGAAATTGGAAAACAAGCTAACGAACAACTTTTAAATCAATTACCAAATCCAGAAAAATCAATAGGAATTCATATAATTCTTACTCGAATTAATGATTCAAGTATATATGAAAAAGTTGGACTTGGAACAAAATACATTTATCAAAACTGTGATGAATTAATTGGTTGGCACCACGTTTATAATGGAATAGTTTGGGAATGGTTTGAAGAAAAAGGGCAAACAATATCTGAATCTGAATTAAAGAAACTAACTGAATACTGGAAAAGCAAACTTACTGGAAATGGAGAATTAACTCTCGATGACAGCGAAGCAATTTTCAGTTCGTTGACAGAATCCGACAATGAAAAATATCCTTGTATTGACAATAGAAATTATGAAAATAATTCAGTCAACATAAATATTCAAGAATTATACTCTCTTTTGGGTAAATCAAATAAAAGCAAAGAAATTAATAACGTGATGAATAGATTGGGTAACGATTCTATCCACAGTTATTATAAAGATTCCTACTTCATTAACTACGATACCGATGGACTTTCCTTTAAGTTTAAAAAGGATAGCACGTTATACTGTGTTTTTCTGGAGAAAGAATACAAAGGAACTTTTTGGAACGGAATTACATTAAAGGATAAAAAAAAGAAAATTAGGAATAAGATAAAACCAGCAAAAAGTGAAAAATTTGGTGGAGGAATGGAGAATTATTGGTACACTGAACCTAAATTTCAGATACAATTTTATTCAGACGATAGAATAAAATACATAATGTTTAATAAATAAAAAAACGTTGCCTAACAATGGCTATAAGTAATTGCTTGTTCTCGCCTACTTTGGAAATTCCTCGCGGATTTTCAGTTTGGTGTGTACTTGCAAAGTTAAGTGCTAAACTACGCAACTACTCATAGCCGAGACCGTTGTACACTATTTGACAGAATGTTTAAACTATTTAGAAAAAAGAAGAAAATTGGATGTCCAGTCTGTCACGAAAAAAATACAGTTGGATTCGGAACTGACTATTTAGAATCCAAATTTGATTCACGGATTGAATTAGAGGAAAAAATAGGCAACATTCAAACCTACAAGTGTTCTGTTTGTAAATCTGACTTTTACAAAGAAGGAGAAATGTTTCAAAAATTTGCAAGTGGACAAATAAAAACATTAAAAGAATTCAACACTCTTAATCTAGAATTGAGTGATAAACTAAAATCTGAATTAAACTCGATTGGATTAACAGATGATTGGAATATGAATAAAATAGCACCAGCGAAAGTTCGGCTTAAAAATGGAGAGACCTATGATTTTGCGACAATTCGAATTTCTAAAAATCCACCAATCGGCTATTATTTTGACCATTTTAAAAAAGTGATATTTATTGACAAGGTAGAGTCGATAGAAAAAAGTGAATTTGGTTTATCTAAAGAAATTAGAGAGAAAGCAAAAAATGCGGAAGAAAGACGAATGGGATTTTACCCAACCGTTCTTGAAACGAATAACGGAAAGAAAGTTGTCATTAACGGACAATCACTTTTTTTTAGGAATGAAGAAATCAAAGGTGCTGATTTAAAACTTGAAAATGAATCTTGGAACCATCGAGCTAAATATACTTATGAAGACAAGATTGATGAACAAGTTATAATAGTATCAAAAAAATAAAAAAACAGTGTACAACAATGGCTATAAGTAATTGCTTGTTCTCGCCTACTTCTGAAAATCCTTGCGGATTTTCAGTTTGGTGTGTACTTGCAAAGTTATGTGCTAAACCACGCAACTACTCATAGCCGAGACCGTTGGTGTCAATAGTGCGTTTTTTATATCAGCTAACATAGCGGAATTTTATAAAGGTAGATTTATGGCGGAATAACCGCTCCCCTTTTACTATGAAATAACTCGGGTTGGTCTCTTTTCC
>NZ_JBLFEN010000002.1:133972-620555 GCF_047345485.1 Hyunsoonleella sp. 2307UL5-6 | reverse complement strand
GGAAAACTACATTTATCATGATAAAAGTAGCAATAGATTGTTTGTAAAAAAATTAGAAGGAGCGGTTACCAAATTTAGACTCTACAATATAACAGGACAAAATGTAATGGAACTTACAGATGTGGATAGAACAGTGTTAGAAAATGGACTGCAATTACCTACCATGTCAACAGGTACTTACATCGCAGTGTTTAGAACAGATACTAATAATGTAATTACCAAGAAAATTATAATGAATTAATTTTTTTAGTTATTCATAAATAATAAAAGCCTAAACAATCGTTTAGGCTTTTATTATTTTTATACTATCATGTTTCTTTAATTAATGATAGTCCCATCTGCCTTAAACTCTATATCCTTGTTTTTACCCTTTTGTTTAAACTCTACATCATAAAATAAACCTTTGGAATGATGATCAACTTTTTCAATTTCACTTATTTTTCCATCAAAGTCTTTTTCGATTTTTTCTTTTATAGCCTTTGGTAAATCATCCATATTAATGCTAGATTCTGTTTCAATCCAAGTGCCATCAGCCTTAAAATCTGCTCTATATTTAATCCCATCAATTTTAAAGTGTGATTCATAATTACCATGAGAATCTTTGTGCCAGTCGGGATCATTTTCGCCTGGGTATTTAGCTTTAAAAGTTGTTTTTACAGCTTCAGGAGCTTGACTGTTTACAGAAGTATTACAGCTAAAAGTTAATACTATACAAAACAATATAATAGATGTTAGTGGCTTTTTCATTTTACGAATTTTAGATTAATACCACAAATATGATATTACTTAATGGTATAAGCTAACGGTATTTTTAAAAATATTAACGCATATCAAAAGTTGTCTCTTTTGCGAGAAAAGCAGTGCTATTTTCTCAAAAATCATTAAATTCGCGAACTTATAAGAATTAGGTATAAATGAGCACGAAATTTGCTGAATATAAAGGACTTGACTTACCAAAAGTAGCTAGCGACATTCTGCACTATTGGCAAGAAAACAACGTTTTTGAAAAAAGTGTAACCACAAGAGAAGGAAATGAACCTTATGTGTTTTATGAAGGGCCACCATCTGCAAACGGACTTCCTGGAGTACACCATGTTTTAGCACGTGCCATTAAAGATATTTTTCCACGGTATAAAACCATGAAGGGGTACCAAGTAAAGCGTAAAGCTGGTTGGGATACACATGGCTTACCTATTGAGCTTGGTGTGGAGAAGGAATTAGGAATTACTAAAGAGGATATTGGTAAAACCATTTCGGTTGAAGATTACAATGCAGCATGCAGAAAGGCCGTAATGCGCTATACTGATGTTTGGAATGATCTTACCGAAAAAATGGGGTATTGGGTAGATATGGACGATCCATATATTACTTACGAGCCTAAATACATGGAATCGGTGTGGTGGCTGCTAAAGCAAATTTACGATAAAAAATTGTTGTATAAAGGCTATACCATACAACCTTATTCGCCAAAAGCAGGTACGGGTTTAAGCTCTCACGAGCTAAATCAGCCAGGGACATATCAAGATGTTACGGATACAACCGTAGTAGCTCAGTTTAAAGCAAACCAAGAATCATTACCAGACTTTTTACAAAACGAAGGAGATATTTATTTTTTAGCTTGGACCACTACACCTTGGACTTTACCAAGTAATACCGCCTTAACTGTTGGACCAAAAATTGACTATGTTTTAGTAGAAACGTACAATCAATACACCTTTGAACCCATAAATGTAGTTCTAGCTAAAAAATTAGTCAATTATCAGTTTTCTGGAAAGTTTAATAGAGTTGAAGAAAAATCAGAATTATTAGGGTATACGTCTGGAGATAAAAAAATCCCATATTATGTAGTAAAAGAATTTGTAGGTAACGATTTAGTAGGCATAAAATACGAACAGTTATTAAAATACGCCTTACCAAACGATAACCCAGAAGATGCGTTTAGAATAATTTCTGGAGATTTTGTAACGACAGAAGATGGAACAGGTATTGTACATACAGCGCCTACTTTTGGTGCAGATGATGCCTTAGTTGCAAAACAAGCCACACCAGAAATACCACCAATGTTGGTTAAAGATGAAAATGATAATTTGGTGCCACTTGTTGATTTACAGGGTCGTTTTCGTCCTGAACTTAAAGAGTTTGCAGGTAAATATGTGAAGAATGAATATTATAACCAAGGTGAGGCGCCTGAACGTTCTATAGATGTTGAGTTAGCTATTAAACTAAAAGAAGAAAATAAAGCCTTTAAGGTTGAAAAATACAAACACAGTTATCCAAATTGTTGGCGTACCGATAAACCTATTTTATACTACCCTTTAGATTCTTGGTTTATCAAAGTAACCGATGTTAAAGAGCGCATGCACGCACTTAACAATACTATAAACTGGAAGCCAAAAAGTACAGGCGAAGGGCGTTTTGGTAATTGGTTGGCAAATGCAAACGATTGGAATTTATCACGTTCTAGATACTGGGGAATTCCATTACCAATTTGGAGAACAGAAGATGGTAAAGAAGAAATATGTATTGGTTCAGTTGAAGAATTAAAGCAAGAGATGGCAAAAGCTGTGGAAGCTGGAGTTTTAGCTAAGGATATTTTTGCTGATTTTGAAGTTGGAAACAATGCTGAAGATAACTATGCGAAAATAGATTTGCATAAAAATATTGTTGATGAAATTATTTTGGTTTCACCATCAGGACACCCTATGAAACGCGAGAGCGATTTAATTGATGTATGGTTCGATTCTGGTTCTATGCCTTATGCGCAGTGGCATTACCCTTTTGAAAATGCTGATTTAATTGATAAAGGCACAACATTTCCAGCAAATTTTATTGCCGAAGGTGTCGATCAAACTCGTGGATGGTTTTATACATTGCATGCTATTGGTACAATGGTGTTCGATGCTATTGCATATAAAAATGTAGTATCTAACGGATTGGTGTTGGATAAGAACGGACAAAAAATGTCCAAACGTTTAGGGAATGCTGCAGATCCATTTGAAACTTTAGGTACTTACGGTGCTGATGCCACACGTTGGTATATGATTTCAAATGCAAACCCGTGGGATAACTTAAAATTCGATTTGGACGGCATTGAAGAGGTAAAACGTAAATTCTTCGGAACACTTTATAACACTTATTCATTCTTTAGTTTATATACAAACTTAGATGAATTTAGTTATGCTGAAGCAGATATTACTTTAGAAGAACGCCCAGAATTAGACCGTTGGATATTGTCAGAATTACATACTTTAATTCAGAAAGTAGATACTTTTTATGCCGATTACGAGCCTACAAAAGTAGCACGAGCAATCTCAGACTTTACACAAGATTACGTAAGTAACTGGTATGTGCGTTTAAGCAGAAGACGTTTTTGGAAAGGCGATTATCAAACCGATAAAATATCAGCATACCAAACCTTATACACGTGTATGGTTACTATTGCTAAGTTGGGTGCGCCAATTGCACCGTTCTTTATGGATAGGTTGTATTTAGACTTAAACAGAGTAACTCAAAAAGAAAATTATGAAAGTGTACATTTAGCAAACTTTCCAGAATTTAATTCTGCTTATGTAGATAAAAGTTTAGAGCGTAAAATGAAAGCGGCGCAAACAATATCCTCTCTAGTATTATCGTTAAGAGCTAAAGAAAAGATAAAAGTAAGACAGCCACTTCAAAAAATAATGATTCCTATTAGTAGTATTCAGCAAAAGGAAGAAATTATAGCCGTTTCAAACTTAATAAAACACGAAGTAAACGTAAAGGAAATTGAATTGCTAGAAGATGCTTCTGATATTTTGGTAAAGCAAATAAAACCGAACTTTAAAGCGCTAGGGCCTCGTTTTGGTAAAGACATGAAAGCCATTGCTGGAGCAGTAATTAACTTTACGCCTGAAGATATTAACAAAATTGAGCAAAATGGAAGTTTCAACATTGACATAAACGGAAAAAGTATTACTTTAGAACGCGATGATGTAGAAATTACATCTCAAGATATTGAAGGCTGGCTGGTAGCTAATGAAGGTGCTTTAACTGTAGCTTTAGATGTTACTATTTCAGAGGAACTTAAAAAAGAAGGTATTGCAAGAGAATTGGTAAATCGTATTCAGAATTTAAGAAAAGATTCAGGATTTGAGGTCACCGATAGAATTGATGTGAAACTACAGCAAGATGCACAAGTTAAGGATGCTGTAGATTCTAATTTAGAATATATAAAAACAGAAACATTAACCGAAGAATTAGAAATTATTGATCAAATAAATAATGGTATAGAGATTGCTTTTGATGATGTAAACACCAAATTATTTATTACAAAACATTAACATTATGGCTTCAAATACAGTAAGATATTCAGATGCTGATTTAGCAGAGTTTAAAGTGCTAATCCAAGAAAAAATTGAAAAAGCGCAACACGATTTAGAGTTGATTAAAAGTGCTTACATGAACGACCATAACAACGGTACAGATGATACATCACCAACGTTTAAAGCGTTTGATGAGGGTAGTGCAGTTATGAGTAAAGAATCTAACTCACAGTTGGCTATCCGTCAAGAAAAATTTATTCGCGATCTAAAAAATGCTTTAATTAGAATAGAGAATAAAAGTTACGGTGTTTGTCGTGTTACAGGGAAATTAATTAATAAAAAGCGTTTAGAATTAGTGCCACACGCTACTTTAAGCATAGAAGCTAAAAATATGCAATAAAAACGCCTTTTAAAATAAGGAGTTTTATAACTATAAAAACGCCAATCTTTATATTAAGATAGGCGTTTCTGATTTTACAAAACATTGTAATTTATTTAAATTCAATAACTTAATTAATGTCATTAAAGAAATCTATAATTTTAATCGTTATTATTTTGCTTATCGATCAGATAAGTAAGGTATATATTAAGGTTAATTTTACTTTAAAAGAGTCTATTGAGGTGTTTAGTTGGTTTGAAGTGTTTTTCATAGAGAATGATGGGATGGCTTGGGGAACTAAAATAAGTGATTTTGTTTCTTTTGTTTCTGATAGAACAGCAAAAGTAATTTTAACTCTTTTTAGAGTAATTGCGATATTTGGTATAGCTTATTGGTTACATAACGCTATTAGAAAAAAAGAATCTAAAATATTAATTACAGCTATAAGTTTGATTTTTGCAGGTGCTTTAGGTAATATAATTGATTCTGTATTTTATGGTGTTTTGTTTAATGAAAGTTTGTTTAATCAAGTTGCAGTATTTATGCCTGAAGAAGGTGGTTATGATAATTTACTCCATGGTAAAGTTGTTGATATGATACATCTTCCTATATATAATGATATTTTACCAAAATGGATGCCGTTTGTAGGCGGTAAACACTTCACATTTTTCGAACCAGTTTTTAACATTGCCGATATGGCAATTAGTACAGGGTTTTTAATGCTTATTGTATTTAATAAACGTGCGTTTTCAAAACGTAATTAAACAGCCTTTTGTAAAAAAATAGTTTCTAAATCTTTTATATGAACAGGCTTAACTAAGTAATCTTGTACTGATGGCGAAGACTTTGCTCTATTAACATCAGAAGGGTTTATGGAAGAGCTTACTACATAAAGCTTAATTTCCTTTTTTAATTCATCTTTAATTTCCGAAAACTTTTCTAAAAACTCCCATCCATCCATTACAGGCATATTTAAGTCTAAAAATATAATTTCTGGGATTTTATGGTTATCAGTATTTTCCTCAAAATAAGTCATACTCTGTTGCCCATTATTAAAAATAAGTAGCTCAGAGCATAAATTTTTAGCTTTAATTATTTTCTTTATTAGGCTTACATATATATTATCATCATCAATAATACAAGCCATATTTATCATTGTAGAATTCATAGTTTAGAATTGTATTTTAAACGTAGAACCACTATTTATCTCACTGAATACTGAAATTTCGCCATTAAGTGCTTCTATTTGATTTTTGGTTATAAATAACCCTATACCTGTTGCATCTTTATTGCGATGAAATGTTTTATACATACCAAATATTTTGTCTCCAAACTTTTCCATATCAATACCAAGACCGTTATCGCTAATCTCTAAAACGTGTTTAGAGTTTTCAATTTTACTTTTAATAGTAATAACAGGATTTCGATTTGGATGTTTATATTTTATAGCATTAGTAATTAAGTTCAAAAAGATACTATCCAAATATGCAGGGATATAATCTATACATTCAAGCTCAGAAAAATCTGTATTTATTGTAGCGTTTTCTTTGGCAACTATTTGTCCAATTGAGCGTATTACTTGGTTTAATACATCTTCAAAATACACAACCGACTTATTTTTATTCGTACTTGTTTGTATTGTTACAACTTCATTTAAATGTTCAATAGTATCGTTAAGGCTTGTTGCAATATCTTTAATATTATCTAATAATCCCAATTTTTCTTTAGGATCTTCAAAAGAGCTAATTAATTCTGTTACCAAAGACAAATTACTAGTGTGCGATCTTAAATTATGCGACACAATATGTGCAAAATTAAACAATCGTTTGTTTTGAGATGCAATAATATTTGAAGTTCTCTGTAAGCTTATTTCTTTTACTTTTGATGTATTAATATCTTGAAAAACACCACGAATACCAATAGTGTTCTTATTAGTGTCAAAAACGGGTTTTCCCATAGCTCTAACCCAAAAAGACCTTCCGTTCTTTGTCAGCATTTTTATTTGAGTATCAAACTTTTTACCTTCTGTAGCACACTCAAGAAATATGTCTTTTGCTATACCTTTATAATCGTCAGGGTAGTATTTTTCAGAATTTTTTAACGAAGGTATGTAATCCTCAGGATATTCAAGTATCCTTCTTGTTTGGTGATCCCAATAGCTTTTTTGTTTTATAAAATCTACATACCAACTGCCTGTTTTTGTCATTTCAGCAGTTTCTTTATAGTAAAATTTATTCTTCGTTAATTTTTTACTAGTCTTAATTTTTCTTTTGTTGAAAAAAATGAATTTGGATTCTTCATTTACTTTAAAAGATATGTTGTGATTTGTTGTACAAACAAACTCTTTATATTTGCCTTTTTTAGATTTTATAAGCATACTTTGCCTAAAATCTGTACCGTTTTTTATAAAACCAAAAAAATTATTTTTAAATTGTTCTTGGTCTACTTTATGAATTAGGTGGTTTAGAAAATAATTAAGACTAATCTTAACATGTTCTTCTGTATACTTTAAGCTAGATAGAAATGCTTTAGACCAAAACATATCATCATTATCCTTAAGTTCCCAGTAAGCAATGTCTATATCATCTACTGTTTTGCTAGTTAGTTGGTGTAATAACATTGTTTTTTCTTTGAGAGTTAGCAGTTATTACTGTAAACATAACAATAAATTAACACATAGTAACAACTTAACATCACTTAATCGATTAAATGCATCATTTTGTCGAATATGTATTTTTAGGAGTTAAACAAAAATCTAATCTAACATCTCCAGAATGGGTGTCAGTAATATCATCATCAGCTTCAAAAAAGGATAACCCAATTTTAATAGTTTCAGGATTGCACGTGCTTAAAAATGTATCATAAAACCCTTTGCCGTAACCAACACGGTGTCCTTTTTTATCAAAAGCAAGAAGCGGAATAAAAACCACCTCAATTTTATCATTTGATAGTTCTATACCATCAACAGGTTCTGGTATATTATAATTATTTTTTTTAATGGTTGTATTGTCGGTTAAAAGAAAATGCATCATACCACCCGTTTCGAAATCACTTCTAGAAATCACTATATTTTTATCTTTTCCAGATAAAATATTCAGAATATAATCTGTGTTCACCTCCTTTTGTTCTTCAATAGATAAAAAAATATGATAAAACGATTTATCCCAAATGGGTAATTTTAAAAGCTGATTTGCTATAGCAATACTATACGCTTCAATTTGATCTGTTGAAAGTTCTTGGCGAAGTGCTTTGTATTTTTTTCGAAGGTCGTTTTTAGTCATAATAATTTTAGTAACAACTAGAGAGCTCTGTTAGGGTTGTTTTGGAGAGGTTCGTTTAACGGTTCCGTATAAGAATAGTGCGTAGTTTGAGTGCGAGGATTTTCCGAAGGAAAATCAGATGCAAGCAAACAAGCACTAACTTTTGATTTAGGAATAAACTTACGCATTATTTTTATACAATGTTAGCCACCGTTATTTATTTCAATTACTATTCTTTTCGGTTCAAGCTGGGAATGATTGAAATAACATTTCCATTTTGTGTTTTCCTCAATTCCCTCGATTGTATTTCCGTGCTCAATTACAACTCCATTTTCGAATATATAATGTCCATAATTGAATAATAATCCAGCGATTTGTTGTGCGTCATAATTTGCAAATCGGAATTCAAAATCAGGAAGTCTTAATGAATTTAAGCCCAAAGTATCCATTATCATTTCTCCTTCTGTTTCTTGAATATTAAACAGCCGAACATTCATAAAAGCATTAATATTTTGATAGTTATTTTGGTTACTTTTTTCTAAAAAGTCAGTCGGTTTTAAAATCATTTCACTATTCCGAACCCAAATAGCACTTGGATTCATAGCAGAAACTATACTTGCAACAAATTTTTGAAAATATTCGATTCGTTCTTTATAATCTAAATTTCTTGACATCAAGTCAGTTAATAAGATTTCGTAAGAACAATTTCTAACGGTTTCTTCTGCTTCCGACCAACTCCAAGATTGTCCAAAAGAATTATGTAGTTCAGAAAAGTCAATCTTATTTTCGTCAGTCACAAAAATGGTTGCTTGAACAGGAATACTACCTTCAGCAAATTTTACTTCGTAATCTTTGAAGAAATAATGCCTTGAATTATTTGGTTTGTCAGAACTCTTGTCAAATTCGATTTGCTTAAATAGCTTTGATAATTCCTGTTCAATTTTTTCATCATTGAATGCAGGTTCGTTTTCAAAGAAAAGTTTAACTGTTAATAATTCAGTCGGATTTTCGAGTTGCTCGAATTCCTTTTTTTCTTTCTTTTTTCTTTTGAAATTAAATATTCCCATTTATTCTCGACATTCTTCTAATGGTTGCCAACGGTCAATCTGATATACGTCCGTTTTAATACTGAAACAAGTTCAGCACAGGTGACTTATTTCCGAAGTTAAACGAAGTTATCGATTTTTTCTGACAAAGTCAAGTCGCTTAAAGACAGAATTAGAGTAATTATCATTTCAATTCAGTAGAAATATGAAACAGCGCATCGCCTTGATATACTATAGGTAGCTCATTCACATTAATAACATATCCAGAGGTTTTGGCTCTTACAAAATAATTAAATTTCCCATAAGGGTCTGTAATATTACCCATAATATCTTCTTTTTCAACATAAGCACCAACCGTAATTGATGCTTTAAACATTCCAGAATATTTAGCGCGCTGCCAGTTACTATCCTCAATAAAAACCGTACTTTTTTTAGGTTTAGAGGCTTTAAAAACTGTTTTTAACATCCCTAAATGTTTTAATATACGTTTTACACCATTAACACCAGAGTTGGTGACTACATCATCAATATGAAAAGATTTTCCGCCTTCAAAAAGTAATAAATCTTTACCAGACTTTGCACAAGTGCTTCTAAACGATTTGCTTAAATTTTTAGAGTATAATACAAAAGGCGCACCAAATACTTCGGCAAGCTCATCAAGGTGTTTGTTGTTTTTAGTGTAACGCAATTGTGGCGCGTTAAACCGCCCTGAACCACCAGTATGAAAATCTAATATTAAATCTGCGTGAGGTACAACTTCCTTAATTAGCTTATTGGCAACACGACTTGCTAAAGAGCCACCAGTACTTCCTGGAAATACTCGATTTAAATCTCTACCATCTGGAAATTCACGCTTTAAATTAATAAAACCAAAAATATTAATTACGGGCATGCAAATAATAGTGCCGCATTTAGGTTTATTAATACCTTTTGCTATTAACTGTCGTACAATTTCAACACCATTAACTTCATCTCCATGTATACCAGCAGTAAGTAATACGGTTGGTCCAGGTTTTTTAGAGCGTTCTACAATTACAGGAACATTTACAGGCGTAGCGGTGTGCAAGTTGGCTACATCAAAGTTTACTTCTTTACTTTCACCAAGTTTTATGCTTTCACCAAGAATAGTTAGTGGGCTATTACTTATCTGTGTCATTTAGCGTCTGTTTTTTTCAATAAAACGTATAATAGCTTTAGCAATGTTGCGTCCGGTAGCGGTTTCGATACCTTCCAAACCAGGTGTGGAGTTAACTTCTAATAATAAAGGGCCACGAGAAGATTGTAACATATCTACACCACAAACAGGAAGTTTTAAAGCTTTAGAGGCATTCATGGCTAGTTTTAATTCATCATGATTTAATTTAATAATATTTGCAGAACCGCCACGGTGTAAGTTAGACCTAAATTCGCCTGCTTTAGCTTGACGTTTCATGGCACCTACAACTTGTCCGTCTACCACCAATGCACGTAAATCTGCACCTTTAGCTTCTTTTATAAATTCTTGAACAATTACTCTGGCTTGTAATCCATTAAAAGCCTCTAAAACCGATTCTGCAGCATTCTTAGTTTCGGCTAAAACTACACCTAAGCCTTGTGTACCTTCTAGAAGTTTTATAATTAAAGGTGTGCCACCAACGTGTTCAATAACTTCTTCTACATCTCTAGAATAGTTTGTAAAAACGGTTTTAGGCATGCCAATACCAGCTTTACTTAAACGTTGTAAACTCCTTAATTTATCTCTAGAGCGCTGTATAGCATCAGAGGTAACAATGGTAAAAACACCCATCATTTCAAACTGTCGTACCACGGCGCATCCATAAAAAGTAACAGAAGCTCCAATTCTTGGAATTATAGCATCAACATAATCTAAATAGCGGTCTTTGTAGTAAATGGTAGGCTTTTCTTTTTCAATAATGATATCGCAATTAAGCGGATCTATCACCTCTACTTTATGGCCTTTACTTTCACCTTCTTCAACTAAACGTTCGGTAGAGTATAAATTAGGATTTCTGGAGAGTATAACTATATTCATTAAAAGCAGTATAGACTTTACATGCAATATACTAAAAAAGAGAGACGAATTTTTACATTATCTATAATTTAATATACCTTTACATAACATGGATACCCCTAATTTAGAGATACAATTAAAAACCCTTCCAACCCAACCAGGAGTCTACCAATACTACGATAAAGCGGGTAAACTTATTTACGTTGGTAAAGCAAAAAATTTAAAAAAACGTGTAAGTTCTTATTTTACCAAAAACCATGAGTATGGTAAAACACGAGTTTTGGTTAAAAAAATTGTGGATATAAAACACATTGTAGTAGAAACAGAAACAGATGCACTACTACTTGAAAATAACTTGATAAAAAAATATCAGCCCAAATATAATGTGATGTTAAAGGACGACAAATCTTACCCATGGATTTGTGTTAAAAACGAGCGTTTCCCTAGAGTATTCCCCACACGTCGTATTTTTAAAGATGGTAGTGAGTATTTTGGCCCATATACAAGTATGAAAACAGTGCGCACACTTTTAGATTTAATTAAAGGTTTGTATAGTTTACGAACGTGTAACTATAATTTAAGTGAAGAAAAAGTAACTGCTGGAAAATATAAAGTATGCTTAGAATACCATTTAGGGAATTGCAAAGGACCGTGTGAAGGTTTAGAAACCGAAGAGGAATATCATAACAATATTAAAACGATAAAGGAAATTATAAAGGGCAATTTTAAAGACTCTTTGTCTCAATTTAGAAACCAAATGAAAGGGCTTGCAGAAAACATGCAGTTTGAAGAAGCACAAAAAATAAAAGAAAAAATTGAAGTATTAGAGAATTATCAAGCAAAGTCTACTATTGTAAATCCTAAAATTAGCAATGTAGACGTATTTTCTATTACGAGTGATGAAGGCTATGGGTATGTTAATTTTTTGCAACTATCATACGGTTCTATCATTCGTTCTCACACTTTAGAGATTAAAAAAAAGCTAGATGAAACAGATTTAGAACTTTTAGAATTAGCAATTACTGAGATTAGGCAACGTTTCAACTCTAATTCAAAAGAAATTTATGTGCCTTTTAAAGTGGATTTAGGTGAAGCTATAAAGGTGAGTGTACCCAAATTAGGCGATAAAAAGCATATTGTTGATTTGTCCTTCCGAAACGCAAAGTATTATAGAATGGAGCGTTTTAAACAGATGAAAATTGTAGATCCAGATAGGCATGCTAATCGTATTATGGCGCAAATGAAAGCTGATTTACGTTTAAACGAAGAACCGCGACATATAGAGTGTTTTGATAACTCAAACATACAAGGCACAAACCCCGTTGCAGCATGCGTTGTATTTAAAAACGGGAAACCTAGTAAAAAAGACTACAGGCATTTTAATATAAAAACAGTTGTTGGGCCAGACGATTTTGCATCTATGGAAGAAGTCGTGTATAGGCGTTATAAGCGTTTGCTAGATGAGGATCAACCACTACCGCAATTAATAATTATAGATGGTGGAAAAGGACAGTTGTCATCTTCACTAAAAAGTTTAGATGCCTTAGAATTACGAGGCAAAATTGCTATTATAGGAATTGCAAAACGTTTGGAAGAATTATTTTATCCAAACGATCCAATTCCGCTATATTTAGATAAAAAAAGTGAAACGTTAAAAATAATACAGCAATTAAGAAATGAAGCGCATCGTTTTGGTATAGAACACCATAGAAACAGGCGCAGTAAAAATGCATTGAATACTGAGTTAGAAACCATTCCAGGAATAGGCGAAAAAACTGTGGTAGAATTACTAAAGCATTTTAAATCAGCAAAACGTGTAGCACATGCAAAGTTAGATGAACTGGAAGATGTGGTTGGGGTGTCTCGCGCTAAAAAGGTGTATAGTTTTTATCATGAGAAGTAAAATTTTAAACATTGAATATTAAAAAAGTATATAAGAGTTGGTCTATTAAACCTACTATTAAAAAAAATGAAGCTTTTGATAGGTCGAGATATTTTGTAAACCAAACAAGTGGTATATGTTATATTTATGAAACAGTAGGCATGTAATTTTAAAATATTTGAACTTAAAACCAATCATATCACTCCTTTTTGTACTAGCATTCCTTTCGGCGAAAGCACAAAACGAAGCACTAGAAAACCCCAAACCAAAAGTAGGTTTAGTGTTAAGTGGCGGTGGTGCAAAAGGATTAGCACATATTGGTGTTTTAAAAGTGTTAGATAGTTTAGGCGTAAAAGTAGATTATATTGCGGGTACAAGTATGGGTGCAGTAATAGGCGCTTTGTATTCTAGTGGTTACTCTGGTAAAGCCTTAGATTCTATTTTTAATAATATAGACTATGATAAAATAATAAATGATGATTTACCAAGAGCATCAAAAGCATTTTACGAGCGTAATAATTCTGAACGCTACGTACTTACGTTGCCCTTCGATAATTTAAAAGTAAAGTTGCCATCGGCTATATCTCGCGGGCAAAACATATATAATATGTTATCAAAATTGGTATTACATGTTAGTGCTACACATAATTTTAAAGACTTACCAATTCCATTTTTTTGTATTGCTACAAATATTGAAACTGGAGAACAAGTACAATTAGAACATGGTAATTTAACACATGCAGTAATGGCAAGTGCTGCCTTACCTTCATTGTTTCAACCAGTAACTATAAATAATAATTTATTAATAGATGGCGGTATTGTAAATAATTATCCCGTAGACGAACTTCGTAAAAAAGGTATGGATATTATTATTGGAGTAGATGTACAAGACGGATTATCTAATATTAAAGAGTTAACATCTGCTCCTGACGTACTAATTCAAATTAATAACTTCAGAACCATAAATGATATGAAGTTAAAAGTACCTAAAACAGATATTTATATTAAACCAGACATTAAAAATTTTAATGTAGTATCTTTTGATGAGGGCAACGCCATTATTGCTAATGGAAAAAAAGCTACATTAAAAAAGCTAGGGCAATTAGAGAAATTGGTTAAAAACAAGAATTCTAAAACAAATAATATTGTAAATAAAGTTATTAGGGATAGTATAACCATTAGGCATATAAATATTAAAGGAAATAGCAAATACTCGCGCTCTTATATTTTAGGGAAATTAAAACTAAAAGGAGGCGAAAAAGTATCTTATTCAGATTTTATAAAGGGACTAAATAGCTTAATTGCTACTAATAATTTCGATTCTTTCTATTACGATTTAGAGCCTACAACTAAAGATGGAATTTACGATGTAATAGCTCAGATTAAAGAAAATAAAACCACAACATTTTTAAAATTAGGTGTACACTATGATGACTTGTACAAAAGTGGTGCTTTGGTAAATTTTACAAAAAAACGTATGCTTTTTGGAAATGACGTAGCAGCATTAGACGTTGTTTTTGGTGATAATGTGCGTTATAATTTTGAATATTTGTTAGATAAAGGATTTTATTGGAGTATCGGTTTACGTTCTCGATATAATGCTTTTAAAAAAGATATAAATGCAGAGTTATTATTAGATGATGCGCAAATAGAAAGCACAGGATTAAATAAAATAAACTCAACACTTCATGATCAAACCAATCAATTTTATGTGCAAACCCTTTTTAGAAAAGATTTTGCTTTAAGTATAGGGTTAGAACATAAGCGTTTAGAAATCACATCAGAAACCATTGCAAATACCAATCAAGACGAATTTGTTTTCGAAAGTACCGACTATGTTAGTCTATTTGGTAACTTGAGACTGGATACTTACGATAATAAATATTTCCCTAAAAATGGAGTTTTCTTTAATGGTAATTTTAACACATATTTATTTGCGTCACAGTTTAATGAAGATTTTGATACGTTTTCAATAGCTAGAGCCACAGCAGGATATGCGTTTAGTACAACGCCTAAATTGTCTTTTAATTTGCAGGCATCGGGTGGCTTAAAATTTGGAAACACCTCTACTACAACATTAGATTTTGCATTGGGCGGTTATGGTAACAACCTCATTAATAATTTTATACCATTTTATGGCTATGATTTTATTTCGTTAACAGGAAATAGCTTTGTTAAAGCATATGCTAGTATGGATTACGAAATTTTTAAAAATAATCACCTTACTCTAGAGGCTAATTGGGCAAATGTTGATGATAATATTTTTGAAACAGGCTCCTGGTTCTCTCTACCCGATTATAGAGGTTACGCGTTAGGTTATGCAGTAGATAGTTTTATAGGGCCTATTCAAATAAAATATAGTTACTCGCCAGAGCAAAATGATAGCGTTTGGTATTTTAATGTAGGCTTTTGGTTTTAATAAATATCAAGTATGTTTTAAATTGAATTTGAAAAACAATTAACTGCGTTGCTATAAATAGCGAATAATACTTTACCCTTGCAATAAAGGCTCAAACACCGATAAAGTGTTTTTCTAACATAACTATAACACTTGTAGACTATGGGTTTTGGATAAAATTTCTATTTTTGGAATAGTAATTGTAATTTCTTGTTTATAAACAATAAAATGTTACTGCAGAAGTTACATTATAATTACCCAAATAAAATGAAGAAATTACTACTTATAATAATAGCTTTTAGTTTTGCGCAAAGTATGGTAGCGCAACAAGAATCTGCTTTTGGAGATGGCGAATGGTTTAAATTTAGGATGAGTTATAGTGGCTTTTTAAAAGCAGGAAACGCTACTCTTACAGTTAAAGATTCTAAATTAAACGATAAAGAGGTGTACCATGTTGTTGGGAAAGGCTGGACCACAGGTATGATTAAATGGTTTTTTAAGGTGAAGGATAGGTATGAGAGCTATTTTGATAAAGAAACCATTATGCCCTATAAATTTGTACGAAATATTGATGAAGGAGGGCATACCAAGGATATTGAAATAGATTTTGATCAGCACAATCAAAAAGCTCATATAAACAATAAAAAACATAAAACTAAAAAAGTAATTGATACTAAACCCAATATTCAGGATATGGTATCAACATATTATTATTTGCGTAATAAAATAAACATTAATACCCTAGAAATTGGTGATGAGTTTAAGATTGATATGTTTTTTGATGAGGAAAACTATGGTTTTAAATTGCAATATTTAGGTATAGAAACAATTGACACAGATTTTGGAGACATTGAGGCTTTAAAATTTAGACCATACGTGATGGCTGGTCGTGTATTTAAAGAAGAAGAAAGTTTAACGCTATGGGTATCAAAAGACAAAAATAAAGTACCTTTACGCATTAAAGCAGATTTAGCTGTAGGATCGCTAAGAGCAGACCTAGAAGCTTACAAAGGGCTAAAACACTCGTTTAAAATTGTTGTGAATAATTGATGAAATCAGACTCAGACATAACCAATCAACTTAAAAAAAAGTACGAGTCTATAGACCAAGATTTAGAAGTTCACTTAGAAGGATTACTGCATACCAAACCCATTAATTATTGGGATTATATACAAACAGATGTTTTATTAAATCTTCAAAAACCTAAAACTAACTTTCCAGACGAAAAGGTATTTATCATGTACCATCAAGTAAGCGAATTACTTTTTAAAATGATACTTTCAGAAATTGAGCAGGTTGCTAATAATGAAATAGACGATCTAGATACTGAAATTTTTACTGAAAAAATAATGCGTATTAGCAGGTATTTTGATGTGCTAACCTCGTCTTTTAGTATCATGAAAGATGGAATGGACATCGCGCAATACAATAAATTTAGAACAGCGTTAACACCTGCAAGTGGGTTTCAAAGTGCGCAATACCGATTGGTAGAATTTGGATCTACAGAATTAATAAATCTTATAGATAAACGTTTTAGAGACAGCGTAAGTAAAGATATTTGTTGTAATAGTGCTTTTGAAAAATTGTATTGGCAAGCTGCTGGAAAAGATTATAAAACAGGTAAAAAAACATATACATTATCTGCTTTTGAGAAACGGTATAAAGATGAGTTTATTCAATTTTCAAAAACATACGAGGATAAAAATTTGTGGTCTAAGTATAAGGAATTGCCAAAAGCATCTCAAGAAAATGAAGCATTAATAAAAGCCATGCGACACTACGATTACACAGTTAACGTAAAGTGGGTAATGGCGCATTACAATACAGCAAATCATTATTTAAATATTGGAGGTAAAACCGCTGAAGCTACTGGTGGTAGCGAATGGGTAAAATACATGCATCCTAAATATCAAAAAAGAATATTCTTTCCAGATTTATGGACAGCAAAAGAAATAGAAAATTGGGGAATAAATATTTAGTACTTTTTATTTTAGTAATAACTATTTGGGCTTGTAAAAACGAGCCTGAACTTGAGATAGAGCAAGAAGAAACTGTAAGTATTAAAGCGCCTGAGCCAGTAATAGAATTTGGTTTTAACTTAGATAACTATACTGTAAAACGCGATACCATTAGAAATGGCGATACATTTGGAGTAATTTTAGAACGAAATAATGTAGGGTATCCCAAAATTTTTAATATTGCTGAAAAAGCTAAGGATACATTTGATATTGCTAGAAGTTTACAGGTTGGTAAACCCTATACACTTTTATGTGCTAAAGATTCTCTAGAAACTGCAACATGCTTTATATATCAACCTAATTTAGAAGATTATATTGTTATTAATTTTCAAGATTCTATAAAAGCATACCGCAGTAAAAAGCCTATAAAATATATTGAAAAAACAGCCACAGGTATTATTGAAGATAATATCTCTTTAACTCTAGAAGCACAAGGTTTAAGTCCACGTTTGGCCTATAAAATGGCAGATGAAATTTTTGCATGGACAATAGATTTTAGAAGATTACAAAAAGGTGATAGATTTAAAGTTATTTATACGGATAAATATATTGATGATACTATTTATACTGGTGTAGATCGTGTAAAAGCTGCTTATTTTGAACATAATCAAGAGCCTTTTTATGCATTTGAATTTATGACAGATTCTACAAAAGGTATTATGGATTATTTTAATGAAGAAGCTAAAAATTTAAGGCGCGCTTTTTTAAAAGCTCCGGTTAAATTTAGTAGAATATCTTCGCGTTATAATTTAAGACGGCGTATTGCTGTTTACGGTTACAAAGTAAGGCCACATAAAGGCACCGATTTTGCAGCACCTATTGGCACTCCTATAATGGCTACAGCTAACGGCACAGTTACAAAATCTGAACGTAGAGGCGGTAATGGTAATTATGTAAAAATTCGTCATAACGCTACTTACGAAACCCAATATTTACACATGCGCAAACGTAAAGCTAAAGTTGGGCAATTTGTAAAACAGGGTGATGTAATTGGATGGGTTGGTATGACAGGAAATACAGGAGGGCCACACGTGTGTTATCGTTTTTGGAAAAATGGTAGACAGGTTGATCCGTTTAAGCAAAAGTTACCCGAAGCTAAACCAATTTCTGATTCTTTAAAAATTCAATACTTAGATTTTATTGAACCCATAAAATTTGAGCTAGATAACATAAATTTTAAACCACAAATTACAGCAGAGGAAGAAATGCTCGAGACTGTAATTCAGCAATCAAATTCATAATATGGCACTACCAAATGTAAATCCTACAACTACTAATGCATGGAATAAGTTGAAAGTTCATTTTGAAGACACTAAAGATCTTCATATGAAAGATTTATTTGCCAAAGATCCAGAAAGAGCAAATAAGTTTACAATAACATTTGATGATTTTTATGTAGATTTTTCAAAAAATAGAATTACAGATGAAACTTTTCAATATCTTTTAGAGCTAGTAGATGATGTAAAATTAAAAGCAGCAATTGAAAGTCAATTTTCTGGTGAAAAAATAAATAAAACTGAAGGGAGAGCGGTAATGCATACAGCCTTAAGAGCACCAAAATCTGCTGTTGTAACTGTTGATGGTAAAAATATAATACCTGAAATACATGAGGTAAAACAAAAAATAGAAGGTTTTACAAATGAAGTTGTTAATGGTGCAAGAAAAGGCTTTACAGGTAAACAATTTACAGATATAGTAAATATAGGTATAGGTGGCTCAGATTTAGGACCGGCAATGGTAGTAGATGCACTTCAATATTATAAAAATCACTTAACAACACATTTTGTAAGTAATGTTGATGGCGATCATGTAAACGAAGTTATTAAAAACTTAAATCCAGAAACAACACTATTTGTTATTGTTTCTAAAACCTTTACTACACAAGAAACCATTTCAAATGCCAATACCTTAAAATCTTGGTTTTTAAAATCAGCTACCGGAAAAGATATAGCAAATCATTTTGTGGCAGTTTCAACCAATATAGATACAGTTAAAAATTTTGGAATAGATGCTAATAATATATTCCCTATGTGGGATTGGGTTGGCGGCCGTTTTTCGTTGTGGAGTGCTGTAGGTTTATCTATTAGTTTAGCGGTAGGTTACAACAATTATGCAAGTTTACTAGAAGGCGCACATAAAATGGACGAGCATTTTAAAACTGAAGATTTTGATAAGAATATTCCTGTTGTTTTAGCCTTGATAAGCGTTTGGTACAATAATTTTTTTAAGGCAGAAAGTGAAGCTGTTATTCCGTACTCTCAATATTTAAATCAATTTGCTACATACCTTCAGCAGGGTATTATGGAGAGTAACGGTAAAAGTATAGATAGAAATGGAACCCCAGTAGATTACGAAACTGGAACATTAATTTGGGGAGAACCAGGAACGAACTCACAACATGCCTTTTTTCAATTGATACATCAAGGGACTAAATTAATTCCTGCAGATTTTATTGGGTTTACACAATCGCTACATGGAAATCAGGATCATCACGACAAATTAATTTCAAATTTCTTAGCACAAACTGAGGCATTACTTAATGGGAAAACAAAAGAAGAAGTAATAGCAGAAGGAACTCCAGAAACTATAATACCATTTAAAGTGTTTGAAGGCAATAAACCTACCAATACTGTTTTTATTAAAAAGTTAACACCAGAAAGTTTAGGAAAACTGATAGCTATGTACGAACATAAAATATTTGTACAAGGCGTAATTTGGAACATTTTTAGCTACGACCAATTTGGTGTAGAATTGGGGAAGCAATTAGCAAGTAAAATTTTAAAAGAATTTACTGGAAACACCAAAAATGAACACGATAATTCTACTTCTAACTTGTTGAATTATTATAAAGAAAACTCTTAAAACATTGCATAATTTTCACTAAAAGCATCGATATCGTTGATATCGATGCTTTTTTGTTAATAAAAACTGTTAAAACTCTTAACATTTAGTTAATGTTAATCTTATAATTATCAGTATTTTTGACGTGACTAATTTCAAATTATTAAATAATTTTTCAAAAATCATGAAAAAAACAACTAATTTATTAATTATGGTAATAGTTTCGTTATTTACGACTGTTGCCATAGCTCAAAGTACAATAACAGGTACTATTGTTGAGGTAGGTTCAAACTTACCTTTACCCGGTGCAAATGTTATCGAAAAAGGAACTTCAAATGGAGTTACTACTGATTTTGATGGTAATTTTTCAATTACTACACTAGAAGATTCTGGAGAAATTGTGATAACCTATGTAGGTTATACTACAAAAACAATTACATTTTCTGGTGATGTTACTTTAAGTAATGTGAAAATGGAATCTAGCCAAGTAGGTCTTGGAGAAATTCAAATTTTCGCGTCTCTTGCTGTTGATAGAAAGACACCAGTTGCTGTATCTACTATTAAACAAGAGGAAATAGCTCAAAAATTAGGAAACCAAGAATTTGTAGAGATTTTAAAATCTACTCCAGGTGTTTTTACCACAAGAGGAAGTGGGGGTTTTGGAGATGGAGAAATTACCTTACGTGGGTTTAATTCTGAAAACGTAGCAGTTGTTATAAATGGAATTCCAGTAAATGATTTTCTTGATGGTCGAGTTTTTTGGTCTAACTGGGCTGGTATTGGTAATGTAACTAAATTTACCCAAACCCAAAGAGGTTTAGGGGCATCCAAATTAGCAGTGCCATCAATAGGTGGTACAGTCAACATAATTACAGAAACTACTAATGCTAACAAGGGTGGAATGTTTTCTTACGGTTTAGGCAATAATGGTTATAATAAATATGCACTTAAGTTATCTACAGGACTAACCAATGGTTTCTCAGCAACTATTTATGCAGATAGAACTTTTGGTGATGGTTACGTAGATGGAACACCTTTTGATGCATTTACTTATTTTGCTGGTATATCTAAAAAATTCAATGATAATCATAAATTAGTTTTTACAGCTACTGGTGCTCCACAACGACATGGCACTAGGTTTGAAAGATTAACTCTACAGCAAACCAAACAAAGCCCAAATGGTATTAGAACTAATTCAGACTTTGGAATAAGAAATGGAGAAATTTTTAGTTTAAGTGAAAACTTTTTTCACAAGCCTTTAATGGGTTTGTCTCATTATTGGAATATAGATGATGAATCTAAATTAGCAACCTCATTGTATTATAGTTCTGGTGTAGGTGGAATTATTTTTGACCAAGGCGATGGTTTAGACTCGAGTTCTAGTGCTTTTATAAATAATAGTCTTAGATTAGGAGATTACGGACCTGTAGACGTCGACCAAGTTGTTAGAAATAATAGTGCTAACAGAATTTCCAATTCTTATTTAATAGCTAGTATTAATAAACACTATTGGTATGGACTTTTGTCTAATTACAATAAAACAATTAATGATGAATTAGATTTAACATTAGGTTTAGATGTTAAATATGGAGAGTACGAAAGATTCCGAGAAATAGATGATTTATTAGGTGGTGAGTTAGTAGAGCTAGATAATGGAAATATTAACAACCCTCAAAACCAATTAAGAACTGGAGATAAATTTTTATTTCATACCAAAACTTTATTAAGAATTGGCGGAGGTTTTGGTCAGTTAGAGTACGATAAAGATGATATCTCTGCATTCGTAGCAGGTAATGTATCGCAAACACAATATCAAAGGGAAGATTTATTTTTAAAAACACCTAGTGATCCCAATAGAAAAACAGATTGGATTAATTTTACTGGTTTTGGTGCTAAAACTGGAGCCAATTATAGAGTTGATGATTATCATAATGCATTTTTTAATATAGGATATTTTGAAAGAGCCCCATTTCCAAATGCTATATGGCCAACTAATGATAACGATGCCACAAATACAGAAGCAGAAAACCAGAAAATTTTTAGTTTAGAATTAGGTTATGGTTTAAGAACAGATAAACTAGCTGTTAATGTAAATCTATATAATACAAGGTGGAGTGACCGTACTGAAACTAGAAATAGAACTGAACAAGTACAACTACCTGGTGGAGAAACAGCAGATCAACAAGTTTTTGATAATATTACAGGAATAAATGCATTACATCAAGGTGTAGAAGTAGATTTTGAATACAGACCCTATAACTTTTTAAACTTAAAAGGTTTTGTTTCTTTAGGAAACTGGAAGTGGTTAGATGATGTAGATGTAGTAAGATTAGATGAAAACCAGGTTGTTCAAGATGAATTTAGAGTTCTGGTAACAGATTTGCCTGTAGGTAGATCTGCTCAAACCACAGCAGGTTTAAATTTGAGACTAGATATATCACCAGAGACCTCATTTTTTATTGATTATAATTATTATGATAGATATTATGCTGATTTTGATCCTAGCGACCGTGTTTTAAGTCAGGAAGATTTAAATAATCAAGAAAGAATTGACTTTCTAAGGAGAGATCCTTATGAAGTACCTAATTATCATTTATTCGATGCATCATTTCGCCATAATTTCAAAATCTCAGATTTAGATGCTACAATAAGTGCAAGAATGTATAACGTATTCAATCAATTATACATTACAAGAGCAGACGATAATGGAGGAACTGCTGCTGGAGCTGAGGTATTTTTTGGCCCTGGAAGAACGTTTAGTGTAAGTACTACAATAAGATTTTAGAATTAGTCTTTAAAATAAAATTTAAAAAAATGAAAAATTTAAATTATTTAATCGTAACATTTTTATGTGGTGTATTACTTGTATCATGTAACGACGAACTAGATGAAGCTTTTCGAGAAGCAGGAGAGGCTACACCAATTTTAAACGATATCACTTATGAATTAACTTCAGATGATTTTGAGGGTTTTGATGATGAGGAAGACGATTTTTACGAAATATTTAATGCATTCCCTTCAATAGAAGATGCAGAAATTAAAATTGCTCCTATTTTATCCAATAGAATAAATACAGCAGTAGATGGTCTAAATGTATTTGTAGATGTAAGTTACACACCTGGTGGCAATACTAATGATGAAGATTTTTTAAGATATATCACAGCTGATAAGTACGAGTTAAGAGCTTCTGATTATCCAACTCAAGGGTCTGGAGCATTTCTACCTAGTGAAAGTGAAGAAAGTTTTTTAGAAACTATTGTAGCTAGAGTAAATTCAACGCCACAAGAAGGAGATATAACTAGAGTAGAATATCTTAAGTTTAACGAAGCTCCTGAAGATGGTACTAGAGTAATTAGCGAAACTAATTTTGGTGCTTTTGAAGGGTGGATACCAGTTGATATAACAGGAGATCAATCTTGGTCTGAAGGTGTAGATTTCGGTAATGTACAAATGAGTGGTTTTAGTAGTGGTTCTAATTTTGAAAATGAAGATTGGTTAGTTTCGCCAGTTCTTGATTTTTCTGATAGTGCAAACCTAAGAATACAAATTAATCAAAATTTCAGATTTGGTAATCCAGATAATTTAGGTATTCAAGTATTAATTGCTACAGATTATACAGGAGATGTCACAACTGCTACCTGGGAAGAAGTAACATTTACAACGGTACCTACTAACAATGATAATGACTATGTACTGTCTGAAGATGTAGATGTTTCTAACTTCGATGGAGAAATAGTTAACATAGCTTTAAAATACGAATCTACAGACTCTGCTTCTACAAGATGGAGAGTAAGACAGATAAATGTAAAAGCAGGAGGGTTAGAAGGGTCAACAGATCAGTTATTTGCCTTTTTAAGATACAATGGTACAAATTGGGAAATTTTAGATGAAGACAATGTTTATGTGTTAAAAGATACTGATTACGACGAGATGGGAGCCCCAGGACGATTTAATAACTTTAGTAACTCTGTATTACCAGAAAATTATTTGCCAACATTTGTAGCTAGAGAATTTCCTTTTGCACAAGAAGATGATAATATATTTTTGGTATATCAGTTCTTTTTTGGAGGTTCTACAGGAACATTAACAAGAGGTACATTTTATGAATTTGGAACATCTTGGTTAGCACCAGCAGCAACACTTAAGTTTACGTACAATAACGGAAGGTGGGAGCCAAATAATGCGATCCCGTATGAGTTCATATCTGATGATTATGAAAGGGTAGTAACCGAGTTAGCATCAATAGAAGATTTAGCAGACGAATTAGAGAATTTAGAACGTTTCGGTAATTTTAATAGAAGAGAAGGTGGTTCTACTTTTTGGGATGAAGACGAACTATTATTGGCTTTCAATATTGTATTAAAAGCAAATTTTCCAGATACGGAAGTAGGTAAAAGATATGAAATTACTATTTCTGCATTTCCTACAGGAACAGAAACATATCTTTTAGAATTAAGCGAAAGCGGAGATTATATTTATGTTATCCAATAAAATATCTCATTAAGTATAACATATAAAGCCAGTATCCTAATACTGGCTTTATATATTTAATATAGCATTATGAAGACAATACAAGTAATTAAATTCGCGTTAGTTGTTCTATTTATTACAAATTGCTCTAGTTCAGATTCAATTGAACCACCAGTTCCCAAACCAGTTGCTTTCGATGATTTATATACTACGGTGCAGAATAGAGAAATTGTAATTTCAGATATTTTAAGAAATGATGAAAACGTTCAAGGAACGAGTTTAGAATTGAACACAATTAATACCAAAGGCGGAGTTGTAAATGTTAATGGCATAATTACATTTACTCCAGAAAACAATTTTATTGGAAAAGATTCTTTTAGTTATACAATTTGCGAAACAGTACAAAATAATTGTTCTACGGCCACTGTTTTTATTGATGTTGAAAAAGGTAATGTTTCTATAGCAGTTGAAGATAGCTATATCACTATCGCAAATAAAACTTTAACCATAGATGATTTAACATCTAATGATGTTTTAGAAAGTAATGTAACCATTTCATCAGTTGATAAAATTGCCAATACAGAAGGTGATGTCACACTAGATAATGAAATTGTGATGTATATACCTAAAACTGATTTCGTTGGAGAAGATATTTTTACTTATACCATTTGTGATGATAACGGTAATTGCTCTTCAGCGCCTGTTAGGATAACCGTAGAAGATGGTATAAACGCCATAGATGATAATTATAATGCTTCAAATACTATGGCGCTTACAATTTCAGATCTTTTAGATAATGATGTTGTTATCGCTGGAACCACAATTTTGGAACTTGATACAAATACTATACAAGGTAGTGCAATATTGCAAGCTGATGGTAGTGTAGTATATACGCCTAGTAGTAATTTTATAGGAGAAGATACTTTTACCTATACAATATGCGATAATGATACTCAAAATCAAACATGTGCTACAGCTAATGTAACTATAAATGTAGTTGCAGGTATTAATTTTAATATCCCAATAGCTCTACAAAATTATTATAATGATGTTTTATTTGTAGAAGATGTAACTATAATGTTTGACGAAATAGAAAGTTTAACACAAACAAAACACACCACAATATTAACTTATGGGCAACGGCATAATTTCTTATATGATGCTGATGAAGATTTAAGTAATACGGCAAATGTTGTTTTAATGTATACTGGAGAGAGTAGAGATGAACGAGAATGGACGTCTGGTTCTAATTCTCATACGCCACAAACATTTAATACTGAGCATGTATATCCTCAATCACTATTAGCCGAAAGGGATGAAGGTGAAGCTTTTTCAGATTTACATCATTTAAGAGCTTGCGATGCTGCTGTAAATAGCAGTAGGTCTAACTTTAGATTTGTAGATAGCAGTGGTAGCAATGCCTTGATAAATGAGAATTCTTGGTATCCAGGAGACGAATGGAAAGGTGATGTAGCACGAATGATACTGTATTTAAATATAAGATATGGAGAAACGTTTACAAAAGTCGGTTCAATAGAGCTGTTTCTAAAATGGAATAGAGAAGATCCTGTGTCAGATTTTGAAGTACAGCGAAATACTGTAATTTTTGGTGCTCAAGGTAATCGAAACCCATTTATAGATAATCCTTTTATAGCTACTCTTATTTGGGGCGGTGATGCTGCAGAGAATAAATGGTAATAATTTATTGAATAATTTAAACCGCTTCTTACTAAGAAGCGGTTTTTTTATGAATTAAAATCATTATTTTTGAACTTCTAAAAACTATAAAATCATGTACGAAACTATTCAAGTATTACATTCCTATTGGGCTTATTTAGTGCTTTTAATACTTATTCTTGCAACTGGTAATGCGTTATTTAAATCTGTTACAGGAAAAGAATATAGCCCTAAAGACTTTAGAATTTCTTTATTTACTTTAATTGTTTCGCACATTCAATTATTAATTGGCTTGGTATTATACTTTGTTTCACCAAGATTAGCTTTATTTAGCGAACTAGGAATGGGCGGTGTTATGAAAGATGCTATTAACAGATTGTATCTTGTTGAGCACCCAACTATAAATATTATTGCCGTAGCTTTAATTACGATTGGCTACTCAAAACATAAAAAGAAGCTAACATCAGGTCCTAAACTAAAAATCATTGCTATTTTTTACACCATAGCACTAGTCTTATTTTTATCAAGAATTCCGTGGAGTGCTTGGTTAGGGTAAGACGTTTTTAAATAGTTTTAGACCTCACAGGTTTTTAAAACCTGATAGGTCTTTTTAATTTCTCCCCTTAGGGGAGATGTCCGATAGGACAGAGGGGATCTCTTTTATAACATACACATAAACAGGAAAGTGATCGCTATAGCCATTACTAAAACCACCATCACTCCAACTTCTAAAAGGGTAACCTTTATATTTCCCATTTGAAGTAATTAAATAGTTCTTGTTAAAAATACCAGCTTTATAGTATCTAAAGGATGAATACTCTTTTTCAAGAAGCGGTTTAGATACGATAATTTGGTCAAATAAACTCCAATTATCTCTGTAGGCAGTTGTGCCTAAGCCCTCCCGATAAAAGTTTTCGTAAGGATTATAAAGCTCCTTAAAATCGACTTTTTTGCGTTTCCTTTTAGTTTTTAAAGCATCCTTTAAACTTGGATTATTAGGGTTGTCATTCATGTCACCCATAATAAATATTTTAGCATAAGGGTCTTCGGTTTGAAGCGAATCTACAATTCGTTTATTCAATTTTGCAGCGGCTACTCGTTTAGGACTGCTTCTTGCTTCTCCACCGCGTCTTGATGGCCAATGATTTACAATAATATGAATCATATCATCCTCCAACTGGCCACTTACCACCAATTGGTCTCTAGTCGTGATACGTTTTCCATCTTGGTCGTCGTATATTTTTAATTCATAAGTATTAGTATGCGTGGGTGTAAATAGACTTTTCTGATATAATAGTCCTACATCAATACCTCGCGCATCTGGAGAATCATGATGTATAATACCATAATCTTTTTCAATCAAAAGGGAATCATTTACAAGATCTTCTAAAACAGTTCTATTTTCAACCTCACAAACACCAAGAATTACGGGAGTATTATGTGTATCTTTTTTACCAATTTCAGAAATTACACGTGCCATATTTCTTGTTTTTTGATCATAAGCTTCCGCACGATTGGTTTTTAATTCCATTATAGGGCTATATTCATCAAATTTTAAAGGATCGTTTATAGTATCAAATAAGTTCTCTAAATTGTAAAAGGCAATGGTGTGTATTTTAAATTTTTTTTCTTGAGCATTCAAGTGTATTGTGATACTCAAGAAAATAATAAATGTTGTAAGTTTAAAAAAATTCATCAATAAAGGATTACAGTTTGTATATTACAAAACCTAAGCCAAAGTTATAGTATTGACTCAAGTTTTTTAGAATCAATCAGTTACTTTTTGGTATTTTGGTGTCGTAAAGGTAAGTATGAATAAAATAACCCTCATTTTTTTATTCGGATTTTTTTCCATTTTCAGCTTTTCTCAGCAGACTATTGTAAGAGGAAGCGTTAAAGATGCCGTGTCTTTTCAGCCTATTTTGAATGTGACTGTTGAATTAGAAGGCACACAATTAGTAATGCTTACAGATGTTCAAGGGGAGTTTCTTTTTGATACAAATATGCCTTTTGGAGAGCAAATTCTTAAAATTTCAAAAACAGGATATACTACCAAACGTTTTCCGATTGTTATAAATGAAGCACAAACGGTTGATATAAGTGATATGACTTTAGAGCGGGATATATCTCAAAGTCAAGATTTATTTACTATTACACTTTCTGATGATGAGTTAGATAATGACGCCGTTGGAGCTGATAATATTACAGGTTTATTATCATCATCTTTAGATGTATTTCAAAGAACTGCTGCATTTGAATTTAGTCAGTCGTTTTTTAGATTACGAGGCTTAGATTCTGAAAATGGCTCTGTGCTTATCAATGGCATTCCAATGAATAAATTGTTTAATGGCAGACCACAATGGAGCAATTGGGGCGGTTTAAACGACGTAATGCGTAATCAAGAATTAACCACAGGTTTAGCGCCATCTGATTATAATTTTGGAGGTATTTTAGGAACTACAAATATTAACGTAAGAGCCTCTCAGGCTAGAGAAGGTGGGCGGTTAACGTATTCGTCTTCAAATAGAAGTTATACCAATCGTTTATTAGCAACGTATGCTTCAGGATTACTAAAAAATAATTGGGCATATACCATGTCTTTAGGAAGACGTTGGGGAAATGAGGGGTATCAAGATGTTACGATTTATGATGCTAACTCTTTCTTTTTATCTGTTGAAAAAAAATTGAATGATAGCCATAGTTTAAATTTTACAGCAATTTACGCGCCTAATCGTAGAGGAAAATCATCACCTAACACCCAAGAAGTTTTTGATTTAAAAGGCATTAGATATAATGAGTATTGGGGGTTTCAAAATGGAGAACAACGCAATTCGCGAATTAAAGAAGTTGAAGAACCAATTTTTATGCTGAACCATTATTGGGATATCTCTTCAAAAACTACGTTGAATACAAACGTAGCTTATCAATTTGGAAAACTAGGGAATAGCAGATTGGATAACAATGGTACCGATTTGGAAAATGGTGTGCCAGAAGGTGGTGGTGCAAACCCAAGTCCGGCATATTATCAAAATTTACCAAGCTATTTTGAACGGAACTTCCCTAACGATTTACAATTTGCATTTTTAGCCTTACGTGAATTTCAAAATGATGGTCAGGTAGATTGGAACACATTTTACGAAGCGAATATTTCAAATGCCCAAAACGGTGGTAACGCGAGATATGCATTATATGAAGACAGAGTAGATGATACTCAATTAACGTTTAATTCTATTTTAAATTCAGCGTTAAATGATAACATCATTTTAAACGCGGGTTTGAGTGTACAGGCCTTAAAATCAGAGAATTTTGCCGAGGTTTTAGATTTACTTGGGGCTGATACGTATTTAGATATCGATCAGTTTGCTGAAAATGTAACTGAAGCTCAAAACGATTTGCAAAATCCAAACCGACTGGTGGGTGTTGGCGATACATTTAAGTACAATTATAACCTGTTTGCCAATGTGATTAAAGGGTTTGCCCAAGCACAGTTTAGATATAATAAACTAGATTTTTTCTTGTCTGCTAGTGTTACCAATACGCAATATCAAAGAGAGGGTTTATACCAAAATGGAGCGTTTCCTGATAACTCTTTGGGTAAAGGTGAAAAACTAAACTTTACAGGTTTTGGAGCAAAAGGTGGTTTAACGTACAAAATATCGGGAAAACATTTATTGACGGCAAATGCTGGATTTATTACTAGAGCGCCATCGTTAAGAAATACATTTTCTAATTCTAGAGAAAACCATAATGTAGTACCAAATATTACAGAAGAAAAAATATTGTCTACAGATCTGAGCTATATATTCAGGTCGCCAATTATTAAGGCAAAAATTACAGGGTATTATACTAAAATTCAAGATGCAAATGAGATATCATTCTTTTTTGCAGATGGTATTGGTGGCGATAATGTGGCGTTTATTCAAGAGATTTTACAAGGAATTGATAAGCAACACATTGGCGGCGAATTGGGTATTGAGGCACAAGTAACACCAACAATTAAATTGAAAGGTGTGGCTTCTGTGGGGCAATTTACCTATGCCAATAATCCAAATTTATTTTTAACCACAGAAGCTGATGATGAATCGGTTGCTGCGGGTTTTGTAGATGGCTTTAAGGATTTTGGAACGTCGAATTTAAAGAATTACAAGATTGCGGCTGGACCACATAGGGCATATTCCATGGGATTTGAGTACCGCGACCCTGATTTTTGGTGGTTTGGAGCAACCGTAAATTTCTTTACTAATACGTATATTGATGTGAGTCCGCTAACACGTTCGTCAAATTTTACAACCGATTTTGATGGCAATACGTTTAATGATTATGATGAAAATTTGGCTAGAGAATTATTACGACAAGAACGTTTTGATGATTATATGGTGGTAAATTTAATAGGTGGTAAATCTTGGAAAATAGGGAATAAGTATATAAGCATTTTTGCAAGTGTGAATAACCTGTTGGACGCTGTGTTTAGAACTGGAGGTTTTGAACAAGGGCGAAATGCGAACTTTAGACAATTGCGAGACGACCAAGCTTTGGATATACCCGTTTTTGGCTCTAAGTATTGGTACGGACGCGGTGCTACGTATTTTTTAAATGTGAATTATAGGTTTTGACAATTCTGTGAATTGTCATCCTGAACTCGTTTCAGGATCTCAATACTACAGATAAGTTATTATAAAATGAATAAAAAAGCACTGGCGGATGAGACCGCGTTAGGGATTGAACGGCATGTTTGAAATCCCCGACGCAGGAGGGATTGAGTAGTGAAAGCCCGACCCTTTAGGGTAACGCCCAAAATATAAAATGTATTAAAAGTATATGTTATGAAAAAAGTGAATAACATTTTGATTGGAATATTGGGATTTTTAGCAATTTCCTGCGTAAACGACGACGATTTTGGTGTGCCAAATATTGAGACTGAAGATCCTGTAATTCCCAGAGAAAAGCTAACCACGTTTAAGGCTGTAAAGTCACTTTTTGAGCAAGCGGTAAACGGTGGAAATGGGATTGCGGTAATTCGAGATGATATTTATATTGAAGGTTATGTAGTGTCTTCGGATAAAGGTGGGAACTTTTTTGAGGAATTGATTATTCAGAATAAAATTGATGATAGCAGTCCTGATAATGATCCGCGTTTAGGTTTTAAAATTGATATTAATCAAAGTAGTTTGTCAGATACTTATCAATTTGGGCAAAAAGTACTTGTGAAATTGCAGGGATTGGCTGTGGGCGAATCTAACGGTGTGGTTACTATTGGAAGTGAAAATGGTGTAAATGTAGGGCAAATTCAGGCTTCAGAATATCGTGATATTGTGTTAAGAACCAATACTATTGCTGAGATACAGCCAAAAGTTGTGCGTATTCCTGAATTAACCCAAGCAGACGAAAACACTTTAATTCAGTTAGATAATATGCAACTGAATAGGTTTGAGTTAGGTGCTACATTTGCTAGTGAATCTTTTGATGAGTTTGATGGGTTGCGCTTAATGGAGAGTTGTAATTCTGGCGCACAAATTATCATGCAAACCAGCACATTTTCCGACTTTAAAACCTTGTTAGTGCCACAAGGAAATGGGAGTGTGATAGGGATTTATAGTCGAGATTTTAGGGATGATTTTAGTGTGTTACTTCCAAAAAGTTCATCGGATTTAAGTTTTGATAATACAGCGCGTTGCGATCCATTAGAGTTTTCATGTGGCATAGCATCTAGTTTTGGTACAGGAAACTTATTTTTTGAAGATTTTGAATCGCAGCGCAATAACCGCCCAATTGAAGGTAATGGTTGGACAAATTATATTGAAGTAGGCACAGAAGCATGGGAAGCGTGGACATCAACATCTACAGCCGTAAATTCTTCTTTAGGACGCTCGTGTAGATTTCAATCTGGAGGTTCCAGTGATGTGAGTAATATAGGTTGGCTTATTACTCCAGAATTTGATTTGGATGCTCAAGACGGTGAAACCTTACGTTTTAAAACCTCAAGTAGTCGTGCCGATAGTAGTTTTATGGAAGTATTTTATGCTGATGATTGGGATGGTACTGAAGATGGGGTTACAAGTGCCACATGGCAAATTTTAAGTGATGCCTATGTGGTAAAAGATTCAGATTCTTTTGTAGAGTGGTTCACCTCTGGAACTGTGGATTTGTCTTGTATTTCAGGAACTATTCATGTCGCTTTTAAATATACTGGTGGCGGGCAAGATAGTTTTGATGGGATTTATGAGTTGGATGATATTAGTGTGGATTTTGTAGAATAATGATACCTTTACAGTAACTTCAACTATATGACACTATTCGACTCTTTTTTTCTTAATATATTTCAATATTACAAAAAGAAGAAAAGCAAAAAAGCTATTAAAATGGCTACAGTATATGTTTCAGTATTGCAATGTAGTTTATTATTACTCTTAGGTGTTTTTTTTGCCGGCTTTTTTAGGCAAATGCATGTGGATACGATGTCTTCTTACAAAGCTTGGACACTATTAGTACTGTTAGCAGTCGCTACATTTTTTAAAAACTGGATGCAATACAGTGGCAAAAAGCGAAACTTACTTAACGCAAAACGATTACAACAAAAAAAACAAGCTTATAGTATTTGGATACTTTGGTTACTCCCTTTTACTGTTTTAGCTTTAGCATATATTCTATTTCAATCTATATAATTATTTTTTCAAAATAGTATAAACAGGAAAGTGGTCGCTATAACCACCTTTATATTTTTTTCCAGCATAAGTTCTATACGGCGCACCTTTATAATGCCCTTTAAACGTCTTTAAAAAATCTGCATCAAAAATATTTGCTTTAAAGAATTCAAATTCTTTTTTAGAACTTTTAAAAAAGTTAGTAGATATTAAAACTTGGTCGAATGTAAACCACTGTCTTCTGTGTTTAACTGTACCACGTGTAAAAGAGCGTAAGGTTTCAAAAGGATTAAATAAACCGTGGTCTGCTACTAAGCGTTTTAAGCTTTCATTTTGTGGCGTATCATTGAAATCGCCCATTACCATAATTTTTACGTTTTCATCTTTTTGAGTTAAGGCGGAAATAATTTCGCTCACCTTTTCTGAAGCTGCTAACCGTTTGGGCTCAGATTCTTTTTGTCCTTCACGTCTAGACGACCAATGATTTACTATAAAATACATTGTTTCACCATCTAAAATTCCTCCAACGAGTAAAATATCACGCGTGTAATCAGGTGTGCCGTTATCATCGGTTAAAGGCACAGTAAAAGTTTCAGTATGCGAAACTTTGAAAACAGAAGTATCATATAACATGGCAACATCAATACCGCGTTCGTCTAAAGAATCAAAATGCACATATTGATAATTACAATCTTCAAGGTGTTTAGAGTCTATCAAATCTTGTAACACTTTGGCATTTTCTACTTCAGCTAAACCAACTATCGCAGGATGTTTTCCAGTGTCTTGTTTCCCAATATTTGAAATAGCATACCCTAATTTACGTAACTTATTTTTATAGCGTTTTGGCGTCCATCGCTTTACCGATTCGGGTAAAAAATCGTTGTCATGCGTTAATTTACTATCTTTTAAATCAAATAAATTTTCAATATTATAAAACGCTACAGTTTGCATATCGTGGCGTATGGGTATATCATTAAAATCGTCTATCATGGGTCAAAAATAGGTTTAAATTTAGAAACTTTAAAATGCCAGCAATTGCGTAACTTTGTTAACGTAAAATTTTTATAATCGTAAGGCATATATGGGATTAGAGAAGGCAGTTTTAATAGGCATTGTAACAAAAGATCAAGACGAAACTAAACTTAAAGAGTATTTAGATGAGTTGGAGTTTTTAACATTTACAGCAGGTGGTTACGCCGTAAAACGTTTTACTCAAAAAATGGATATGCCTAATGCTAAAACCTTTATTGGTTCTGGAAAAATGGAAGATGTTCTTAAGTTTATAAAGGAAAATGATATCGATACTGCCATTTTTGATGACGAATTATCTGCAGCACAAGAACGTAATATTAGTAAAATATTAGATGTAAAAGTTTTAGATCGTACTAACTTAATACTCGATATTTTTGCGCAACGTGCCCAAACTAGTTATGCCCGAACACAAGTAGAATTGGCGCAATGTGAGTATTTATTACCACGATTAAGAGGTATGTGGACGCACTTGGAGCGCCAAAAAGGGGGGATAGGCATGCGCGGACCTGGAGAAACCGAGATAGAAACCGATAGACGTATTGTACGCGATAAAATTGCTTTATTAAAAAAGCGTATAAAAACTATTGATAAGCAAATGGCGGTACAACGTGGTAACCGTGGTAAAATGGTTCGTGTGGCACTTGTGGGTTATACTAATGTTGGAAAGTCTACTTTAATGAATGTTGTAAGTAAAAGTGAAGTTTTTGCAGAAAATAAGTTATTTGCTACCTTAGATACCACAGTGAGAAAAGTAGTCATTCAAAATTTACCATTTTTATTAAGTGATACGGTTGGATTTATACGCAAGTTACCAACCCAATTGGTAGATAGTTTTAAAAGTACGCTAGATGAGGTTAGAGAAGCTGATTTATTATTACATGTAGTTGATATTTCGCACCCAAATTTTGAGGAACATATAGCTTCTGTAAATAAAATTTTAGGTGAAATAAAAAGTAGCGACAAACCCACAATTATGGTGTTTAATAAAATTGACGCCTACCAACCTGAACCTATAGATGAAGATGAGCTAGATACCGAAAAAACCAAACGCCATTATACATTAGAGGAGTGGAAAAGTACCTGGATGAGTAAAGTTGGTAACAATGCCTTGTTTATTTCAGCTATTAATAAAAGCAATTTAGAAGATTTTAAAAAACGTGTATATGATGAGGTTAGAGAAATACATGTCACCCGTTTTCCATATAATCACTTCTTATATCCTGATTATAATTACGAGGATATGAAGTAATTTTACTTCGAGTATTTTATCTAAATTAGATACTTATCAAAATTTTGAGGTTGCTAGCTTTGTTTTTACAAGGGTTTTAAAAAGGATAGGTTTTATGCTAAGCTTAGAGAAGATCTACAATTCTAAACGCAAAAAAAAAGCACTTTCCATTTTTATTGGAAAGTGCTTTTTTTTTAAATTTTAGTTAAGCAAAATTAGAAATTGTAGCTTAAACCAAATGTGTAATATGTTTGTAAATCGTTATCTACAGAATCAAAAGTTTCACCAGCATTACCTAAAATATTTCTAGAATAGTTTAATGCTTCTTGCTTGTTATTTCTTAAACCAAAATCAAACCCAACACCAATCATTTTCCATAACGTGTAGCTAAAAGAGTTAGTCCAGGTCCAGTTTGATAAATCGCTAGATTCATAACTTTGGAAAGCTGATAAGTTAGTTTTAAACCCAACAGCACCAATTTGTCTTGTATAATCTGCAACAATTTTAGCACCAAGAGATGAGTTAAAAATAGTATTGTCATCAGCAAAAACAAAGTTGTAGTTTAATGGGTGTACTACTACTATTAAGTTTTCAATAGGCGTCCATGTAGCACCAATACCAACATCTAAATATCCAGGATCATTAAAGTTATTTAAAATAGTTGTTCTGTATTCCGCTAATGCTGATGCAGCAAGTGTTTTAGAAATGTTTCTACCATATAAAGATGAAATATTAAATACATCTGTAGTAGGCTCAAAACTATCACTATCCGTAGCGATATCTTTATTGTCTAATTTTACCCAGTTTAGGTTAGTTGTTAAACTGTTTCTCCAAAAGAATTTCTCTTGAATCAAGTTAGCAAATCCATTAACGGTAAAACCAATATTACCAGAGTTATTGTTTGGTGCACCTTGTGCAAACCAGTTATTAAAGCCAGATAAGCTACCACCAATAGTACCAAATGCACCTTTTCTCCACCCTGGAAGCGCATCTATTTTAGCTTGTAATGCATCAACTTCTGCTTTTGCAGCATCTGCAACAGCTTGTTTCTCAGCTTTTTGAGTTTCTAACTCTTCTTTTGTTTGTGCTTGAAAGGCAGAAACACTAAGTAATAAAATTGCGAAAAATAATAGTTTTTTCATCATTGTCAGTTTTTAAAATGTTGGCAAATATAAATTAATTTTTAACAAATGTTTATTGAATTCTTTTTAATAGAATTTTAAATAATACGTTTTTAAGACCCCGTAAATATATAAAGGTCACTTATTTTTTTTGTAAAGCGGTACAGAAGAACAAGCTTCACCATACATAATAGATTTTGCTATAGGTTTTAGCTTGGTAGACAGCATGATATATGCGTTTTGTGGTACAGGTTTATTGGCACACCCTTTAATTATTATGGGCTTACCTTCATATTCTAAAACCTCTAAATTATTAATAATGTCTTGGTAAATAGATGTTTCCAACTGTTTTAAATTACCAATAATTACTTTTTTAACATAAGGCTCTAGTTGAATGCTTAATAGCATATATGCCCACCCAGGAATAATAGCATCACTACTGCAAGTTAGTGCTACATATGCATTTTTATAGGTACTCCAATCAAAATCTAAAACGTTCTGTCTAAATTCTTTTTCTCTAAGTACAAAACCCTCAAAGAGCCAATCTTTAATATCGAATAACACACGTTTGCCCTCGGGATAATAATCCTCAAGATTTAAAGTAATTAGTTTACTTTTCGCTACGCGATTTATGATTTCGTCTGGCATTTTATTCTATAACAATTTTATTTCTTACACCAATATAAGTTCGTTTATCGAATTCAAAATCAAAGTAATTTGCTTCTCCATTAATTCCAGAAATATGCAATTTTGATCGTCCTATTTCTAAACCTTTTTTATCGAAAGCTTTAGCGTAAACTATTTTGTCAAAATCTTTATTAAAAATTAAATACAAGGTTAGTAGATTATTTTCTCCACCAGAACTCTTATTTTTAATAGCATAAGATCCTGTTTTTAATCCATCTTTAAGTAGATTTGAGGAGAGAATAATATCACACTCAAGTGTTTTATCAACTCCCTCTGTAACACCCTCAAAAAATTCTGTAGCAGTTTCGCCAATAACTTCACCACCTCTATTTACAGTATTTTTTGTTTTATGGGCAATTCTATTACAAGATATAAAACCTAATAGTATTATAATTAAAAAATAATTAATAGAAATTTTCATAATATGATAAAATTACAGCATTCCTAATTCCAACTTCGCCTCTTCACTCATTAATTCTTGTGTCCAAGGTGGATCAAACGTAATTTCAACTTCAGCATCTTTCACATCGTTTAAAGATTTCACTTTTTCTTCGACCTCTAAAGGTAATGTTTCAGCGACAGGGCAGTTTGGTGTTGTAAGCGTCATTAATATTTTTACATCATAATCTTCGTTTACAAAAACATCGTAAATTAATCCTAGTTCGTAAATATCGACTGGTATTTCTGGATCGTAAATCGTTTTTAAAACGTTTACTATTTTTTCGCCTAATTCGGCAGTATCTATAGTTTCACTCATTTTTTTAAATGTTTAATGTTTAGTGTTTAATTCGCTAGTCGCATCAACGATTACACGAATCAACAGATAAACTAATTGAGTTGTGTTTGGTATGCAATGGCATACATTTTTAATTGCTTCACCATGCTTACTAAGCCATTAGCCCGTGTTGGTGATAAATGCTCTTTTAATCCAATTTTATCAATAAAATCAGTGTCTGCATCAATAATGTCTTTTGGATGTTGGTTTGAAAACACGCGTATTAAAATAGCAATAATACCTTTAGTGATTATAGCATCACTATCTGCAGTAAATGCTACTTTATTTTCGTCCATTTCAGCATGTACCCAAACTTTACTTTGGCATCCTTTTATGATGTTGTTATCAGTTTTATAGTCATCGTTAATTAAGGGTAAATCTTTCCCTAAATCAATCATATATTGGTAACGTTCTTCCCAATCTTCAAACATTGAGAATTCGTCTATTATTTCATTTTGAATTTCTTCAATACTCATACATTCTTAATTTTACACAAAAATACAACAAGAAAAAATGCTATTCAATATTTTCGACTATTGATAAGATTTCTTTAACTAATCTAGCAATTTCTTTTGGAGGGTTTCCATGATCAAAAGGAGAAGATTCATAGGTAGTTCCATTTGATGTTATTTTGAAATGTGCTAAGTCTGCACCATCAAATAAAAATTTTTTGCTAGGTGCTTTTATATCAAATAGATTTTCAATTTCAATAGCATTTGATAGTTTTACTAATGTTTCCCATTGTATAACATTGCATGGTATTTCTAGTGATTTAGTACCTCTTTTTTTTGAAAGAGTAATAGTGTTCTCATCAACTTTTATATATTTATAAGCACTCCTTGAAGCGGTAGAATATTCAAAACTCATTTGAGGTGATTTAATATCCTTAGTTGCTAAGAGTAAAGGTCTTTTCTTATAGAATAATGAAAATCCGTTTTCTACAAAAAGAACACTATCGGCTTTATCAATGGCTTTAAGAAGTTTACGTTCTATTTCATTTTTATCTTCAGAACATAGTTTTTTAGTTGTACCTAAAGCATCAAATTTTAACGAATTTTCATTTAAAATATATGAACCAAAAAAGCGATTACAGCCAGAGAATCCTGATATTTTTTTTTGTGTATTATCAAAAGTAATGTTAAGTTTAAAAACGGATACATCTTCTTGATTTAATTCTGTTATTTTATAGGTACCGTTAAGTGTTTTCAAAATAGTATCATCGTTTTGTAGACTTTGCATTAATTGGTATTCTGTTGGTCCCCAACAACAACGTAATACAATCATGCTAAAAATGAGTAGCATTGTTTTCATGTAGTTTATAATTTACAATGAAATATACAAAAAGAACGCCAAAGTTTTAAGACAGCATCATTTTAGCTTTCTTAATACCTTCTACTAGTGTATCAATTTCTGCTTTGGTATTATAAAAGGCGAAAGATGCTCGGATAGTGCCAGGAATTTTATAGAAATCCATTATGGGTTGTGCACAATGATGTCCTGTTCTTACAGCTATTCCTAATTTATCTAAAATAGTACCAACATCATAAGGATGTATACCCTGTAGATTAAATGAAATGACTGATGTTTTGTGTTTTGAAGTGCCGTATATTTTTAATCCTTCTATTTCTAAAAGTTTTTTTGTGCCATACTCTAAAAGCTCATTTTCATACGTTGCAATATTATCAAAGCCAATACTGTTCATATAATCTATAGCTGCACCAAAAGCAATACCGCCGCAAATGTTTGGTGTTCCAGCTTCAAATTTATGAGGTAAATCTGCGTATGTGGTTTTTTCAAAAGTTACCTCTGCAATCATTTCACCGCCACCTTGATAAGGTGGTAACTTTTTAAGCCATTTTTCTTTACCATATAACATACCAACTCCTGTTGGTCCGCAGATTTTGTGTGCTGATGTTACGTAAAAATCTGCATCTAAGGCTTGCACGTCTGGTACTAAGTGTGGTGTTGATTGTGCACCATCTATAAGTACAGCTGCACCAACATCATGAGATTTATCGATGATATATTCAATAGGATTTATAGTGCCTAATGCATTTGAAATATGATTAACAAACACTAATTTTGTGGTTTTAGAGAGTAGTGCATCAAATTCTGAGAGCAGTAGTTCTCCATCTTCATTCATTGGGATCACTTTTAAATGAGCACCTGTGCGCTCGCATAACATTTGCCATGGTACAATATTACTATGATGCTCTAAAGCTGAAACAATAATTTCATCACCTTTTTTTAATAGTGATGAGAAACCGTTTGCTACAAGATTTATACCGTGAGTAGTACCCGATGTAAAAATAATTTCATGCGTATGTTTCGCATTAAAATGGGTTTGGATTTTTTGTCTTGCAGCTTCGTATAAATCAGTAGCTTCTTGACTTAATTTATGAACGCCACGATGTATGTTTGCGTTGTAATTTGAATAATAATCTACAATAACATCAATAACTTGTTGTGGCGTTTGTGATGTTGCAGCATTATCAAAATACACCAAAGGTTTTCCATTTACTTTTCTAGAAAGTATTGGGAAGTCTTGTCTTATGGTTTCTACATCAAACATGGCAGATAGGTTAACTCCGTAGTTGCCATTGGACTATTCTCATAGTCTTAACCTTTTTGCTTTTCTACAAAAAGATATAGTGGATAACTCGAAATAGTTTCAAATAAAAATTTTATAGATCAAATCCAATATTTACACCTAACTTATTGGCAATAATCTTGGTAATACGTTGCTTAAGTTCAGGAATTTTAACCGATTCTAAAACGTTATTACTAAACGCAAACATTAAAAGTGCACGTGCCTCCTTTTCTGGAATACCACGAGAACGCATATAAAACATAGCGCTTTCATCTAACTGCCCGATTGTACAACCGTGAGAACATTTTACATCATCTGCAAAAATTTCTAGTTGCGGTTTTGTGTTTATAGCAGCTTTATCGCTTAATAAAATATTGTTGTTTGCCTGAAATGCGTTGGTTTTTTGCGCTTCTTTATTTACAAGAACTTTTCCGTTAAATACTCCTGTAGATCTATCAGAAAAAATGCCTTTATAGTCTTGATGACTTTCGCAATTCGGTTCAATATGATGTACTAGTGTATTGTGGTCTACATGTTGTTTGTTGCCAATAATGGTGATACCTTTTAAGGTAGAATCCATACGCTCTCCTTCTTGGTAGAAGTTTAAATTATTACGTATTAATTTACCACCAAAAGAAAAAGTGTGTACCGATGCAAAACTTTCTCTTTTTTGTTTTACAAAGGTACTATCTATTAAAGAGGCATTTTCGTTATCGTTTTGAATCTTGTAATAGTCTACAATAGCACGTTTGTTTGCAAAAATTTCAGTAACGCTATTGGTTAAAACAGGGTTTTCTGTTAAACTTTGGTGACGTTCTATAATTTGTACATGAGAATTCTCATCAACCACAACTAAATTACGAGGTTGTAACATAGTTGCCGCTTCGTTACCTGTTGAGAAGTGTATGATTTGTATTGGTTTCTCAACTACTTTATTTTTTGGAATATGTATATAAGCACCTTCTTGAGAAAATGCGGTATTTAGAGCTGATAAACTGTCTTTTTCTGCAGCTTTATTAAAATAATTTTCAATAATTAGCTGATATTTTGGTTTGCTAAGTGCAGCAGACATTAAACAAACATCAATACCCTCGTGCGTGGTTTGTGAAAGGTGTGATGAGTATTTACCATCTATAAAAATTATTTTATAGGTATCAATATCGTGAATGAAGTATTTTTTTACCTCACTATATTCTAAAGCATTTTCTTGTTTTGGAAAAACGCTGTAATCTTCTTTTAAGATACTGTTTAATGAGGTATATTTCCAAGCTTCTTCTTTTTTAGAAGGAAAGCCTTTTTCTTCGAATATTTTGATAGCATCAGATCTTACATCGTGAGCATAGGCATCTACATCCACTTTGTTTTCAAATGCTAGAAAAGATGATACTAGTTTTTCTTTTAAATCCATTGTTTTCAGTTTTCAATATCAGCCTTAGTTTTCAGTGAAAGTAAAACTAGGGTGTGGACTGTTTACTATAATTTTAAATCTTGAGTGACCAATTTTGTATTGTGCTATTTGCAAGATGGGACTGAATACTATAACTATTATTAAGCGTTCACTTCTTCTTTAATCCAGTCGTACCCTTTTTCTTCAAGTTCGTGCGCCAGTTCTTTGCCTCCAGATTTTACTATTTTGCCATTATGTAATACGTGTACAAAATCTGGAACGATATAATCTAATAAACGTTGGTAATGTGTAATTACTACAACAGCATTGTCTTTACTTTTTAGCTTATTTACGCCGTTTGCTACGATACGAAGTGCATCAATATCTAAACCAGAATCGGTTTCATCCAAAATAGCCAATTTAGGCTCTAGCATAGCCATTTGAAAAATCTCATTACGTTTCTTTTCTCCTCCAGAAAACCCTTCGTTTAAAGATCGTGATAAAAACTTTCTATCTATTTCTAGCATTTCAGATTTTTCACGAATAAGTTTCAACATATCTTTAGCAGGCATATCCTCTAAACCTCTTGCTTTTCTAGATTCGTTAATTGCCGTTTTTATAAAATTTGTTACAGAAACACCTGGAATTTCGATAGGATATTGAAATGATAAAAATACACCTTTGTGTGCACGTTCTTCAGCAGCCAATTCTTCAATATCTTCACCTTCAAAAACGATGTTCCCTTCGGTGATTTCGTAGTCTTCTCTACCAGCAACAACAGATGCTAAAGTGCTTTTTCCAGAACCGTTAGGTCCCATAATAGCGTGTACTTCACCTGGGTTTACTTCAAGATTAATACCTTTTAAGATACTCTTGTCTTCAATGTTTGCGTGTAAATTATTTATTTTTAACATATGTTCTTCAAATTCTAAAATCAAAACTCAAAATTCTAAATTTTACCAGATTAGGCGTTTATAATTTATTATGAGAGGTTTGAAAATTATTATTAGCTTCCTAGTTTTACTGTATTATTTTCATCTTTAGAAATTGGTTTTACGTTTAAGATTTCAATAACCTCAACTTTATTTTCCCAAAGAATGATTTCGTGTTTTTCGTTTGTTATTTTGCCTCGAATCTCTATTTGAACCATATCCGTTGGTTCTGTTTTTAAAGCCTCAGCTTTTTTGTTAAGTTCATCGAAATTACCAGAAGGCAAAACTCCATAAATCTCTGCATGCGTTTGTAAAACAGCGGCACCGTTATGATATACAAAATCACCTTTTAAAAGGGTTAAGCCATCATTTTGTTTTGCAGTTTTTTCTGTGCTTTCAGTAGAAGTTTCAACTTCTTTTTTATCTGTTTTTGACTCGTTTTTGCAACTTAAAATTATTGTAAAAACTAGTAAAATAAAAACTATTTTTTTCATTTTTAAAATGGTTTAACCTACACTTCCTTCTAAGCTTATTTCTAATAATTTTTGAGCCTCAACAGCAAATTCCATTGGTAGTTTATTTAATACTTCTTTACTAAATCCGTTTACTATTAGAGCAATGGCTTTTTCAGTATCAATACCACGTTGATTACAATAGAAAATTTGATCTTCACCAATTTTACTGGTTGTAGCTTCATGTTCTATTTTTGCAGATGTGTTTTTAGCTTCAATGTATGGGAATGTATGTGCACCACATTCATTACCCATTAATAAACTATCACATTGCGAAAAGTTACGTGCATTTTTAGCTCTTGAATTTACTTGAACTAAACCGCGGTAACTATTTTGAGATTTTCCTGCTGAAATACCTTTAGAAATAATAGTTGATTTTGTATTGTTTCCTAAGTGAATCATCTTTGTTCCTGTATCCGCTTGCTGGTAATTATTGGTAACAGCTATGGAATAAAATTCACCTACTGAGTTATCTCCTTTTAAAATACAACTTGGGTATTTCCAAGTAACAGCAGAACCAGTTTCAACTTGTGTCCAAGAAATTTTAGCATTTTTCTCACATAAACCACGCTTGGTTACAAAATTATAAACTCCACCTTTACCTTCTGCATTTCCTGGAAACCAGTTTTGTACTGTAGAGTATTTTATTTCAGCATCATTTAAAGCAATTAATTCTACAACAGCAGCATGTAATTGGTTTTCGTCACGACTTGGCGCTGTACAGCCTTCAAGGTAACTTACATAACTACCCTCGTCGGCTATTACTAATGTTCTTTCAAACTGACCTGTTCCTGCTTGATTTATTCTAAAATATGTTGATAGTTCCATCGGGCATCTTACACCTTTTGGGATATAACAAAAAGAGCCATCACTAAATACAGCTGAATTTAATGCTGCATAAAAATTGTCTTTTTGGGGAACTACAGTGCCTAAATATTTTTTTACAAGTTCTGGATGCTCTTTAATAGCTTCAGATATACTCATAAAAATTATGCCTTTTTCGCCAAGAGTCTTTTTAAATGTTGTTGCAACAGAAACCGAATCTACTACAACATCCATAGCAACGCCTGCCAATTTTTTTTGTTCGTCTAAAGAAATACCAAGTTTCTCAAAAGTTGCCAATAATTCTGGATCAACTTCATCTATACTATCATATTTTGGCTTACTGTTAGGTGCAGAGTAGTACGAAATACCTTGAAAATCTGGTTTTTTGTAATGTACGTTTGCCCATTCTGGTTCGGTCATTTCTTTCCAAACACGAAATGCTTCCAAGCGCCATTCGGTCATCCATTCTGGTTCTTCTTTTTTCTTAGAGATTGCACGAACAATGTCTTCATTTAAGCCATTAGGAAAAGTTTCAGATTCAATATCTGTATAAAAACCATATTCGTATTCTTTGGTTTTTAACTCTTCTCTTAAATCATCCTCTGTGTATTTTGACATAATGCTTACTTAAATTTATAATGAAAATGATTCGCCACAACCGCACGTTCGGTTAGCGTTTGGATTATTAAAAACGAATCCTGTGCCGTTTAACCCACCAGAATATTCTAATGTTGTACCAATTAGATATAAAAAACTTTTCTTGTCAACAATAATTTTCACTCCATTGTCTTCAAAAACTTTATCGTCTTCTTGTTGTTGGTTATCAAACTTTAAATCATAAGATAAACCAGAACAACCTCCACTTTTTACACCTACTCGAACATAGTCAGTCACAGCATTATAACCCTCATCGGTCATAAGCTCAATCACTTTCTTTTTAGCCGTTTCAGAGACTTTTATCATATTATTATTTAAATTAAATTTAGTTTTTGACTTAATATTTTATTAAGACAGCGTCTAAATAGGGTACAAATATACAATATAAGTCCCTCAAACCTACATAACCTAACATTATATTAGCATATAGTTTTATAGGTTTTTATTATAATAATTTCAGGGTAAAAAATATAGGTTATATTGCTTTTTTGTCAAAGCTATAACCCGTAATATGATATTGTAATAAAGTGAATAAAATAAGATTATTAAAAGGTGATTTCTCTTATTTTAAAGTAGACGGAAAAAGATTTTGACTACTTGTTTATAGATAGACTTGTAATATTTCCGCTACTAGTTGATATAAAATGATTGTTGCAACACTTGCAAACCAGTTCAGAGGTTTCTTTGTTAATTTTAGATACAAGTTTATAATTGTGCCCAAAAACGGCACAAAATTTATTTACAGGGGTTTCAAAAGTCATTACGATACTAAATTTGGGAATATAAATATCGTAAATCGTTAATTAATTAACGATAAAATGTATTAATTTTCGACGAAATACACTTTTATAGTAATTTTTATTCTAAAATTAATAGACTTTATTTTAGAATATAAGTTCGTGTAGTGTTAAAAAATATACTATTAACTAATATCTTTAAATTTTTTTAAAAACTGTTTATTGTCTTTGCTACAGTCTTGGACTATTTCTCCTAAAGTGTTGTATTTAAAGGGTAATTTACAATTTTTACAAATTACTTTTGATGTTTTAAATGTGTTGTTATCATTTACACGAATAAAATTATGGCCAAATATCATACAAAATGGATGTAGTTTCATGGTAGGTTTCATTTACTATTCATCTTAACAGATAGTTAATATAGTAAATAAAAAGCTACAATTTTAATTTATTGTGATTAATTGTGTACAAAAATTTAGAAATCAATTTTTGAAATCAGGATTTGATATGAATTCTTGATCTGAAAGTGCTAACAGAAAGGCTTTTAAGTCAGATTTGTCTTTTTCAGACAAACCTACTCCTCCAAGAGACACTTTTTTCATTAAGGGGTCTATGGTTGAAGAATTTTGTAAACCTTCGCTGTAATGATTAATAACGTCTTCAATTGTATTAAATCTACCGTCATGCATATATGGCGCAGTATATTTTAAATTTCTAAGTGAAGGCGATCTAAATTTACCATTATCTGCGGGGTCGCCAGTAACTGCACCCAAACCTAAATCGGTAAACGATGCATCTAATCCATTATTATGAAAATCATTATCTGTCCAAAGCGGATTTTTATCACTACCGTGGCAATGAAAACAGTCTCCTCTAGCTTCGTCCATAAATACATCAAACCCATTTTGTTCTTCTATGGTGAGTTGAGCTTCACCTAAAAGAAATTTATCAAATTTAGAATTGGCAGAAATTAGTGTGCGTTCAAATTGCGCTATAGCCTTTGTTACTAGAGTAGAATCTATTAGTTGTGTTCCAAAGGCTTGTTTAAAAAGATAAGGATATTCTGGATGTTGCTGTAATTTTTGAGTTACATCATCCCAAGTGCTTTTCATTTCAATAGGGTCGGTAACTGGACTAAATGCTTGATGTTCTAGACTAAACGATTTGCCATCCCAAAAAAATTGTTCGTTATAATTCCAAGCAAGATTAAATAGTGGCATTGAATTTCTAGTACCCAAACTTCCATCTATACCATTACTAAATCTTGATACATCTGTGAATGCATTTTTTGGAGCATGACAATCAGCACATGCTATGGTGTTATTTCCCGATAAAATGGGATCAAAAAATAATTTTTTACCTAAGGCTACACCTTCAATTGTTTGTAGATTATCCTTAGGAATCACAGGAGGAATAATATTATCACTAAAAATTTTTGGTATATCTAGGTTAGATGCTGTAGGCTCGTATTGTTCTAAATTTTCATTAGAGCAAGCGCATAACATAAGTGTTACTATGATAGTGATATTTGTATACCAAGTTTTCAAAATCAATTAATTTACTGATTTTAAACTAAATACATTCTGTCCGTTTTCAAACATCATAATTTGAGCTGCAGAATTTGGCATAAGCATTTGATTAAGTTCATTCAAATCCCAAGTATTTGGAGTTTTAAACCATTCAGCTATATTCATTTCAATATGCAATATTGTTTCATTACCGATAATTACAGGGCCTAAATTAACTCTAAAAAAAGTATCCTTTGGGAAAGTAGGGTTACCTGGATTATCAACAGCGCGTATAGCGTGATAGTTGAAACCTTGTTCTTCATTTAAGTTATTTATAAACTTTCCATCAAATTGCATGTAGTGATAGCCACCACCTAACATTCCGGGAACATTGAATGATGCTGAATTTAGATCGGGATAACCACCATCTACATAATTATCTTCATTATCAAACCCAAATGTGAAAGAAACATTATTGTAAGTTCCTGATGGGATAGTACCAGTAGGATTAAATATTAGGTTTTGATTATTTGTTACATCAATTAGATTGTAAGCATTAAGTTCTAGGTTTTCGTTGTTTGATGATGTAAATGTTATGTCTGAAATTAGATATCGTAAGCGTTCAATACTCAGTTGTTCACCATTTTCATTGGTGAATTTTATGGTGTTGAAATCAGAATTTGTTACTGTAGTGCCATTCCAGGTATGTGTGAAGTTTAATGAGACATTTGTTTGAGTAGTGGTAGACTCACTTTCACACGCAAAAATTAGTAAACTAATTACAATTAGGTATGCAGTTTTTTTCATTTTTAATTTATTTTGAATATTAAAAGATCTGTAAATCCTTTGTTTTCTGTTATGTCCAGATTTGAGCTACTGGATTCTCCAACGGCAATAACAGAATCATCATTAAGTTCTACAACATCAAAAGCTAAATCTACGTTTGAGCCACCAATACTAGTTTGCCACTCTAAATTACCATTGTTTTTAATTTTAATTACCCAAGCATCATTTTGACCATTATTTTTTGAAATATCACCATCAGAACTTCTAGAACTTCCTGAAACTAAAAATCCACCATCGTTACTTTTTGAGATAGCACGTGCTGTGTCAAAACTAGTGCCTCCAAAAGTTTTATTCCATATAATATCTCCATTTGGTGTGATTTTGATGATAAAAATATCTGCAGCACCATTATTATTTGTAATGTCTTTATCATTACTTCTAGTGTCTCCAGCAATAATAAAATTACCATCATTGGTAGCTACAATTCCCCAAGCTTCATCTATTTGAGAACCGCCATAAGATTTCTCCCATATCAAATCACCAGTACTTGATATTTTAATTACCCAACAATCGTACGTGCCTTTATTGTTTTTAATATCTATATCGTTACTATCAGAAGCGCCAACAATTAAATAGTTATTATCTTCAGTTTGTAAGACATCATACGGTGTGTCTGTAAAAGAGCCTCCGAAAAATTTGCGCCATTCTAGTTCGCCATCACTATTTAACTTTATAGCCCAGTAATCTCCACCAGCATGAAGCGATGCTAATGTTTTGCTGTTGCCTTGACCATTAGAGGCAGATACATCTAAAACCCCCGTAATTAAATACCCATTATCGTTGGTTTCTGTTATGGCGTATCCAATATCGGCACCTAAAAACCCAAAAGATTTTTGCCAAATAATAGTTCCTGTTGCGTTAAGTTTTGCAATCCAAAAATCATTAGCCCCAGCATTTTTATCAATGTTACCATCTGTACTTTTAGTGTAGCCTAAAATAGCGTAGCCGTTGTCTTTAGTTTGAATAATGTCTAAACCTCTATCATCATCACTACCGCCATATGTTGTTTGCCATTCTAAGGTATTATTGCTATTAAATTTTAATAGCCAAAAGTCAAAAGATGTAGTTGTCTTATTTTCCACGTCACCGTCTATACTTTGCGTGTGTCCTAAAATAGCGTAGCCACCATCTGTAGTTTTAGTAATAGATTGTGCACTTTCATTTTGGCTTCCTCCAAGCGTTTTTACAAAATCAATGGTTTTAACAGTGGATACAGCAGAAATAGTATCATCACTTTTCGAGCATTTAAAAAAGATAACACATAATACCAACAAGACGCAGGTTTTATAGAATACTCTATTTTTCATTCAAAGTTTAGTAAAACAGGTTAGTTACTTTTTTTAACTACAAAAAGACCGCGATTAATATCACTAATTACAATGTTTCCGCTTTCAAAGAATGGGTATACATTCCAAGCACCATCAAAAGCGGTAGCGTTATCTTCGGGGTAAGTATCAAAAAAACCAACTTCTGTATAGGATTTATTATCTATGTTGCTGATATCTAAAATTCGAAATCCAGCTCTATAGCTAGCTTGAAAGTACCTGTTGTCTTTAATATAACCATTATGATCTACAGAAGGATTATTTGCCAAATAATCGAAATGGTTTAAAGGATTATCTAGATCAGAAAAATCAAAAGTGATAATTCTAGTGTTATTCCCCACGCGTACTTCATCAAGCTCATCGCCCAAAATAAAATAACGCATATCCTCTGTAAACCATCCTTGGTGTGCATACCTTAAGTTTGGGTATGTTATTGTTGAAATTTTTACAGGATTTGCTTTATCAGTAACATCAGCAATAACAACTTCATTTTCATTACTACCAATTAAAATTTCTCTACCAGTATAATCTGCATCTGGCCCATTGTAAGTTACTACTTGCGCATCATGAGAATAATTGCCTTCTGAAAATCCGCCTTCTATTATTGGGTTTTTTGGGTCTTGTATATTTATAAAAATAGGACCACCTGCAAAGGTAGAATTTCTATTACCGCCAACAGCATAGGCGTAACCACTTTCTTCATTTATTACAACATTATGAGCTCTTCCTATCTCGGTAAGTCTAACATCAACTGAAAATACTTCTGGAGGATTAGTAACTGTTCGTAATCGTGTTAAATCAAAAATTTGTAAGCCATGACTGTCTTCGCCTGTAACATTATCTGCTACAATAAACGCATGGTTTTTGTATACTTTTATATCACGCCAAGGGCTTATAATTGTAGCTGTAGGGATGTTTCCTAAGTAAATAGGTGAATTGGTGTTAGATATATCAACAAATACAGTGCTTCTATCTGTACCTACAATAGCATATTCCTTTCCTGTGTCAGGGTCAGTCCATCCCCAAGAATCATTAACTGCTTCTACATTAAATGTAGATAAGGGTATATGAAACATTAAATCGTAATCGTTACATGGATAAATATCGGCAAAACCATTAATACATGCAGCAAATGGATTGATTGTAGATGTATCACATACATCTCCAATACCATCATTATCTCCGTCCTCTTGGTTTGGATTTGGTGTGTTTATACAATTATCTAAATTATCAATTACACCATCGTTATCTGTATCTGTTATATTAACACGTTCTACAGGTTCGATATTACATGAAAATATAAGTGTGTAAATTACTAAAACTAAGGATGACCCTTTAGTAAGTTTTTTAAAAATTCGCATAAGCAACTATTTTTCTTTTTCAATGCTACAATTAAACGAGGTGTATGTATTTATTATTGCAACGTTTATTCAAAGCCCAACAAATTTAACGTATTAAAATTAAATGGATTAATTGATTAATTTAATTAAAAAGCCTTCTTATTTTTGCAGTATGATAAAAGATAAAAATCAATCGCGAACCGATTTAAACAATTTAGGTGAATTTGCTTTGATAGCGCATTTAACCAAGCATTTTAAAATTACTAATACATCTACAATTAAAGGTATTGGTGATGATGCTGCGGTTTTGAGTTTTAAAAATAAACAAATAGTGGTCACTACAGATTTGTTGGTTGAAGGTGTACATTTCGATTTGAGTTACGTGCCATTAAAGCATTTAGGTTATAAAGCAGTTATGGTAAATTTATCTGATGTATATGCTATGAATGCAAAAGCTTCACAAATTACGATTTCTATAGCAGTGTCTAATAGGTTTCCATTAGAAGCTTTAGAGGAACTATATGCAGGAATTGAGACTGCAGCAAGTTTGTATAATATTGATGTAATAGGTGGAGATACTACATCGTCTACCACAGGATTATTAATTTCTATTACTGCAATAGGTGAAGTAGCTAAAAATGATATTGTGTATAGAGATGGAGCAAAACCTAATGATTTATTGGTAGTTTCTGGCGATTTGGGAGGCGCCTACATGGGATTACAAATTTTAGAGCGTGAAAAAGAAGTTTATAAAGTTAATCCTAATAATCAACCAGATTTGGAGCCTTATACATACATTGTTGAGCGTCAATTAAAGCCAGAAGCCCGTAAAGATATTATTAAATTATTGAAAGATTTAAATGTAAAACCAACTGCGATGATAGATGTTAGTGATGGGCTTTCATCTGAAATATTACATATTTGTACGAGTAGTAAAGTAGGGTGTGATGTTTATGAAAATAAAATACCATTAGATCCTCAAGTAATTTCTACCTGTGAAGAGTTTAATATAGATAGTACAACTGTTGCTTTAAATGGAGGAGAAGATTATGAATTATTATTTACTATAGCTCAAGAAGACTTTTCTAAAATAAAAGCTAATCCTAATTTATCAATAATAGGCCATATTACTGATGCATCTTCAGGTACACATTTAGTTACTAGAGCTAATACTAAAATTGAATTGAAAGCACAAGGTTGGAAGAACTTTAGTGCGTAAAAACTAATAAGCCTTTTGTAGGTTGCGGTGTTTTTAGTCTAATTCTATTCTTTTTTAGGTGTATGCGTTCTAAAACGTCATTAATTTCTTTAAACTTAGGTGTAAGCTCTATTAAGTTCCCTTTACTATTTGTGGTAAGTTCTTTTTTGCAATTACAACATGTGTATTCTTTAACATGATAAGTTACATTACGCGACACTTTATAGTTGTGTCCAAATACTTTACAATGTATGTGTTTCATTTATTCGCATATTAATAGTTTTAAAAGAAGGGATTGTGAAAGTATTAAAAACGAGTTAAAAATGTTCTCAAAATGTTAATAAATCGACGAAGCGATGGTTTTTTTCTTTGAACGATTCATTCTTGTTTGGTGAATACGTGCTAAAATTGAATTAATCTCCTTAAATTTTGGAGTTAGTTCAACTAATTCTCCGTTACTACTTGTAGTTAATTGTTTTTTACAATGAGAGCATGTATACTCTTTTACATGGCGAGTTACTCTTTTAGTAATTTGATAGTTATGACCAAAAATATTGCAATACATTTTGGGAATAAAGGCATTAGTGTAATGAGCTTTGTTTGACATAGGTTAACTTTTAAGTTAGATTTGGGACTCTAAAATAGTAAATAATAGAAAAAAACCGTTGTAAAGTTAAATTATTCGATAAAATACATTATTTTGTGTAGTAATTCTTCCTTATTTTCTATGTAGCTCATATGTCCATCAGGAAATAGTACAATTTCAATATTAGTATTATAAGTTTCATTTACTACTGTATTATAATCTAAAACAGGGTCTTCTTTTCCTAAAATAATCATTTTTTTAAATGTATAATTTCTAAAATAAGAAGTATTATTTTTCCTGATTTTCATACCTTCCAATGCTGCAATTATTCCTTGCAGTGGAGTTTTTAAAGCTTCTTGCTTTATTGCCTTGATTTCTTCTGAAAAAACGCTATGATTTTCAGAATTAAATAAATTTGTAATTGCTATTTTAATAAATGTCTTGTGATTTTCTTTAACCGCTTTGATAGCTCTATCTCTATTTAGCTTTTTTTCCGTTGTATCAGCTCTTGCTGTAGAGTTTATCAAACATAAACCCTCAATGTTGTTTTGGTGTTTTTTTGCCAAAGCTAAAGCTACATAACCACCCATTGAGTGACCTAAAACATAGAATTTTTTAATTTTAAGATGGTCTAAAACTGTATATACAGCATCTGCCATTTTATCCATAGTGTTAATGTAGCCTAGGCAACCTGTTTTGCCGTGTCCTAATAAATCTATACAAATCACTCTATTTTTTTGTGATATCGTCGGGATAAATACACTCCAAATACTACTATTTTCTAAAAAACCATGAAGTAATACTACTGCAACTCCATTTCCAGTGTCTGTGTAAAAAACAGGGATGCCCTTGTGCTCTAAAACCATAATTAATTTATCTTAGGCAAATATAAAATCAAAGTATGAATAACACTAAGAAAACACTTGTATTTGGGTTTGCTTTATTTGCTGGTTTTTTTGGTGCAGGAAACTTAATTTTACCTCCTTTTTTAGGTTTTAATGCAGGACCTGATTGGTGGTTAGTAGCTATAGGGTTTTTGATTTCTACTTCAATAATTCCTCTATTAGCTATTTTGGCTCATGCTAAATTACAAGGCTCTATGTTTGATTTTGGAAAAAAAGTATCTCCACTTTTTAGTACTGTATTTTTTTTTTGTATGTTGCTTATTACTATAGCTTTACCTTGTCCTAGAACAGCAGCAGTAGCTCATGAAATTGCAATAGCTCCCTTTTTTGGTACTAGCGCGTTATCAACCAGTATTATTTATTTTTTATTGGTGTTTCTTTTTGTTATTAACAGATCTAGTGTTTTAACAATAATAGGCAAATATTTAACTCCAATTATTGTTTTCTTACTATTAACAATTATAGGTTTAGGGATTGCTTATCCCGTTACTGAAATAAGCCCTTCAAGCTATAAATACCCAGTAATAAGTGGGTTGTTAGAGGGGTATCAAACATACGATGCTATGGCTGGCGTTATTATGGGAGGTGTTGTACTAGTATCGTTAAACCGTTCTAGTAGCGTGATGTCTTTTGATGAAAAAAAGAAGATGATTATAAAATCTGGATTAATTGCAATGGCAGGTTTGTGTGTTATTTATGTCGGATTAATATCCGTCGGGGCCTTTTATAATTCAGAATTCGATTCAAGTGTTTCTAGAATAGAAGTTTTGTCTGGTCTGGCTACAAAAACATTAGGTAATTTTGGCGCTATATCTTTAAGTGTTTTGGTAGCTTTAGCATGTTTTACAACAGCAGTAGCAATCATAGTAAGTGTAGCAGATTTTTTTAAAACATATTTTAACAAAAATAATTATACTTACACAGTAACAGCTGTAGTATGCTGTTTAGTAGGTGTGGTAATGGGGCAAATGGATGTTAAATATATCATAGATATTGCACTTCCGGCACTTATGTTTATTTACCCTTTGTGTATTGTATTAATTTTATTAAACGTACTTCCAGATAAATTTGCTTCACCTTTAGTGTTTAAATGGGTCGTATTTGTAGCCTTTATTTTTAGTATTCCCGATGTTTTAGGGTTTGTAATTTCTACAGAAAAAATAATTGGGATTACATCCAAAATTCCATTAGCTAATGAAAATTTAGGATGGTTATTACCAGCAACTATTTCATTTATAGTCACTAATGTGTATGAAAAATTAAGCTAAGATTTCACTTTTTTGATCGCAGAAAATGCCTTGTCAACAAATTCATCTTCTACTAATATGGTAAATTCATTTGTGGTAGATAATACTTCGTATAATACTACACCTTCCCAGGCTAATCGTTTAAAAAAATGGTAATATAAACCTGCGATTTTAGAGTTATCTTGAGGTAAATTAATACTAATAGCCGAGAGTTGTTCTTGGATAGCAATAAAATATTCTTGCTTTAAATGTTCCTTTACAAAATCATTTAAGCTGCTAGACACTATAATATTACTTTCATGGATACCTCTGGTAAATGTATAAAACAGTTTGTCTTCTTGGTTTATTCGCTCAAGTATTTTAGCGTGATTATCTATAAGCGTGGTAGAATTTTTTACTGTAAAATCTGTTAAATTAGAGCGTACCGTAATATCTCCAAGGTTTTGAATAACACGTTTCATTTTTAAAGTGTTACCTAAAGCTGGTGGAGGATTGTAACGGCGTAATGCCATCATTATTGCTCCAGGTTTTACCTCTTTTTTTAACATTTTGCTAATGGGTTCTGTAAGTTCTACAGCAAGTGCACTGTAATTAATAATTTGTCTAGTTAATGCCTCTTCTAAGTAAGGTTGAGTAATAAGAATATCTTCTACACAGTTAGATACAGTCTTCATGTTAATTATTTAACAATTTGTGCAAAAATAAACTTTTTTTTAAATAAATATGCCCTATTTATAGATGTGTTCTACTTTTGCAATTCAAAATTGTAAAAATGAAAGTATTAAAATTTGGAGGAACATCGGTTGGATCAGTAGAAAATATGGCGAATGTGAAGGAGATAATTAATGATGGTGAAAGTAAGATTGTGGTGCTTTCTGCGATGTCTGGCACCACCAATAATTTAGTTGAAATTGCTAATAATATAAAAGCGTCTCATCCAAAAAAAGCATTAGAGATTATTAATGATCTGAGTCAAAAATATACTGTAGTTATAGATAAACTTTTGCAAAATGAGAGATTAAATACTAGTACAAAAAACTACATATCTAAACGTTTTAATTTCTTAATTGAATGCACTGATAAATTATTTTCGCAAGTTTTAGAAAATGAGATTTTAGCTCAAGGCGAGCTTATGTCTACATTTATGTTTAATGCGTATTTAAAAGAGCAAGGCATAAGTTCAGTAGTATTGCCTGCATTAGATTTTATGCGTATAGACAAAAACAAAGAGCCTTCGTTTGCGTATATAACTAAAAACATAAATAGTATTTTAAATGCAGTTGATACCGCACAAATATATATAACACAAGGTTTTATTTGTTTAGATGATACTGATAAGGTATCCAACTTACAACGTGGTGGTAGTGATTATACTGCCACTATTATTGGAGCAGCTATAAAAGCTGAAGAAGTGCAGATTTGGACAGACATTGATGGGATGCATAATAACGACCCAAGATTTGTAGAAGGTACTAAACCAATTTCAGATTTATCGTTTGACGAAGCTGCGGAGTTAGCATACTTTGGTGCTAAAATTTTACACCCTCAAACAGTGTTGCCAGTTAGAGAAGATGGTATTCCTGTAAGGTTAAAAAACACAATGGATCCACAAGCGAAAGGCACATCTATAACAAGCAGTCATTTTGAAACTGGTATAAAAGCAATCGCTGCAAAAGATAATATTACAGCTATTAAAATTAAATCGGGTAGAATGCTTCAAGCTCATGGCTTTCTAAAGAAAGTATTTGAGATTTTTGAGACGTATAAAACATCAATTGATATGATTACTACCTCTGAGGTAGCAGTGTCATTAACCATTGATGATGATAGTAGTTTAGATAAAATAATATCTGAACTAAAAACTTTTGCTAGCATAGAGGTGGATAAAAATCAAAGCATTATATGTTTAGTAGGGCATTCCATTGTTAATCATGAAGGTACATATAGATTATTTAAAATTCTAAAAGATGTGAAGGTGAGAATGATATCTTATGGTGGTAGTAATAATAATATCTCATTGCTAGTTGACACCAAAAATAAAATACCAACACTTCAAAAATTAAACAATTATTTATTTGAATTGGTAAGTTTATAACAAAATTAGTTTTGTTTAAAAAGGATAATTTATTTTTTAATTATGCATTAAACTCTCAATATGATCAACCTCTATTGGAATATTTTTCATGAGATTTATTGGCGCTCCTGTTTTTTGAATAACAATATCATCTTCTAAACGAATACCAAAACCTTCATTTGGGATATAAATTCCAGGCTCAACCGTAAATACCATGTTTGGTTGCATGGGCTCAGTTAAAATACCATAATCGTGGGTATCTAATCCCATGTGATGACTTGTGCCATGCATAAAGTATTTTTTGTAAGCTGGCCAGTCGGGGTTTTCATTTTGTATATCTGCCTTATCCAGTAGTCCTAAATTTAAAAGCTGAGACGTCATTATCTTACCAACTTCAATATGATATTCTGCCCATAGCGTTCCTGGAACTAACATTTTTGTAGCCTCATTTTTCACATGCAAAACTGCATTATAAACAGCTTTTTGTCTTTCAGAAAAACGCCCAGAAACAGGAATAGTTCGAGTCATATCACTAGCGTAGTTTGCATATTCAGCACCAACATCCATTAAAATTAATTCTCCAGCGTCGCACCTCTGATTATTCTCAATATAATGTAAAACATTAGCATTCTTACCTGATGCTATAATTGGCGTATACGCAAATCCTTTAGAACGATTTTTTATAAATTCATGTATGTACTCCGCTTCAATTTCATATTCTGTAACACCGGGTTTCACAAAGTTTAAAACACGCTTAAATCCTTTTTCAGTAATATCACAAGCTTTTTGTATTAAATCAATCTCAGTAAGCTCTTTAACTGAGCGTAATCGTTGTAAAATAGGATTACTTTTTGCAACAGCATGCGCTGGGTATTTGTTTTTAAGCCATTTGGTAAAACGATCTTCTCGTGTTTCTACTTCAACATTTGCTCTGTAATGCTCGTTGGTATTTATATATACAATATCACATTGCGTCATAATCTCAAACATCACCTTTTCTAAGTCTGTAAGCCAGTAAACTGTTTTAATACCGCTAATTTCAAAAGCTTTTTCTTTGGTTAGTTTTTCACCTTCCCAAATAGCTATATGGGCGTTAGTTTCTTTTAAAAAAAGAATTTCACGATGTTTCTCAATTGGGCAATCAGGGAAAATAACTAAAATACTTTCTTCTTGATCTACTCCGCTTAAATAAAAAATATCACGATGTTGTTCAAAAGGTAAAGTGCTATCAGCGCTTATGGGGTAAATGTCGTTTGAATTAAAAACAGCTAGACTATTCGGCATCATGTTTGAAGCAAATTTAAGCCTATTTCCTACAAATAAATCACTTTTTATCGGATTATATTTCATTTTATCGATAATTTAATTGAAGCATGACGTAAAAGTATGTTATTATTTGCTATATTTGACCGTTCCCTAATCATAATTATCAAATATTTAACCTTCAAATAAAATGAGAAATATTTCTATTACAAGCTTAAAATTCACTTTAGTATTGTGTTTTATTCTAAATTTAGGTTTGTCAGCACAAGTGCTTATTAAAAAAATACCTTTAGAGACTCAAATTAAAAACTCTAATTTAGTTGTAGAGGGTAAAGTTGTTGAAAAAAAATCGACTTGGGACGATAAACATGAGCTTATTTATACAATTAATACTATAGAAGTTTATAAAGTTTTTAAAGGCAGCCCTGTTTCTACCGTTGAAGTTATTACAATTGGTGGAACCGTAGGTATGCAAGCACTAGTAGCGTATCCTAGTTTAAAATTACGAAAAGGTGATATTGGTGTTTTTATTTTAGAAAACAATGCTACTTCTTTTTCCAAAACAGTGAGTTCAAAACATAAAAAATTTAAACCTCATGGTATAACTCAAGGTTTTTTTAAGTATAATTTAGTTGAAGATTTAGCTGTTACACCATTTGTAAAAAAGCAAAATATTTCTAGTAATTTTTATAATGAAATCCAGAGATATTCAAATTCAAATTATGTAGAGATAAAAGTATTTAATACTGAAAAAAAATCAAGAAAAAGTGATAATGGTAAGCTGTTTTTGCCGCCTAGTGCATTAGCCCTTAATAAAACAACTGTTACAGCAGGAACTGGAGATTTGCTAACTATTACGGGAACAGATTTTGGTACAGCCCCTGGTACAGTAAGTTTTAGAGATGCCGATAATGGAGGATCATCTTTTATTAACGCTTTAGATTCTCAAATTATAAGTTGGTCTGATACTCAAATAGAGGTTGAGGTACCTTCAGGAGCTGGAACTGGAACTATAAGGGTTCAAGATGCAAATGGAGATGTTTCTCCACTTTCTGAAACGTTAACAGTTTTATATGCAGAGATCAACGTTGAGACAGATCCTGATGGCAATGATCCAATTCCTCTTACAGCGTATCAAGTACAACACGTTGGGCAAAACTCTAGTGGCGGTATGACTTGGAGAATGCAAACCGATTTTTTTAATGACACAGAATTTCCTGGTGCAAAAGCAGCATTTATGAGATCTTTTGATAAATGGGTATGTGAAACAGGTATTAATTGGGAAGTAGCAGCTACAGCAACTACAATAGATACAGCAGGAAGTGGAACCGATGGTACCAATGTGATTAGATTTGATAATGGAAATGAATTAAATGCAAATACACTAGGGATATGTTACTCTTGGTTTGGTGGGTGTTTCGCTGGTGGAGGAACTATAGAATGGTTTGTGTCAGAATTAGATCTTGTTTTTAATGATAATGCAAATTGGCATACAGGGGTTGGGTCTCCTCCTTTTAGTCAGTTTGATTTTGAAAGTATAGCTTTACACGAATTAGGTCACGGACACCAATTAGGTCATATTATTGATCCAAACAATAACGCCGTTGGTGATGATGCTGAAGATGTTATGCACTTTGCGTTTTCCAACGGTGAAAGGCAAAGGGCTATAAGTGCAAATAATAGTACTGCAGCAAATGATATACAAGATAGAAGTACAGGATCAAGTGTTTGTGGCGAGTCTATCATGGTTGATGCAGCTTGTACTTTAAGTATAGGAGATTCAATTCTGGATAATAGCCTAAGTATTTATCCTAACCCTGCAACTAATAAATTATCTATAAAGAATTCATCCCATCTTGATCTAAAAAGCGCTACGCTTTATGATGTAAGCGGACGTCAAATTATTGAATTTGATATTTCTAATGGGTCAAAACTAAAAATCATAAATCTTGAGACTGTATCAAGTGGTGTTTACTTTATAAAAATAGCATCGGATGATGCTTCTGTTACAAGAAAACTTGTAATAGAATAAATAAGCTTTCAAATAAATAAAAAGAAAAGGCATTCTAAAATTTTAGAATGCCTTTTCTTTTTTTCGCCATAAGGGTTTTATTAAAAATCATTCTAAATAATAAAACAAAACCGCTGTTATTTGTCTAATACTGCTACCTTAGCTACCTTTGTTTATATAAATTTATACACACAAATGGGCGGATTTTTTAAATCTTCGATTGGAAGAAAAGTAGCCATGGCGCTTTCTGCATTCTTCTTAATGTTTTTTTTACTACAACATTTAGCAATTAATTTATTATCTGTATTTAGTCCAGATACTTTCAACGAGGTGTCTCATTTTATGGGTACAAATCCAGTTGTACAATTTGCATTACAACCAGTACTTATTTTTGCTGTAGTTTTTCATTTTATTATGGGATTCATTTTAGAATTGAAGAACAAAAAAGCCAATGGTGGTTCTTATGTAAAAAATAATGGTGCTGCTAATTCAACTTGGTTTAGCAGAAACATGATATATAGTGGCTTAGTAGTTTTAGCATTTATAGTATTACATTTTATAGATTTCTGGTTCCCAGAAATAAATACAAAATACATTGTTGGAGATATGTCTGGTTTGCATAACGGTGAGTTTAGATATTATCATGAACTTGTTGAGAAATTTCATAATCCTATTAGAGTAGCAGCTTATGTTATCTCATTTATCTTATTAGGGTTGCACCTAGCACATGGTTTTACATCTGCGTTTCAATCTGTAGGTTCAACAGCAGGACGTAAAAAAATATTACAAAATATAGGTAAAGCATATTCAATTCTAATCCCTTTAGGTTTTGTTGCAATTGCGCTTTTTCATCATTTAACACATAACCATTAATCTTAAATAGTATGGCTTTAGATTCAAAAGTACCAGAAGGTGCATTAAAAGATAAGTGGACAGATTATAAAAATAAAATTAACCTAGTTAATCCTGCTAATAAACGTCACATAGATGTTATTGTAGTTGGTACAGGTTTAGCAGGTGGTTCTGCAGCTGCTACGTTGGCAGAATTAGGATATAATGTAAAAGCATTTGCTTACCAAGATTCACCACGTCGTGCGCATTCTATTGCAGCACAAGGTGGTATTAATGCAGCAAAAAACTATCAAGGTGATGGTGACTCAACATATCGATTGTTTTACGATACCGTAAAAGGTGGCGATTACCGTTCGCGAGAAGCTAACGTATATCGTTTAGCTGAGGTGTCTACAAATATTATTGATCAATGTGTGGCTCAAGGTGTGCCTTTTGCTAGAGATTATGGTGGTTTATTAGATAATCGTTCGTTTGGAGGTGTTTTAGTATCTAGAACATTTTATGCGAAAGGACAAACAGGGCAACAATTATTATTAGGGGCGTATTCAGCAATGAATCGTCAAATAGCTCGTGGTAAAATTGAGATGTTTAACCGTCACGAAATGCTAGATGTTGTTGTTGTAGATGGTAAAGCTAGAGGTATTATTGCACGAAACTTAGTTACAGGTGAAATTGAGCGCCATTCAGCGCATGCCGTTGTAGTAGGCTCAGGTGGTTATGGTAATGTATATTTCTTATCAACAAATGCCATGGGTAGTAATGTTACTGCGGCGTGGAAAATTCATAAAAAGGGTGCGTATTTCGCAAACCCTTGTTACACCCAAATTCACCCAACGTGTATCCCGCGTTCTGGAGATTATCAGTCTAAATTAACATTGATGTCTGAGTCTTTAAGAAATGACGGACGTATATGGGTGCCAGCAAAGTTAGAAGATGCAAAAGCTATTAGAGAAGGTAAGAAGCGGCCAACAGATTTATCTGAAGATGAAAGAGATTATTATTTAGAACGTCGCTATCCTGCATTTGGAAATTTAGTACCTCGTGATGTGGCATCAAGAGCTGCAAAAGAAAGATGTGATGAAGGTTATGGTGTTAATGCAACAGGAGAAGCTGTGTATTTAGATTTTGCTGCTTCGTTTGAGCGTTATGGTGAAGAACAAGCTAAAATTCAAAATTTAGTAAATCCTTCAAAAGAAAAAATAATTGAATTAGGTCAAGCTATTGTAAAAGCTAAATATGGTAACCTATTTCAAATGTATGAGAAAATCGTAGATGAAAACCCTTATGAAACACCAATGATGATTTATCCAGCTGTACATTATACTATGGGAGGCGTTTGGGTAGATTATAATTTAATGACTACTATTCCTGGATGTTATGCTATTGGTGAAGCTAATTTTTCTGACCATGGTGCTAACAGGCTTGGTGCATCTGCTTTAATGCAAGGTTTAGCCGATGGTTATTTCGTGTTGCCTTATACTATTGGAGATTATCTTTCAGATGATATTCGAACTGGTAAAATTTCAACAGATACTAAAGAATTTGAAGATGCTGAAAAGGCAGTGACAGAACGCATAGACTTCTTTGTAAACAACAAAGGATCTAAATCTGTTGATTATTTCCATAAAAAACTAGGTAAAATTATGTGGGATAAATGTGGAATGTCTAGAAACGAAGAAGGCTTAAAACAAGCTATTAAAGAAATATCAGAGTTAAGAGCAGAGTTTTGGAAAGAGGTTTCTGTACCTGGAGAGGCTAATGAATTTAATGAGCAACTTGCAAAAGCAGGACGTGTAGCGGACTTTTTAGAGCTAGGTGAATTGTTTGCTAAAGATGCCTTGGTAAGAGAAGAATCTGCTGGAGGGCACTTTAGAGAAGAACACCAAACTCCAGAAGGTGAAGCAAAACGAATAAAAGAATTTCAATTTGTATCGGCTTGGGAATATAAAGGAGAGCCTAAAGATGCAGTCTTACATAAAGAAGCATTGGCATACGAGAATATAGAAGTAAAAGAAAGAAGTTACAAATAAAAAAGACGCTATGAATTTAACACTTAAAATTTGGAGACAAAAAGACTCAAATACCAAGGGTCAGATGGTCGATTATAACGTAACTGAAATTTCAGAACACATGTCCTTTTTAGAGATGATGGATGTTTTGAATGAAGAATTAATAACTAAAGGTGAAGATCCTGTAGCATTCGATCACGATTGTCGCGAGGGTATCTGTGGCATGTGCTCTATGTATATAAACGGAGAAGCTCATGGCCCAGATAGAGGTATTACTACTTGCCAATTGCACATGCGTATGTTTAATGATGGCGACACTATTACTATAGAACCTTGGCGAGCAGCAGCATTTCCAATAGTAAAAGATTTGGCTGTAGACAGAAGTGCTTTTGATCGTATACAACATGCTGGTGGTTATATTTCTGTAAATACATCAGGAAACACACAAGATGCAAACGCAATTCCTATTTCTAAGCATGCTGCAGATGAAGCTATGGATGCAGCAACATGTATCGGTTGTGGTGCTTGTGTAGCCACTTGTAAAAACTCAAGTGCAATGCTATTTGTTGGTGCCAAAGTGTCTCAATATGCTTTATTACCACAAGGACAAGTAGAAGCTGCAGATCGTGTAAAAAACATGGTAGCCCAAATGGATTTAGAAGGTTTTGGAAACTGTACCAATACTGGAGCTTGCGAGGTAGAATGCCCTAAAGGCATTTCTTTAGATAACATCGCGAGAATGAATAGAGAACTAATGAAAGCTTCAGTTTAAAACATATAAAAGGCTAGGGTATAAAAGCTCTGGCTTTTTTAAACGTATTAAATATTGTGATATTGCAATATTACGATATTTAAATTTAATTATTTGGGCGTTACCCGACTTAGGTCGGGTCAGGCTTTTCGTTTCAAGTCCTCGCTCGTGCCTCGCTGTGGGCTTTCCACTGCAATCCTTAACGCGGTCTTGTCTGCTAGCATAGCGTTTACACAAAATAAATTCCTCATTTAGTAGGGTTTCAGACAAAGATTAAATTTTTTTAAAAGCCAAAAGCTAAAAATACGCCTTCAACTGAATATTCCCCGTATGAATTGTTCGGCTAGTTTCCGTTTTTCTTCCAAAATAACTCAAATTTAAATCTAAAAATTTTGTTAGTTTTTTTTGAGCTAATAAGGTCCAAGTAAAATTATTTCCTGGTTGTAAACCTTCTAACATTTGGAATGCTACAGGTGTATTGGAACTACCATCAAAGGCATTAGAGATGTAATTTATTTCGCCGTTTATCGCACCTTTTTCATTTTTAGAAAAGTTAAACCCTAGTCCAAACCGCTGCTGCGATAAAGATTCTAATCCACCAATTGTATTGTCTCTAGTCGTGTATTGATAAAAGATATCAAAACGGCTGTTTTCACTAAATAAATACGACAACTTTTGGTTTAGTAAGGCTTCATCAAACTTAAAATTTCTACTTGTAAAATTTTCACTGGCACTTTCATTAGAGCCTAATGCAGATAGAAAGGTAATTAACCAACTTTCTTGTATTTTATGGTTAAAGTTAAGTTGATGACTTATCAAATTATTTTCTATTAAACCAACAGAAAGTGTATTGCTCGATTTGTTTGAGAGATAGGTGTATGATGTGGTATACTTTTGTTTTCCTCTATTAAAAAACAACACATTTCTTAAATTAAGTTGTAAACCTAATTGGTTTTCTGCACCACTTTCAAAAGGGTTTAAATTAAAATTACTACCATTTCTTCTAATTTTCCTGTCAATCAAATAACTGGTTTGGTTGTAAAAATGAGATAATAACTTTTTAGATTTTACTTCAGAAACATGCCATTGTGCTGGGTTTATAGTAAGTGTTTGACTAAACCTATTTTGATGTGTTCTAATAAATACACGATTAGGTAGCAAAACCCGAATATAAGCTCCTTGGTCTTGAAATTGTGCTGTCTCAAATTCCTCCAATTCTTGGATACCGTTGTTATTATAATCTATCCAAGTAAATGTACCTTGTCCTGCTTCTACTTCAACATAGGTAAAATCTTGCTGGGGTAAAAACCCAGAGTTCGTCTCAAAAACTGTATTACTTCGTACAATGTTTTTAAACAATTTCTGATTGTATTGTAGTCTAGAATTTAAGGAATTTTCGTCTTGAATCGTATCATTTTCATAAGTTAACGTTCGGTAATTTGCATATAAGGATAGGTTTGTATTTTTATTCTGAATAATACGAGAATCAACATAAAATGTATTTGAGGTATTTACTCTTTGTAATTGATTGTTACGTATACTATCATTTACACGGTATTTATAACCAATTTGCGCAAATACCTTGGTGCTATCACCAACACCAGTAAAAGCTTCGTAAGCTATAAATTTCTGACTTAATGGGGTTAAGGTTTCTGTGGCAACTTCGGTTTGTACGTTATCTTCAATTGAAAGTTTTGCACCAATCCAACCCTTATCCATACCATAATTTACAACATTATGAGACCTCAAAAACGTAGAGGTGTTAATACTAGATTCCGCATTCAAAAAACTAGTATTTGATATAATTTGTAGCTTATTTAAAAATAAATTAGCATTTGCAATATGCCTACTGCCGTTAAAACCAGAAGCAAAATTTAAGTATTCAAATTGGTAATTAATACGTCCTTTTTCAAAATGAGAAATATTTATGCCAGAGTTTAAAAATGTTTGTGTGCCTAAATCGCCTACACGTTGATTGCCTCTAGGCTGTTCCAAATTCCAATCGCGATTAAATTCTGCATTATATAATATTTCAATACTTCTAAAATTATCCTGAATGTAATCGGTATCAATGTAAGCGTTCAAATTCCACAAACTATCATTTTTAACAATACGTTGTTTTATTTTAAATTTCCCTGCAAAACCATCATTATTAGCATCATCTATGGCTGAAAATAAGTTTAAATCATTTTTACTTCCTGCCAATTCAAAAGCAATTTGTGTATTATCATTTGGAATATAATTTCCATTAACTACTGCTATTTGTAGTTTTACAGGTGCAACAAGCTGTATAATTGGCGCATAATTACCTTGAAGTTCACCTACATATTCAAAGATGTTATTTATAGCATTGGTACTACTCAAAACGTAATCACCTTGATTAGGACCAACAAGTGTAAAGGTGACTCTAAATAATTCATCATCTGGATTATTAGAAAATACAAAAATCTCATTACCGCCAATGTTATCTTTTCTATATAAAATCCGGTTTTCACTAAAAGATTCTTGAATTTCAGAAGGTGCAGTCATTAATGTTCTGTCATCTCCAGCGTTAGCTAAAATTTGAGTTTGAGCTTCAGATAAATTTTGTTGCAAAGGTTGATTTTTAGCATCACTTTCAGAGTATACCGAAACGCCAATATTTAGTGTTTCACTCTTTAAGTTTCCACCGCCATAAGCCACTAGTCTAGAATAATTTCTATCGCTAAATTGATAATCTACAGTAATTCGCATTTCTGAAGTAATAGGGAATGTGGTATTAAAGATGATTTCACCTGCATTATAATCGATAATATAATCTTTGTCTTCGCCACGTTTTAAGGGAATACCATTTACATAAACAGTTTCACTTCCTGAGACAATAAGTACAAACAATTCACCATTTTGTCCTTGTAATTTATACGGCCCTTGGTTACCTTCTTGCGCAATAAACTGGCTTGTTGTAAACTGCCCACGTACCAAAGCGCCTGCAGCAAATACCTGAGTTTGTGTATTTTCTCCACCTAAATTAGCGTTTATAGATAAGCCTTGTACGCGTTTAGAAAATGCACCAAAAAATGAATTATTATTTTGTAAATCGATATCACCAGCGCGAATATTCCAATGATCGCTAAACAGTTCTATAAAAACTTGATCAAATTCATCTAAGCGTTGACTAAAACCACTTTCTTGTAGTGGAATATTAGCATCTTGTATAGATGCTCTAAGCGATACTTTGTCATTTAGTTTCCCAGTAATTTGTAAATCTAATTCACTATTTAATACCGAGTTTTGGTTGTTACCTACAGTTACCCCTCTAGAGATACTTCCTGAAGTAGTTAAACCGTCAAACGGCACAAAATTTCTAGTGGCTTTGGGCTGAGAAAGTTGATATAGTTTATCTATACCATCGTTATTTTTAACAATAATACTTTCGTCTAATTGTTTATAGGTTTTAGTTAAAAACTCTGGAAATTTCAGATAATTTATAATGATAGAATCTGTTTCAACAGGCTTTTTAAACGTGAGTTTTGCAGTAGAAAAATCAATATTATAAAAGGTAGAATCTAAACGTATATTATCTTTTGTTTTAATAGAAAACCAACTAGAGTTTATACTTACACTATCCACATAAATAGTATTGTTAACGGCTACTTTTTTAGTATTATACTTGCTGTTCTGGTTTTGGGAAAAACCACCAAAACTTAACAACATAAACATAAATAGTAATACGTATTTCATTAGGTATTTAAACTATAATTAGCTTAAAATATTATGTTAATAGAATTCGTTATAACTCCTTTGGTTAATTATAGTGTAAAAGTAAGGTATTATTTATTTTAGCTAAAATGTATCTAAAAGACGTGTTAGGTTCTAAAAAACAAACACATCATATTGAAATTTAGCAAAAATTCCTTCTTTTTTTGAGAGGGTTATATATAGAAATGAAAATAATATCATACAACGTAAACGGCATTCGTGCAGCCATAAATAAGGGCTTTATAGATTGGTTAAAAAATGCAAACCCAGATGTAATTTGTTTGCAAGAAATTAAAGCCATGAAAGAGCAGCTAGATGTAAGTTTGTTTGAGGCAGCTGGCTACAACTATCACTATTGGTTTAGTGCTCAAAAAAAAGGGTATAGTGGTGTTGCAATTTTAAGTAAAACAGAACCTGACCATGTAGAATATGGTACCGGAATTGAATCTATGGATTTTGAAGGCCGCAATATAAGAGCCGATTTTGATGGTGTTTCTGTAATGAGTTTGTACTTGCCTTCAGGCACTAACGATGCGCGTTTAAATCATAAATTGGAATATATGGATATGTTTCAAGAGTACATTAATACGTTGAAATCAGATATTCCAAATTTGGTCATTTGTGGCGATTATAATATTTGTCATGAAGCTATAGATATTCACAATCCAAAAATGAAAGGAGTTTCAGGTTTTTTACCTGTAGAGCGAGAGTGGATAGGTAAGTTTATAGATAGTGGATTTATAGATTCATTCAGACACATCAATCCAGAGCGACAAGAATATAGCTGGTGGAGTTACCGCGCCAATGCACGTGCTAATAATAAAGGGTGGCGGTTAGATTATGCAATGGTTTCCAAACCACTACAAGAAAATATAAAAAGAGCCGTTATACTAACCGAAGCAGTACATAGCGACCACTGCCCAATTTTAGTAGAAATAGAAAATTAAACCAATAACATCAAATAAAAAACAACCCAAATGAGACTTAAACAAAGTTTAATAATAGCCATTACCTTAGTGTTTACAACCTCATGCGTATCACCAAAAGTGTATAAAGATTTAGAAAGTAAATACGCAAGTTTAAAGCAAGAAAACAGAAAACTTAATAAGGATAACACATCGCTGTTAAAAGAAAAAACAGCAACGCTAAATGAGTTAAAACAACTAAAGGCTGCTTACGATGAAGCCATTGCAGAACGCGACCAATTGAGAAGCGACTTTGCAGCAACTAAATCTAATTTAGATAATTTAAAAGCCTCTTATGCTGCGTTAGAAAAAAATAGTTCTGCTGCTATAACTAAAAATTCTCAAAAAAACAGAGAACTTTTAGCGCAATTAGAAGCCAAAGAGCAGGCTTTAGCAGCAGAAAACGAACGCTTACAAAAACTAAAACAAGCTTTAGAAGAACGCTCTGGCCGCATTGCAGAATTAGAAAATGTAATTGCTAGTAAAGATGCTGCCATGACACAGCTAAAAAACGCCATTTCTCGCGCATTAACCGATTTTGAAGGCAAGGGTTTAACCGTAGAGCAGCGCGGTGGCAATGTATATGTTTCTATGGAAAATAAGTTGCTTTTTCAATCCGGAAGTTGGGCCGTTGGCACCGACGGAAAAACAGCAGTAAGAAGCCTTGGTAACGTATTGGCCGAAAATCCAGATATTGCGGTACTTATAGAAGGCCATACCGATAATGTACCATATTCTGGTAATGGTGTGCTTACCAGTAATTGGGATTTATCTACCAAACGCGCCACAGCCATTGTAAATATTCTACGAGAAAATACAGCCATAAATCCAGAAAATTTAACTGCAGCAGGTCGTGGGCAACACGCACCAGTTGCTACAAACGATACAGAAGAAGGAAAAGCAAAAAACCGACGCATAGAAGTTATTCTTACACCAAAGCTAGATGAGTTATCTCGTTTGTTGAACGAACAATAGTAGGGCGTTACCACAAGGGTCGGGCTTTCCGCTATACCTGCCTGCTACACCGCAGGTAGGCAGGTCTTTTTAATACGTCATTGTTAGGAGTTAGCAACGTGGCAATCTGTTAAATTATAGTTTTAAAACCAGCTTAATACCTACCCAGCATTAAAAAGGATGCCGCTGCAATCCCTAACGCATAAAAAACCGTTAAAAGTTAAAAAGACTTTTAACGGTTTTTTATCTTTGTGCAGCACTTAAAAAATTAAAATGAAATACACAACACTCCCAAATACAGATATAAAAGTTAGTAAAATATGTTTAGGCTCTATGACTTGGGGTAACCAAAACACCGAAGCTGAAGGCCACGAACAACTAGACTATGCATTTGATAAAGGTGTAAATTTTATAGATTCGGCCGAATTATATCCAGTGCCAGCAAGTCCAGAAACACAAGGTAAAACAAGCGAAATTATCGGGACATGGTTAAAAAAAACAGGCCATAGAGACAAGGTGATTTTAGCTTCTAAAATAGCAGGCCCTGGAGATTATACAGCGCATATTCGTAAAACAGGATTTAGCCCACAATCTATCCAAGAGGCTATAGATTTAGAGTTAAAACGTTTACAAACCGATTATATTGATTTATTTCAACTGCATTGGCCAGAACGCGATACCAATACATTTGGGGTACGAGATTATAAACCAAGTAAGAATGATGTTTGGGAAGACAATTTTAATACAGTTTTGCACACTCTAGATGCACAAATTAAAGCAGGTAAAATAAGGCATATAGGTTTATCAAACGAAAAGGCATGGGGCACTATGCGCTATTTACAAGAAAGTAAAGCTAATAATTTACCACGGCCCATTACCATACAAAATGCATATTCTATGTTATGTAGAACGTTTGAAGGCGATTTAGCCGAAGTATCACACAGAGAAAATATAGGTTTGTTGGCCTATTCGCCAATGGCATTTGGGGTGCTTTCAGGAAAATACATAAAAGGAAATGCTAGTGATGATGCGCGCTTAAAGTTATTTCCAAGATTTGCACGTTACAGTGGAGCACAAGCTACAGAAGCAGCAAAACAGTATTTAAAACTAGCAGAAGATAATGCTATGACACTAGCACAAATGGCCTTAGCGTTTGTAAACCAACGCCCTTTTGTAACTAGTAATATTATTGGCGCTACAAACTTACAACAGCTTAAAGAAAACATAGATAGTGTTAACGTAAATTTAAGCAATGCGTTATTAGAAGAAATTAATGCAATACATAATGCTATTCCTAATCCTGCACCTTAATGAGTTCTAGTGAATAGAAAGTAAGAGAAACATAATCTTAACTACTTATTAATAATGAGAGCAATATGTAAACTAATTTTAGTCACATGTCTATTTTGTAGCAATTCTTGTAAAGAGAAGATTAAGGATTCAAAAGAGGTCTCGCAAAAAGAAACTATAAATCATAATGACAGTATACTAAAATTAGAAACAAATTATGTCAACATGTATATTAATACGTTTATGGCTGTACCCTGTGAGGAATTTGGAGAAAGCTTTTTTAAAGTAAAAAAGGAAAAACTATTAAAGGTTAATTCTTCAGATCACGCAAAAGATTTTATAATGTTTTTAAAAGAAGGATTGCTAGCTGAGGAAATTGAACAAGAAATTGACACTAGAGTTAAAGTGAAAATGTTCTATACAGATAATAGACTTGAAGAGGTTTGTCTTGGGTTGCATAGATTTGAGTTTAACGGGAAAGTGTATTTTATTGAAGATGATTTTAAAAAGTTTTTAGTAAACCTTACTGATTCCAGCCTATAGAAGTGAATTAAGTTTAGTTCTAAAAATTCAAATTTATTACTGCACCCGCGTTAGGGATTGAACGGCATGTTTGAAATCCCCGACGTAGGAGGGATTGAGTAGTGAAAGCCCGACCCCTTGAGGGGTAACGCCCAAAAAACAAAAAACCCGCAAACTTTGAAAGTAGCGGGTTTTCTTAATTATTTAATGCGATTACCATTTTGGTCATTAAAATGGTATTCTAAATATGTGTAAGCATCGCGGGGTGAAATTTTAACCCATTTTTTGTGTTCTAAAAACCATTTAGAACGTATAGATGGAAAGCCTTTAGTTAAAAAGGCTGCTATAAAGGGATGTGTGTTTAAAGTCACCTTTTTATAGTCTTTTTTAAATAGTGTTTCAAGATCGTGGTTGATTTTTTGCACCAAACTTATAGGTGCTTCTACCTCAGAACCGTTTAAATCGTTAGGATTTTCCTCACGAGTTTTTATATTCATTTCTGGGCGTGTACGTTGTCTTGTTATTTGTATCAAACCAAATTTACTTGGTGGCAGTATTTTGTGTTTTGCTCTATCGTCTTTCATTTCATCACGAAGATGGTTAAAGAGCTTCTGCCTGTTTTCAGACTTAGTAAGGTCTATAAAATCTATTACAATAATGCCGCCCATATCGCGTAAACGCAATTGGCGTGCAATTTCTGTAGCAGATATTAGGTTAACCTCTAAGGCTGTTTCCTCTTGGTTATTTGATTTGTTTGATCTGTTACCACTGTTTACATCAACAACATGGAGCGCTTCGGTATGTTCTATTACCAAATAAGCACCTTTTGTCATGGAAACAGTTTTTCCAAAAGAGGTTTTAATTTGTCGTTCTATTCCAAATTTTTCAAAAATTGGAACTTTAGAGGATTGATACAATTTAACTATAGATTCTTTTTTTGGTGCAATTTCTTGCAAGTAATCTTTAATTTGGTAGTACAGCGTTTCATCATCTACTGTTATTCCTGTAAAGGTATCGTTGAATATGTCTCTCAAAATAGATGAGGCTTTATTCATTTCTCCTAATACTTTACTAGGGTGATGTGCTTTGTACAATTTTTTACACATTGCATTCCATCGCTGGAGCAAATTTTGTAAATCGTTATCTAATTCGGCTACTTTTTTGCCTTGTGCTACCGTACGAACAATAATACCAAACCCTTGTGGTGTGATACTTTTTACCAATCGTTTTAAGCGGTCTTTTTCTTCGCGTGACTCTATTTTTTGAGAAATAGAAATTCGGTTGGAAAAAGGCATTAAAACAATATATCTACCAGCTACTGATAACTCTGAGGTTATACGTGGCCCTTTTGTAGATATTGGCTCTTTTACTACTTGTACTAATAGCGATTGATTGGATTTTAAAGCGTCGGCAATTTTGCCGTCTTTTTGAATATCCTTTTCAAATGGGAAATTTTTTAAATTAAAATCTCTTAATTTACCTGTGCTTACACGTTTTGTGAATTTTAAAAGAGAAGGTAATTTAGGCCCTAAATCATGATAGTGCAAAAATGCATCTTTATCATATCCTACATTTACAAATGCAGCATTTAGTCCTGGAACAGTTTTTCTAATTTTGGCGATAAACACATCACCAACCGAAAAATTGTTATCATCTTCATCCTTTTGTAATTCAATAAGTTTTCCATCTTTAAGTAAGGCAAAATCAACAGCTTCTGAATTAGATCGAATAATCAATTCTTTATCCATTGTGTTAATTTTAATCCATCACATTTTATAGTGACAGATGGATTATACATTATTTTTTCACAGGATTTAATCCGTGGAGTTCAAAATACACTAGTTAAAGTGTTAAAAATTTATGAACTCATTTCAAAGAACTTTACTGTTTTTTTTAAAATCAAAAAAAGTAGCTATCTCAACTACTTTTTTGATTTATTTTTTCTTTTTGTGACGGTTAGCGCGTCTGCGTTTTTTACGCTTATGTGTCGCTACCTTATGTCTCTTGCGTTTTTTACCACTTGGCATAAATAGTGTCTTTTTAAATTAATGATTTATCTTAATATTTTACTTAACTTCTACGTTAGTTTTAACGCCCTCAACAAAAACTTTTGCAGGTTTAAATGCAGGTATATTGTGAGCTGGTATTTTAATAGTAGTGTTTTTAGAGATGTTTCTTCCAGTTTTTTCTGCTCTTGTTTTTATGATGAAGCTTCCAAAACCTCTTAAATACACATTATCTCCACTTTCTAAAGAAGTTTTTACTTCTTCCATAAATGTTTCAACAGTTGCTTGTACATCTCCTTTCTCAATTCCTAGTTTCTCAGAGATTTTTGCTACTAAATCTGCCTTTGTCATTTTCCGTCTTTTTTATTTGGGTTATATAAATTTCTTAAAGGGTTGCAAATATATGCATTTAATATTCAATATTTCAAACCTAATTCATTAAAATTTAAGATTATAAACGTTTATTTTAGCACTTAGTAGAAAAATAATTCATGGCTTTTTCAAAAATTTTAACAAGCTGGTATTCAGCTAATAAACGAAGTTTGCCTTGGCGAGAAACTAAGAATCCATATTTTATTTGGCTCTCAGAAATAATTTTACAACAAACACAAGTAAAACAAGGTTTACCATATTATGAAACTTTTGTAAAACATTTTCCAACAGTTTTTGATTTGGCAAAAGCCGATGAAAGTAAAGTGCTAAAATTATGGCAAGGTTTAGGGTATTATTCTCGTGCCAGAAACCTACATTTTACTTCAAAATATATTGTAAATGAGTGTGAAGGTATATTTCCTGACACTTATAAAGGGCTCTTAAAACTTAAAGGTGTAGGCGATTATACAGCAAGTGCAATTGCATCTATTTGCTTTAACGAGGTTGCTGCTGTGGTAGATGGTAATGTGTATCGGGTGTTGTCTCGCTATTATGGTATTAATACACCTATTAATATTACAGAAGGTATTAAGACGTTTAAAGCTTTAGCGCAAGAATTGATTGATACTAAAGATCCTGCTACGTTTAACCAAGCTATTATGGAGTTTGGTGCTATACAATGCAGGCCCAAAAATCCAGATTGTATGTTTTGCCCGTTTAATGATTCTTGTGTGGCTTATAATAAAGGTATAGTTGCACAGTTACCTGTGAAGTTAAAAAAGTTGAAAGTAAAACAGCGTTATTTTAACTTTTTGGTGTTTTTGTCGCAAAACAAACAAACAGTTTTAGAGCAGCGTGAAGGGAAAGGCATTTGGCAAAATCTATATCAATTTCCTTTAATTGAGACAGATAATAATTTAGGATATGATGATTTTTTAAAGTTGACTAAACAACATGTAATTTTAAAGGGTAATACTTTTGAATTGAGCCAATATAATACTGTGCCTAAAGTTCATAAATTATCACATCAACATTTAAATACCACGTTTTGGGTTATTAATGTTGATAAAGTAGATAAAGGTGTTCCTTTTAAAAAAATAAATGAATATCCAGTTCCTATTTTGATTGGTAAGTTTATTGAGGGGTTTGAGGGCTTTGGTTTTTAGTGCTAAACCCTACTTAAAGATTATATTTTAATCTTAAAATGCATCAGTCGTAACTCCATCCTTTATCTATTCTTATAATTTGGCTGTGGAATTAAAATAGATACTTGAACAATATCTAGTTAAAATCCTTATTTTTTTATTAATTTTAAAACCATGACGTTGGATTGCGTATTTTTGTAATCTCTAAAAAATTAAATTATGGCTGGTTCATTAAATAAAGTAATGCTTATAGGTAATTTGGGTGATGATGTAAAAATGCATTATTTTGAAGGTGGTGGTTGCGTAGGGCGTTTTCCTATAGCTACTAGCGAAACCTATATGAGTAAGCAAACTAATGAGCGCATTACTAATACAGAATGGCATAATATAGTAGTTAGAAATAAGGGTGCGGAAATTTGTGAAAAATATTTAAGCAAGGGTGATAAAGTATATGTAGAAGGTCGTTTAAAGACCAGAAAATGGACAGATGATAAAGGGAACGATCGCTATTCTACTGAAATACAGTGTAACGAGTTTACATTTTTGTCTACTAAAAAAGAAAGTGAGGCTAATGCAACTAACTCAGCAACATCACCAGTAACCCCCACGGCTAAACCACCAGTTGCTAGTAAACCTGCTACTGAAGACAATGATGATTTACCGTTTTAATTTTTAAAAATAACTAAAACCAAAATAGGTGGAGCCTGAACCCCCGAGTTTATATTTTTTAATTTTAGCAATCAATATTCCAGTTGTTTTTGGCTTTGTACTGCTTTTTGTGCTGTTGTGTTGTTCTGCGCTAATTTCTGGAGCAGAGGTAGCTTTATTTTCACTTTCAAGAACTGATATTGATAATCACCCAGAAGTAGAAAATAAACCGTTTAAAATAATTCTTCAACTTTTAGAACGTCCTAAAAAATTACTAGCAACCATTTTGGTAGCTAATAATTTTATAAATATTGCTGTGGTATTATTGTTTGCCTATTTAGGAGATTTTATCTTTGAAAATGTTACAAACCCAACTGTAAAATTTGTACTAGAAGTTGTTGTAATTACCTTTTTAATTTTACTTTTTGGAGAGATTTTACCAAAAATATATGCCAGTAGAAACAACGTTAAATTTGCAAGTTTTATGGCGTATCCACTTAAGGTTTTAGATGTGCTATTATCTCCAGTTAGCTTGCCTATGCGAGGTATAACCTTAGGAATTCATAAAAAATTAGGTAAGCAAAAATCTAACTTAAGTGTAGATCAATTGTCTCAGGCTTTGGAATTAACGAGTCATGAAGACACCTCAAAAGAAGAAAAGAAAATTTTACAAGGTATAGTGTCTTTTGGAAACACAGATACTAAACAAGCAATGCGACCCCGTATTGATATATTTGCGCTAAATACTGAACAAAAATATACCGAGATTATACCAGAAATTATAGAAAATGGTTACTCTAGAATTCCTGTTTATAAAGAGCATATAGACCAAATAAAAGGGATTCTTTACGTTAAAGATTTGTTGCCGTATATTGATAGAAAGCAATTTGACTGGGTAAGTTTATTACGTGAGCCGTTTTTTGTGCCAGAGAATAAAAAATTGGATGACTTGATGGCAGAATTTCAAGAGAAAAAAGTACACCTAGCTGTTGTGGTTGATGAGTATGGTGGTACTTCTGGTTTAATTTCGTTAGAGGATATTATAGAAGAAATTGTTGGAGATATTAGTGATGAATTTGATGATGAGGGTATTAATTATTCAAAACTAGATGACCAAAATTTTGTGTTTGAAGGGAAAACAGCTTTAAAAGATTTTTATAAAATAATTAAGCTTGAGGATGATACTATTTTTGAAGATGAAAAAGGAGAGGCTGAAACGGTTGCAGGATTTGTATTAGAAATATCGGGAAGCTTCCCGAAAATACAATCTAAAATATTTTTTAGAGATTACGTTTTTACTATAGAAGCCATGGATAAAAAACGTATTAAGCGTGTAAAAGTGACGATTAATTAATATGAAATTACAATTAGGACTATTAGCAATTTTACTTCTCGTACTAACATCTTGCGGAGAAGATAATTATGTGCCTAAACCTAAGGCACTTTTAAGGTTAGATTTTCCAAAAGCTACATATAAGAAGCAAAATATTCCTAAGATGCCCTTAGCTTTTGAAGTAAGTAATTTAGTAGATGATTTAAAAGTAAAAACCTTGCCAAGTACAACCGAAAGTTATGGTGTTAACTTAGAATATAAACCTTTAAAAGCTACTATATTTTTAACATATAAGGCGATAAATGGGAGTCAACAAAACTTAGAAGACTATTTAAAAGATGCACAAAAATTAACCTTAGAACATACAAAGAAAGCAGACGAAATTCCTAGATACCCTTATGAAAACTTTCAAAACAAAGTTTATGGTATGTTGTCTGAGGTTAAAGGAAATGTAGCATCACCCGCGCAATTTTATGTTACTGATAGTATGAATCACTTTTTAACAGGATCGCTATACTTTAAAGTAAAACCTAATTACGATTCTATATTACCTGCAGCTAATTATTTGCAAAAAGATATCAAACGTATTATGGAAACTGTAGAGTGGCACTAAAAAAAGCTTCCCATTGCTGAGAAGCTTTTAATTATAAACACTTAATTATTAATTGATTTGGAGTTTATGATTTAGTTTGTATTTTTTTTAGAAAATTCTTCAACTGTTTGCATATCAATAACTTTATATAAATCGGCAACACTAGTTACGGTTTTCTCTAAACTATTGGGGTTAACTTTAGCTTCATCATACTCAACCATTGCTAGTTCATTTTCAAAATCAACTTTAGCAAATTTTACGCCATCCATATTGGCTATTTTCTTTTCAATACTTGCAGCACAACCAACGGCACATGTCATGCCTTTTACTGTAAATTCTGCTTTAGCATAGGTTGCATTTGGGTCTAATTCTTTTTTTGTAGCAGTAGTTTCAATCTCTATTGTTTTTACTTCGGGTGTTTTGTTGTTTTTACAACTTACCACCATTAGCGAGAACGATAGTATTCCAATAATATATTTTAAAGTTTTCATATAGAATCAATTTTATATAATTATGTTACAAAATTACTAAATAATGCGATTTATTGCTTTAAAAACTTGACTTTTGTGCTTTAAAAAATTATTGCACTATTATGGCTACAAATTCTCTAAAATGGGTATACCTTATCATATTATCCTTAATTTGGGGAAGTTCCTTCATATTAATAAAAAAAGGGTTAATTGGTTTAACGCCAATTCAATTAGGAGCCATTCGTATTATATTCACAGCATTTTTTTTATTTATAGCTGGTTTTAATCGCATAAAATCTATTAAACTTAAAGACTGGAAATGGGTTGTGCTTACAGGGCTTTTAGGTACATTTTTTCCCTCGTTTTTATTCGCTTATGCAGAAACTGAAATTGATAGCTCGGTAGCCTCAATACTAAACTCTTTAGTCCCTTTAAATACAGTTGTTTTAGGACTTTTAATTTTTAAAATAAAATCAACTAAAAGACAAGTTTTAGGTATTTTTATAGGGCTATTAGGTACGTTTTTTTTAATTATTAATGGTGCCTCTATAAATCCAAATCAAAATTATCAGTACGTTGTTTTTGTCATTATAGCAACTTTTATGTATGCTACAAGTGTAAATATTTTAAAACGCCATTTACAACATATGAGTGCACTTACTATAGCTGTTGGCAATTTTGTTGTAATTATAATTCCTGCACTTATAATTTTAGTAACATCGGGTTTTTTTAAAACCGAAGTTTTAGAAGCACCAACATTAAAACCAGCATTATTATACATGCTTATTCTTGCCTTATTTGGTACTGCTATTGCTAAAGTATTATTTAATAGATTGGTGCATATAGCTACGCCTGTTTTTGCATCTTCAGTAACATATCTTATGACCGTAGTTGCGGTATTTTGGGGTGTTTTAGATGGTGAGCGTTTTAGTGGCTTACAAGCCTTAGCCACAGTAATAATATTATTTGGTATATACTTAGTACACAAAAGACAATAATCTCACATAAGAATTAACTTGTATTTAAATTGGAATAATCTCTTTTTTTTCGTAAGTTGTAGTTAAGAAATTAAATGAACCAAACTTATCGTTAACTAGATATCGTATCTAGTGTTAAAGCAATTTACAAACAATAAAATTTTAATTTCTTATGAAAAATTTATTTTTACCAATCCGTTTTGGATTAATAACAGGTGCTTCGCTTATTTCTTATTTTTTAGTGTTATCCTTATTTGATATTCACAACAATCCAGTTTATAGCTTACTAAATGCACCAATAACCTTATTGGGCGTTTACGAGGTTATTAAAATTAGCAAATCAAGATTTTCTGAAACGTTTACTTACGCCGAAGGTTTCAAATTTGGAGTTATTACTGGTGCTGTAGCAACTATTTTATTTACAGCATTCTTTTTACTCTACAGTACTGAGATTAATCCAGGATATTTACCTGCTTTATTTGAAAATATGCATTGGGGCATAAAATCTCATGTTGGAATATTAGTATTTGTTGTGGCAATTATGGGGTTTTCAACCTCGGTAGTATCGTCTCTTACTGTAATGCAATTGTTTAAGACCAGTAATAATTACGTTGAAAGTGCATAAAACGTTTGTAGATTAATTAATTAGAATTATATTTGCACCCGCCTTAGAGAAATTTTAGGTGTTATAATTAAAAATAATTAATAAAAACGTTACGCTATGTACGCAATTGTAGAGATAGCAGGGCATCAATTTAAAGTTGAAAAAGACCAAAAAGTTTTTGTTAATCGTTTACAAACAGAAGAAGGTAAGACAATTTCGTTCGATAACGTTCTTTTAATTGGAGATGGTGACAAAGTAACTGTAGGCGCCCCAGCTATAGGCGGAGCACAAGTAAGTGCAAAAGTCTTAAAGCACCTTAAAGGAGATAAGGTGATAGTTTTCAAAAAGAAAAGAAGAAAAGGTTACCGTGTAAAAAACGGACACAGACAATCTTTATCTGAAATCGTTATTGAAAGCATTGTAGCTTCTGGAGCTAAACCGGCTAAAAAAGCTGCAGCTAAATCAGAACCTAAAAAAGTAGAACCTAAAGCAAAAGTAGAAGCAAAAGCAGTTGCGCCAAAAGCAGAAGCTAAAAAGCCAGCTACTAAAAAAGCAACAGGTAAAGCCGATGATTTAAAGAAAGTTGAAGGTATTGGACCAAAAATTTCATCTACTTTAATTGAAGCAGGTATTTCAACATTTGCTGAATTAGCAAATACTGATGCTGCAAAAATTTCTGAAATTATCGCTGGAGTTCGAGGTAACCATGTTACTGATACTTGGCCAGCACAAGCTAAATTAGCTGCTGAAGGTAAGTGGGAGGAACTTAAAAAATGGCAAGACGAATTAGACGGTGGTAAAGCGTAATAGCTAACTGCGAAGTTTAACAATATAAAATCGAAATAAAATGGCACATAAAAAAGGAGTCGGAAGTTCGAAAAACGGTAGAGAATCAGAATCGAAACGCTTAGGTGTTAAAATTTTTGGTGGTCAAGCTGCAATAGCTGGAAACATTATCGTAAGACAAAGAGGAAATACACATCACCCAGGTGAAAATGTATACTCTTCAAAAGATCATACATTACACGCCAAAGTTGATGGTGTTGTAAAATTCACAAAGAAAAAGAATAATAAATCTTATGTTTCTATTGAGCCGTTTGAAGCTTAAAAAACAGTTTTATTAAACGTATTTAAAAACCCTTTCTGGAAACAGAGAGGGTTTTTTTTACAAAAAACTCATCAATATGTCCTTAATTTATATTTAATGTTAATTCAATCTTAAATATATGTATTTACTGTTCCACTCATAACAAAAACTTAAAAATCACATAAACTGCTTCATTCATGTCTTTTGTTATTTCGTATCCATAACTAATCGATTAATCAAACATGAAAAGGTACAACGTATTTTTATTATTTACATTATTATTTTCTTTTACCAGTTTTTCTCAAAACGGTAATATTCAAGGACAAATTATTGACGAAAACGGTTTATCTGTTCCATTCGGTAATATCATTATCCAGTCAATAAACAAAGGGACTATCTCTAACGAAGATGGCAAATTTATATTATTAGATATACCAGCCGGTATACAACAGCTTAAAACAACATACATAGGGTATGGCGATAATTTAACCGAGGTAGAGGTGTTAGAAAACCAAACGGTTACCATAATAATAACTATTAGATCTAGCTCTGTAGAATTAGCAGATATTTTAATTACAGGTTACAATAGTGGGCAAGCAAAAGCTTTAAACACTCAAAAGAATAAGCAAAATATTACCAATATAGTATCAACCGATCAAATAGGTAAATTTCCAGATGCAAATATAGGTGATGCATTAAAGCGTATTCCTGGTATTACAATGCAAGTAGATCAAGGTGAGGCAAGAAATATTATTATTCGTGGTTTAGCACCACAATTAAACTCGGTTACTTTAAACGGAAGTCGTATTCCATCAGCGGAAGGAGATAACAGGAACATCCAAATGGATTTAATTCCTGCAGATATGATTCAACTTATTGAAGTAAATAAAGCCGTAACACCTGATATGGATGCCGATGCACTAGGTGGATCTGTTAATTTGGTTACCAGAACATCGCCCAACGGATTTAGAGCTTCTGCAACAGCGGGATCTGGTATAAATTTCATAACAAATACACGTATACTTAACGGGTCGTTCTTAGTTGGTAATAAGAGTGACAATGGCAAGTTTGGTTATATGCTTGCAGCATCTATAAACGATACTGAATTTGGGTCTGATAATGTTGAAGCCGAATGGGTAAACGAAGCTGAAAATGCATCGGGTGATGATATTGATGTTACGCCATTTGTTGAAGAATCTGATATTAGAACATATTTAATACAACGTGTAAGACGAAGTATTTCTGCTAACTTAGATTATGAATTTAATCCAAATAATAAATTGTATTTAAGAACAATGTACAATTGGAGAGACGATAGAGAAAATAGGTATAGATTACGCTACCGCTCTATAGAACCTATATTTACTGGTGATACTGAAGCTACAATTTCTGGTTTTCAAGGCGAAATAAGACGACAAACCAAAGGTGGAATTGATAATAACAGAAACCAAAATAGACGTTTAGAAGATCAAAGAATGCAAAATTACTCATTAAGTGGTGAGCATTTATTTGGGAAAATAAAACTAGACTGGATGGCATCTTATGCTGGCGCATCAGAAGAGCGATTAAGCGAACGCTATATTGAATACGAAATTGGAGATGCAATTCCATTCAATACTAATTTTTCTAATACTGAGTTTCCTGTGATAACGCCTCTAAATGAAAATGATGCGGCTTTAGATCAATTTGAACTTAGAGAAATTACAGAAGAAAATCAATTTACCGAAGAGCGCGATTTAAACTTTTTTGCAAATCTACAAATGCCCTTTAGCTTAATTAAAGAGCAAAAGGGTTTTATTAAGGTTGGTGGTCGTTTAAGATTTAAAGAAAAAGATAGAGATAATAACTTTTTTGAGTTTGATCCAACAAATAATAATTTCGAAGATTTTTCTGCATTACCACTAACCAATCAAACAGATCCAGATTTTTTAGCGGGCAGCCAATATGTAGCAGGTAATTATGTAGATCCTGTTTTTCTTGGGCAACTAGATTTACAAAACACTAATTTGTTTAGTAGCGAATCTGTGGTAGATGAGTTTCTGTCAGGTAACTATCTAGTTAAAGAAGATGTTTATGCAGGTTATGCCATGATTAACCAAAATATTTCAGATAAGTTTTCCATCTTAGCAGGTATTCGTATAGAAAATACAGAAATTGAAACTACAGGTAATTTAGTGGTGTTTGATGAAGACGGCGACTTTGACGAAGCTGCGTCTGGAGAAATTAAGGACGATAATTCTTATATTAATTTTTTACCAGGAGTTCATCTAAAATATAATATTACAGATAATACCGTTTTACGTTTTGCATGGACTAATACTTTAGCAAGATCAAACTATATAGATTTGGTACCTTTTAGAAACGTAGCAAGAGAAGATGAAGAGGTAAGTATAGGAAACCCAGAATTAAGTGCCACAACATCGATGAATTTTGATGTTATGGGAGAATATTACTTTAAAAATGTAGGTATTATTTCAGCTGGTTTTTTCCATAAAGAAATAGAAAATTTTATTTACACCTCTCAGTTTACCGATGCCTCTACAGGTTTTGATGCATTTCAACCTCAAAACGGAGATGATGCTTCTATCACTGGTTCAGAAATATCTTTTCAACGTCAACTAGATTTTTTACCAGGTTTTGCAAAAAACCTTAGTATATTTTTAAATTACACCTATTTAACCTCTAATGCAGAAGGTATTAGAAACGAAGACGGCGAAGAGCGAGACGATCTAGATCTACCACAAACCGCAGAAAAAATGTTTAATGGCTCTTTAGCATACGGAGATAAAAAGTTAAATTTACGGTTATCTGCCAATTTTTCTGATTCTTATATAGATGAAATTGGTGGAAATGCGTTTGAGGACAGATTTTACGACGAACAATTCTTCTTAGATTTTAATGCATCTTATGCTTTTAATAATAATTTACGATTATATGTAGATGTAAATAATATTACAGATCAGCCATTGCGTTTCTTTCAAGGTGTAAAAAATAGAACAATGCAAGTTGAATTTTATGGTAGAAGATTGTCTTTTGGTTTAAAGTACGACTTGTTTAAGCGTAGACAATAAATGCAAAAGCTTTTTAAAATTTTAGTTGGATTACTAATAGTATCATGCGGGAAAACGTTGCCTGTAATTGCTCCAGATGTTATTACAGAAAAGACATTGCATGATACTGATGATCCTGCTATATGGGTAAACCCACGCGATGCTTCTAAGAGTATCGTTTTTGGTACAGATAAAAATACCGAAGGTGCTATTTACGCCTTTAATTTAGATGGAAAAATCATCGAAGAGAAGACCATTAGAGGTCTAAAACGTCCAAATAATGTAGATTTGGAATATGGTTTCCAATTAAACGATTCTACCAAGGTAGATGTAATTGTTTTTACTGAAAGAGAGCGACATCAAATACGTCTTTTTTCTGTTCCAGATATGAAACCCTTAGATAATGGCGGTTTTAAAGTATTTGAAGATGCCAAATTACCCGAGCACAAACTACCCATGGGAATAGCACTTTATAAATCGCCTAAAACCAATAAAATTTATGCTATAGTTGGAAGAAAGTCTGGACCAAAATATGGATATCTGTATCAATATGAATTGTTTTCTGATAGTTCAGGAGTACATACAAAACTAGTAAGGCAGTTTGGTGAGTTTAGCGAAAAAAAAGAAATAGAAGCTATAGCTGTTGACGACAAAAATGGTATTGTATATTACTCTGATGAAATGCACTGCATACGTAAATATTATGCAGAACCTTCAAAAACTAAAGATGAAATATATTGTTTTGGTGCAGAAAACTTCAAAAGAGATATAGAAGGTATTGCAATTGCAGATTATGGTGATGATACTTTTTTAATCGTATCAAACCAACAAGCACATACATTTAATATTTTTAATGTAAAAACAAATGCCTTTGTTAAAACGGTAAATTTAGGAACACTTGAAACAGATGGGTGCGATGTTACAACCGTTGCTTTAGGAGATAAATTCCCTAACGGTCTTTTTGTAAGTATGAATAATGAAAAGAATTTCTTTTTTCATGATTTAGCAAAATTAAAATTAAAAGAGTAGCTATCTTTTTAAGATACTTGTATTACCCTTTCTGGAAACAGAGAGGGTTTTTTATTTTAAAATTTCACGTACAATTTTTAAATGGTGGTTTGTATGAATCACTAAAAAGCGAATGGTTTGTTTTTTAGAAAGCACACCAAAAAGAAAATGTTTAAAATGTGAGGTTTTGGGTAGTTCTTTTATGTTTTCAAGGTACTTTTTGGCCTGTGCTAATTGTTGTTTTAAATCGGCTTCAGTAACATCTTCTGGCGGTAAAACATGCTTTGGGGCTTTACCTTTTCCTCTTGGAATAAACCCTAAAGTGAATAAAACAGTTCGTATAGGTTTAAAATCTCGTTTATAATCGCTAGGGTTTGAGTGTATCATGTAATCACAAATACCATTAACCACTTTTAGAGCATGATCTAAATGCCAGCCGACTGGAGATTTAGAGATAACCAGTTTCTTTTTTGTCTTATTGGAAATAAGATACTCTATTTCCTCAAGTAAATGTTTTATTTTTTCGATACTAATAGTGCTTGTAATTTTATTTTTTTTAAAAGGTATTGATAAAATTCTTAACTTTAAACAATTAGGTATGTAAATTATTAAATGTCTAACTTCAAAAACACAACACTATGTTACCTTTTAGATCTGAAATTAGAAATTCTCCAACGCAACCTACCATCAAGATTTTTTTAAGTGATACATCTTTAGAAGACAAAATTAAAAACCATCTACAACACTTTAAGGAAATAGAAGCTATTGAAGTTTGTGATGGTATGGCCAGAAATAGAGCCTGCGAAAGCATTACCGTTTTCTTAAAAGACGACGCAGATATTAATAAAATGAAGACATCAATTGACTCTAGCTTATGGTGGTATTTTGAGGAGGACTTGGTGGATTAAACATAAAAAATCCCAAACATTTCTGTTTGGGATTTGAATTTTATGAGATTCCTTTTTTCAAAGGAATTTTTTAGTATCTATAATGCTCTGGTTTGTAAGGGCCTTCAATAGTTACACCTATATACTCTGCTTGGTCTGTTTTTAACTCTGTAAGCTCAACACCAATCTTTTCTAAGTGTAGTTTTGCTACTTTTTCATCTAAATGTTTTGGTAACATGTAAACCTCGTTACCATAAGCATCTGCGTTTTTCCAAAGCTCAATTTGTGCTAAAGTTTGGTTAGTAAACGAGTTACTCATCACAAAACTTGGGTGCCCTGTAGCACAACCTAGGTTTACTAAACGGCCTTCGGCTAGTATAATAATATCTTTACCATCTACAGTATATTTATCAACCTGTGGCTTAATGGTATTTTTTGTATTGCCATAGTTATCGTTTAGCCAGCCCATTTGTATTTCGTTATCAAAATGCCCAATGTTACAAACAATGGTTTTGTCTTTCATGGCTTTAAAATGCTCAGAACGTACAATATCTTTATTTCCTGTAGTCGTTATTACAATATCTGAATTACCAACTACAGTTTCTAGTTTTTTAACCTCAAAACCATCCATAGCCGCTTGTAATGCACAAATAGGGTCAATTTCTGTAATGGTAACAATACTACCTGCACCTTTAAATGATGCAGCAGTACCTTTACCTACATCGCCATAACCACAAACGGTTACACGTTTTCCTGCTAGCATAATATCAGTTGCACGACGTATGGCATCTACAGCACTTTCTTTACAGCCGTATTTATTATCAAATTTAGATTTTGTTACAGAATCGTTTACATTAATGGCAGGCATTGGTAAAGTACCATTTTTAACACGCTCGTACAATCTATGTACACCAGTTGTAGTTTCTTCACTTAAACCATTAATACCATCAGCTAATTCTGGATATTTATCTAAAACCATGTTGGTTAAATCACCACCATCATCCAAAATCATGTTAAGTGGTTTTCTATCTTCTCCAAAGAATAATGTTTGCTCTATACACCAATCAAACTCTTCTTCAGTCATATCTTTCCAAGCATAAACCGAAGTTCCTGCAGCAGCAATAGCGGCAGCAGCTTGGTCTTGTGTAGAGAATATGTTACAAGAACTCCAAGTTACCTCTGCACCTAAAGCTTGTAAGGTTTCAATTAAAACTGCAGTTTGTATAGTCATGTGTAAACATCCAGCAATTCTAGCACCTTTTAAAGGTTGCTCGTTTTTGTATTCTTCTCGAAGACTCATTAACCCTGGCATTTCTGCTTCGGCCAATTCTATTTCTTTTCGTCCCCAATCTGCTAAAGCAATATCTTTTACTTTACTAGCTACGTAAGGAATTGTTTTTGTACTCATAGTAACGTTTTTCTTTTGTTTAAAACCTAAAGTTGATTGGGATTACTGTGTAATTTGGTTAAATTAGCTAGCCAAAACATAGCATCCTTTTTAGGTGGTGCAAAGATAACTATTAAGTTTTAGAATATTAAATGCCTTTATATAAAACCATAAGTCCAAATTCACAAACTACTGTTAAAATCTGGAAGATTACAGAGACTTACGACGAATTAATGGCAGTAGTAGATTTGAAACCAAACTCTTTAGAGCGGGTTTTAGGTATGAAGAGCGAGTTGCACCAACGCGGATTTTTAAGTGTACGCTGGTTGCTTAGGGCATTTGGGTATACCGATAAAGACTTATTTTATGACGAATTTGGTAAACCTCATTTAAAAGATGGAAAACAAATTTCAATATCACACTCTTTTAATTTTTCGGCGGTAATAATAAGCGATTTAATTATTGGAATTGATGTGGAAAAACAACGCGAAAAAATTTCGATAATAGCACATAAATTTGTGGATTATGAGTTTGATTATTTAAGTGAAACGTCTCAAGATTACGTAAAGAAACTTACTATAATTTGGTGTGTAAAAGAGTCGTTATACAAACTATACTGTACACCAGGTTTGAGTTTTAAAGACCATTGTTTGGTTATTCCTTTTTCTGTTGAAGATGAAAATACTGTGGCCTGGGTAGATTACAAACAGAAGAAAAGTAGATATACTATTGAGTTTTTAGAATTTGAAGGTTTTACTTGTGCTTATGCCATTGCATAATGTCTATTTATAAAAACATATTTGATAAAATTGGTAAAGGCGAAAAACTATTTGCGGTTTTAATTGACCCAGATAAGTTTGAATTGGCTAATACCGAAAGTTTCACTAAAAAAATAAATACATCTATTGCTACTCATATTTTTGTAGGTGGCAGTATTGTGGATGCTACTGCTACTGAGGTTTTAGTATTGGAAATTAAAAAATACACTAATTTACCTATAGTATTATTTCCGGGTGATGTATCTCAAATTACTGATACAGCAGATGTACTACTATTTTTGTCCCTACTTTCTGGGAGGCATCCAGATTATTTAATTGGTAAGCATGTAGAGGCAGTTTCAAAATTAAGAGGTACTAATTTAGAAATAATACCTACAGGTTATATTTTGATTGAAAGTGGCGTGCCAACAGCTGTACAAAAAGTAACAAATACAAAGGCATTATCTAGAGACAATATTCAATTAATTGTTGATACTGCAAAAGCAGGCGAATTATTAGGAATGAAATTGATGTATTTAGAAGCAGGAAGTGGTGCTAAATTAGCGCTAACTAAAACTATTATTAAAGCTGTAAAAACAGAGGTGCAAATTCCAATACTTATTGGTGGCGGTATGCGCTCTAAATTACAAATTGAAGAAGCTTACGAGGCTGGAGCAGATATGGTTATAGTTGGGACTGCTTTTGAAGAAGACGAATCTTTTTTTGATATATTGAGTAAGTAATTTGTTATGTTATAAAAATCATTAAATCACAAATACACGGGTATGAACCTAATTTTTGATGTTCTATTTGGGCAATATTCAGAATACGACAGTGTAGATATTGTTCTAGAAATTATTGCCGTATTTTTTGGGTTTCTATCGGTTTGGTTTTCTAAGGAAAATAAAATACTAGTATTCCCCACAGGAATAATAAGTACTTTAATTTTTGTGTATCTACTTTTAAAATGGGAATTATTGGGCGATATGATGATAAACGTTTATTATTTTATAATGAGTATTTACGGTTGGTACATTTGGATGAAAAAAGTTGATGACACACAGGTAACACCAATTTCTAGAACTACGTTTAACGAAAAAAAAATAAGCATAGCCTTGTTTATTGCTACATTACTTTTTGTTTTTTTAATTTACCAAACATTTGATAAATGGACTAGTTGGGTGGCGTATGTTGATACTTTAACCACCGCTATATTTTTTGTTGGGATGTGGCTTATGGCTAAACGAAAGTTAGAAAATTGGATATATTGGATAATTGGTGATATTATATCTGTACCGCTATATTTTTACAAAGGCTTAACATTTACAAGTTTTCAATATTTTATATTTACGTTTATTGCCATTTTTGGCTATCTCGCATGGAAGAAAAACTTAAACAGCACCCTAGCAACTGCTTAAAAGTAGTTTTATTTGGTCCTGAATCTACAGGTAAAACTACATTATCTCGTCAGTTAGCACGATATTATAACTCTGTTTGGGTACCAGAATTTGCGCGTGCGTATCTTCAAAATAAATGGAATAACGAACGTAAAACGTGTCAACCAGAAGATTTGTTACCTATTGCAGAAGGCCAAATGAGATTAGAAAACGAGTTAGCACAAAAAACAGATTCAGTGTTAATATGTGATACAGATTTGTTGGAAACTAAGGTGTATTCTGAAGCGTATTACATTGGTAAATGCGATCCTGTTTTAGAAAAATATGCCTTAGAAAATACTTACAATTTGTATTTTTTAACTTATATTGACACGCCTTGGGAAGCTGATGATTTACGGGATAAACCTAATGAAAGAGAAGTGATGTTTAAAGCCTTTCAAGATGAGTTAATTAAACAAAATAAAACTTATATATTACTTAAAGGTAACAAACAAGAACGCCTTAAAATAGCAATTAGCAATATTGATAATTTACTTAAAACCAAACCCTAATGTTTACAGAAAACGACCTTAATCAAATTAAAAGTAAAGGTATTACTGAAGCTCAAGTTAAAGCACAAGTATCACTATTAAAAAACGGTATGTCTTATTCTAATTTGGTAGCTGCAGCAACCATAGGTAAAGGTATAGAGCAGTTTAGTGAATCAGAGTCAAAAGACTTAATTTCATACTATAATGATAAAAAAGAAAATAAAACTATCATTAAATTTGTGCCTGCTTCTGGTGCAGCATCAAGAATGTTTAAGTTTTTATTTCAGTTTTTAAGTAATTTCGACCCTTCAAAAGCTACGCTAGAAGACTATATAAAAGATCAAGATGATAATTTAATAAAAGTGTTTAGTGAGCATTTAAAAGATTTTCCGTTTTATGAGGAAGTACTTTTAAAAGTAAAAGATATACATCCTAATTTTCAAGATTTAGAAGAAGGACATCGCTTAGTCATTTTTGTAGAATTGATGTTACAGGAAAACGGATTAAATTATAGTTTTTTACCAAAAGGACTTTTGCCATTTCATAAATATCCCGATGCTGCTATTACAGCATTTCAAGAGCATTTGTATGAAGCTACATTGTATGCTTCGTCAAAAGGAAATGCAAATTTACATTTCACAGTTTCAGAGAAACATCATGACTATTTTAAATCTGAATTAAAACGTTTTAAAGATCGTTTAGAAACAGAAACCAATACTGTATTTAACATTTCTTATTCATATCAAAAGGAAACTACCGAAACATTAGCGCTTACAACAAGTAATGATGTGTTTAGAAATGAGGATGGCTCTATTTTATTTAGACCTGCAGGACATGGTGCTTTATTAGAAAATTTGAATGACTTAGATGGCGACGTAGTCTTTATAAAAAATATTGATAATATGGTTGTTGCAGAAAAAAATAAATATACTTCAGAGTATAAAAAACTGTTAGGTGGTGTATTATTAAAAGCACAAGACGCTATATTTTCACATTTAAATGCATTGGATGATGATGCTATCACTGAAGAAATGCTACAAGACATAGCAACATTTGTAAGCAACCGCATTAATGTGGTGTTAAATGATGATTTTTCTAGTTTTTCTAAAGATAAAAAGCGTGACTATTTAAAAGAAAAACTAAACAAACCTATACGTGTTTGTGGCATGGTTAAAAATGAAGGCGAACCTGGTGGCGGTCCGTTTTGGGTAAAAGATGATACTAATGTAACATCCTTACAAATTGTAGAATTTGCACAAATTGATACTGCTAATACGCAACAAGCAGACATAGCAAAATACGCTACCCATTTTAACCCGACTGATTTGGTTTGTGGTATTAAAAATTATAAAGGAGAAGCTTTTAATTTGTTAGATTATGTAGACCCTAACGCAGCGTTTATAACTATGAAAACGCAAAATGGAATAGATATAAAAGTATTAGAATTACCAGGACTTTGGAATGGTAGTATGGCACATTGGAATTCTATTTTTGTTGAGGTACCTGTAGAAACATTTAACCCAGTAAAAACGGTGAACGACTTATTAAAACCTGCGCACCAAAGTTAATGATGTTTGATGAAGATATTTTATTAAAAGAATTAGTGTTTAAAGCTGTTAGAAGTTCTGGCAGCGGTGGGCAGCATGTTAATAAAGTATCTTCTAAAATAGAATTGTATTTTGATGTAAATACTTCTAAGGTGTTTGATGAATCGCAGAAAAGCACTATCCAAACTAAACTTCAACATAGATTAACTAAGGATGGTGTTTTAATCCTGCAATGTGGCGAATCGCGCAGTCAACATAAAAACAAAACCATAGTTGTAAAACGGTTTTTAGAGTTGATAAAAGCTGTTTTTGTAGAAGAAAAACAACGTATACCAACAAAAATACCGAGAGCTATAATTCGTAAACGATTAAAAAATAAAAAGTACAATTCTGAAAAAAAGGCTAATAGGCGTAGGCCAGATGTTGATTGATCAATTTTATAGCGTTAGTTAATAAGAAAGAGACCATTAGTTTTCTTCTAGAATACCCTGTAATTTTAGTAATTGATTTTTAAATCCAAAATCAGATAATATCTCGATAGCTTTTGCACTTCGCATACCCGATTTGCAATACACCACTAAAGGTTTTGCGCTATTTACTTCTGTATAACGATTTTGTAATTCGCCTAAAGGAATATGTTGCCCTCCAATATGAAATATTTCACGTTCATTATCCTCTCTTACATCTAATAAGTTGTAGTAATCTGGGTGCTCTTTAATAGTGTCTAAAGCAATATCTTCAATAGTTTCATTTATTTTGATACCGCAAAAACTGTCGTAATTCGTTTCTAAAGTGGTGATATTCGCCTCATCCGTTTTTTCAAAATCTAATAAAAATTGACGATGTGTTAATGTATCGTAAGTAAGTAGTTTTCCAGAAAGTGGTATTCCAATCTCACAGATTATTTTAATAGCTTCATTAGCCTGTAGGCTGCCTATAATTCCTGGTAAAACACCAAGTACCCCAATATCAGAGCAGTTAGGTACCGCACCTGGTTGTGGCGCAGTTGGGTATAAACAGCGGTATGTTGGTCCGTTTTTATAATTAAATACACTTACCTGTCCTTCAAATTTAAAAATTGCACCAAATACCAAAGGTTTACCTGTAAGTACAGCTGCATCGTTTACCAAATACCGTGTTGGGAAATTATCGCTACCATCCACAATAATGTCATATGCTTTAAAAAGATCTAGCGCATTACTTTTAGTAAGCATTTCGATATAAGTGTTAAACTGCACAAACGGATTTAAACGTGCAAGTTTTGTAGCAGCAACTTGTGCTTTAGGTTTACCAATATCATCATGTGTGTATAGAATTTGACGTTGTAGATTACTTTGGTCTACCGTATCGTTATCTATAATGCCAATAGTGCCAACACCTGCTGCTGCAAGGTATTGTAAAATGGGGCAACCTAAGCCTCCTGCTCCAATAACTAAAACCTTAGCTGCTTTTAATTTTTCTTGACCTTCAATACCTATAGCATCTAAGATAAGGTGACGGTTGTATTGTTTTTTTTCGTCTTTACTCAGCATATATTTAGTGGCTAAATTGTTCCCAGTCTTTCCAAACCACTTCTAGTCCTTGAGCTTTTAATATATCTACAACAGCTTCGGTACTGCGCTCGTCTGAGATTTCAAACTGCTCTAAAGATTGCGGTTCTACAGCATAACCTCCTGGATTGGTTTTAGATTCTGCACTTATGGAGGTAATACCTAGTTTTACGATGTTATTTCTAAATACTTCACTTTCTCGGGTAGACATAGAGAGTTCTACATCTTCGTCTAATAAACGAAAGGCACATATGGTTTGTACCAAGTCGGCATCCGTCATTTCTACTTTAGGCTCTAAGCCGCCACTATGCGGGCGTAACCTAGGAAATGATATAGAATATTTGGTTTTCCAGTAGTTTTTTTGAAGATATTTTAAATGTAACGCCGTAAAAAAACTATCGGCTCTCCAATCTTCTAAACCAAAAAGTGCACCTAAACCTATTTTGTGAATACCTGCTTTACCTAAGCGGTCTGGTGTTTCTAAACGATAATCAAAATTCGATTTTTTACCTTTTGGGTGGTGTTTTTTATATTCTTCTCTATGGTAGGTTTCTTGGTATACCAAAACAGCATACAAGCCATGTGCTATAAGTAACTCGTATTCTTCTTGGTCTAAGGGTTGTACTTCTATAGTAATATTAGAAAAATTAGTACGAATAAGTGCTATCGCATTTTTTATGTAATTTACACCAACAGTTTTATTGGCTTCTCCTGTAACGAGTAAAATATGGTCGTAGCCTTTGGCTTTAAGAAAGGCAACTTCTTTTAAAATTTCTTTATCGGTAAGTGTTCTACGAGGTATTTTATTGGTTAAACTAAAACCACAGTAGGTACAAATATTTTGGCATTCGTTACTTAAATACATGGGGGCATACATTTGTATCGTATTGCCAAAACGTTTTTTTGTAAGCAGGCTACTTTGTTGCGCCATTTGCTCTAGATAGGGTTTTGCAGCAGGGGAAATGAGTGCTTTAAAATCTTCTAGATCTCGTTTTTTAGCAGAAAGGGCTCTTAAAACGTCACTTTCCGTTTTATTAAAAATACTTTTAAGTGTATCATCCCAATTATAAGTATTAAAAAGGGAGGTGAAGCTATTAGTATCTAAATTTTCACTATTCACTTTAGCTGATTTAATATCTGTTGTGTTTTGGCGCATCGTATTTTAATATTACGTATTACCTAATCTTAATGTTTAGCTTAAAAAGCTGGTTAATGGGCTACTTGCTTCTGCGTGTTGTTTTACAGGAGCTAGTTTTGCTTCGTATGCTGTACGACCAGCTTCTACAGCCATTTTAAATGCTCTCGCCATGGCTATAGGGTTTTGCGATACTGCTATAGCGGTGTTAACCAAAACAGCATCTGCACCAAGCTCCATAGCATAAGCAGCGTGGGATGGTGCGCCTATACCAGCATCTACAACAACAGGTACATTGGTTTGGTCTATTATAATTTCTAAAAATTCTTTTGTTTTTAAACCTTTGTTACTACCTATAGGTGCTCCTAAGGGCATGACGCATTGCGCACCTACTTCTTCTAAACGCTTACACAATACAGGATCTGCATGTATGTACGGCATAACTACAAAGCCCAATTTTACTAATTCTTCAGCGGCTTTAAGTGTTTCTATAGGGTCGGGAAGTAGGTATTTGGGGTCGGGGTGTATTTCTAGTTTTACCCAATTGGTTTCTAATGCTTCTCGCGATAATTGTGCTGCAAATACAGCTTCTTCGGCAGTACGCACACCAGAGGTGTTAGGTAGTAAATTTATAGTGTCGTGGGCAAGGTGTGTTAAAATGTCGTCTTCTATATTATCTACATCTACACGTTTTAAAGCCACAGTAACCAGTTCGCTTTCGCTTTCCAGAAGTGCCTCTCGCATGAGTGCTGAGGTACTAAATTTACCTGTACCTGTAAATAATCTAGATTGAAACGTTTTATCTGCTATTTTTAAAGTATCATTCATGGTATTTTGCTTTTATTTACTGGCTGTTTTAAAGGTGTAGCGTTGTTCTTGTGTTGCAGATGCGTTAAGCAGTTTGTGCAAAATTGTTATAGTGTTAAAATTTTTGGTTATGGTGCCAGAAATGGCTATTCCAGAAATTCCTGTGTTTAATATAGCGGCAACATCATCTATGGTAATCCCTCCAATAGCTAAAATAGGCGTGTTTGTTTTAAGGGTATCTATAATTTTAGTATAGCCTTCTAATCCTAAAATAGGACTAAGGTTTGCTTTTGTATTGGTGTATTTAAATGGGCCTAAACCTATATAATCTACTTCTTTCTTTAGTAGTGTTTGGCAGTCTTTAAGTGTATTTGCTGTACCTCCTACAAGTTGCCAACTGTAAAGTGTTTTTCTAGCGATGGAAGGGCAAGTATCGGTTTTACCTAAGTGTAAACCATCTGCTTTTATGGTTTTAGCAATTTTATAATGATCGTTAATGATGAGTCGGGTTTGAAAATGACTGGTAATTTCTCTAGCTTTTTCAGCATATTGTAATACCTTTTTTTCTGAAAGCCCTTTTAGTCGCAATTGTACCAATTCCGCACCAGAGGAACATGCTTTCTGTATATTTTCTAAATGATCTTTTGGCGTTTGCCCTTGCGATATGTAGTGTAGTTTTGGTATGATCATTTTACTTGGAATTTGATAGAGTGTGAATTGTATTCTGGGTATGAGTGCCTAAAAGCGAACGGTTTGAGTTTAAAAAAGTTTCAGTATAGGCCTTTGCTTCTATAGCGGCATCTTTTAAAGGGTATTGTGATTCAATATTACTAGCCAATGCTGCCGATAGTACACAACCGCTTCCATGTTTTTCTGAGATATGTGCTGTTTTTGGATGTATGTTTAATACCTGTGTTTTGTTGTAATACAAGGTATCCCAACCTTTTTTGTCTGTTCGATGTCCGCCTTTTAAATATACATTTGTAAAACTACTGATATGCGATATGGTATCTTGTATACTTAAATTAGGATACAATTGTTGTATTTCGTTGTAATTAGGTGTTACAATAAAACATTTTTGCCATATTTGGTCTAAGAGGTCTTGGTTTTCGGTAATGTGAAAATCGTACCCTGCTGTTGCTTTTAATACTGGGTCTAGAATAATAGTGACTTTCGGGTTTAATACATGTAATTGTTCTAAAATATTGAGTAATGTATGCCATGATTCTACAATACCAATTTTAACCGTGGTAATGCTAAAACGTTTAAATAGTGTTTTTATTTGTGAAAGTATTACTGGTGTTGCCGTCCATAAACAGTCTTTAAATTCAATGTCGTTTTGAATGGTTACTGCTGTACATACAGATAACCCATACAGTCCATGTGCTTGAAAGGTCTTTACGTCTGAAGTTAATCCTGCACCTGCACTAGGGTCATGGCCTGCAATAGTTAGTATGTAGTGGTTTTGATTCAATACGTTTTACTTGCTAAAATGGTGTTTCATTTTTTTGAATGTGGCTACTGGATGTTCTGCTTTCCAAATGCCTCCTAATACGCCAACGCCTTTATAGCCTAAGGCGTCAAATTTATCTAAATTATCTGGTGTTACACCGCCCATACCAATTATGGTTTTATCGATATGATTTACATCAAAACCTCGGCCTTCGTAGCCTTGTTTAGATATGGATGAAAATACAGGACTTAATAAATGATAGTCGAACTCAAAATCACAGCTAGTGAGATCTTCGGGTTCATGAAAGGAGGAGCTTATCGTTTTACCATACATGCTTAAACTTTTAAAATAGTGCCCTGGATTGTCAATATGGTCTTTACGTTTTTGCTCTTGAAAGTGTATGCCTTTTAAATTGTATGTATTAACTAGTTTGTGATGGTAATGCACTACGATACGATTGTGATATTGAACGTCTATTTGATTTAAATACGCGCAGTGTTGCTCGTAATTTTTATGAGGCTTACGCAAATGATAGTAGTATAAGCCTTCTTCGAACAAACCTGTTAAGATTTCTATTTCGTTAGCAACATCGTTTTCTGGAGCTATTACAACAATCATTTTTTTGTGTTTATATTATCCGTTTTTTATATAAAGTTAAGTCCTTGACTGTATTAAGTGGCTTTTTTTTATAATGAACAGATGTTTTATAAATTATACGTTCAGGTGTATCTTTCGAGTTAGGGATTGCAGTGTAAATCCTTTTGCTTTTTTGCAAAAGATTGCAACGGAAAGCCCGCCCACGCTTTTTTTCTAAGCGTGGGAACTCTCTAAATTTTATATTATAGGTAAACTTCGCTACCTTTTTCTTTAAATTCTTTAGATTTTTCTTCCATACCTTTTTGGATGACTTCGTTTTCGTCTGAAATTTTATTTTCAGCGGCAAAATCACGCACTTCCTGAGAAATTTTCATAGAGCAGAATTTAGGGCCACACATAGAGCAAAAATGTGCAATTTTTGCACCTGCTGCTGGTAGTGTTTCATCATGATATTCTCTTGCGCGTTCTGGGTCTAAACCTAAGTTAAACTGATCTTCCCAACGGAACTCAAAACGTGCCATACTAAGTGCGTTGTCTCTATGTTGTGATCCTGGGTGGCCTTTTGCTAAATCGGCTGCATGTGCTGCTAATTTATAAGTTACAACGCCTACACGAACATCTTCCTTATTTGGTAATCCTAGGTGTTCTTTTGGCGTTACGTAACATAACATGGCGCAACCGTACCAACCAATCATAGCGGCACCAATACCAGAGGTAATGTGGTCGTAACCCGGTGCGATATCTGTTGTTAAAGGGCCTAAGGTGTAAAAAGGAGCTTCGTCGCAAACTTCTATTTGCTTCTCCATATTTTCTTTAATCATGTGCATTGGCACGTGACCTGGCCCTTCTATAAAACACTGTACTTCGTGCTTGCGGGCTATTTGTGTTAATTCCCCTAAGGTTTCTAATTCTGCAAATTGTGCCTCATCATTGGCATCAGCAACAGAACCCGGACGTAAGCCGTCTCCTAAAGAAAAGGCAACATCGTACGATTTTAAAATTTCGCAAATATCTTCAAAATGCGTGTATAAAAAACTTTCTTTATGGTGTGCTAAACACCATTTTGCCATAATAGAACCACCACGAGATACTATACCTGTTACCCGTTTTGCCGTCATAGGTACGTAACGTAATAATACGCCTGCGTGTATGGTGAAATAATCTACACCTTGTTCTGCCTGTTCTATTAAGGTATCTCTAAAAATTTCCCAAGTTAAGTCTTCTGCTACACCATTTACTTTTTCTAGAGCTTGGTAAATTGGCACAGTACCAATTGGTACTGGAGAGTTACGTACAATCCATTCACGCGTTTCATGAATGTTTTCTCCAGTAGATAAATCCATAATATTATCAGCACCCCAACGGCATGCCCAAACGGCTTTTTCTACTTCTTCTTCAATAGAAGATGTTGTTGCAGAATTACCAATATTAGCATTTATTTTCACCAAGAAGTTACGCCCTAAAATCATAGGTTCTGCTTCTGGATGATTGATGTTTGATGGTATTACAGCACGACCTCTAGCAACTTCTTCGCGTACAAATTCTGGAGTTATTTTTGCTGGAATAGAAGCGCCAAAGTGCTCGCCTTTATGTTGCTTTCTAATTTCTGTCATTTCGTCGATTCGCTGGTTTTCACGAATGGCAATATATTCCATCTCTGGTGTAATAATGCCTTTTTTAGCGTAATGTAATTGGGTAACATTTTCGCCTTTTTTAGCGCGTAAAGGTTTATGTAGGTGATTAAAACGTAGGTGGTCTAAGCTAGAATCGTTTAAACGCTCATTACAGTATTTTGAAGAAAATGCATCTAGTTGTTCTACGTTATTACGCTCTAAAATCCACTGTTCTCTTATGCGTTCCAAACCGTTATGGATATCGATCTCTTTGTTTGGATCGGTGTACGGTCCAGAGGTGTCGTAAACGGTTACAGGTTCGTTAGGGGTTTTCTTTTTCGTCATAGAATCCACCGTATCGCTTAATGCAATTTCTCGCATAGCGACTTCAATTTGTGGATGTATTTGTCCTTTAATGTATACCTTTTTAGAATTAGGAAACGGGTGTCTTGTAATACCGTTTTGTTTAGGTGCAGTGTCTTTTTTCTTCATGTTTTTAAGCTATTTGTTTTTGGCTTTTGGCCATTAGCAATGTGTTATTAATATTTGCTACAAGCTTATGGCTAATAGCTACAACGTGTTATCCACCTTGTGTTGAGGTTATGATTAAAATGGCATCGTTTTGTTGTAAATGCTGTGCGCTCCAACTTGTTTTTTTTATAACGCGGTTATTTACAGCTATAGCAATGCCGTTGGTTTGGATGTTTAAATCGTTAACCAAATCGTTTAATGTTGTTTTTGGTGCAAATTGGTGCTTTTTTTGGTTTACTTCTACAGTAATCATAAAACTAATTTTACAGTAAACCAGGAATAGTGCAGTACTATTTAAAAATTTTAACTTTTTCCTACGTTGGTGTTAACCAAATCAGGTTCTAAGGATATGTCTCAAGCTAGTATATAAGCTACTCCTAAAGTTTACAATTACAAAGATAAGGAATAGTTAGCTTACGTCTTTAGTTTTTATAACACTAATTAAAAATGACCAACGTATTTCCATTTTGTTGAACTCTGTAACGTTTTAACGAACATCGTAAATTACCATTATTTAACGGTTGCCCAGTAAATAGGTTATATTCATTTTCGTCATCACAACCACATTTTGCAGTAAGACCTTCAATAGTTAAAACAGAACATGCCTCAAATATATGGTTTGGATCAGCAGCATCAAACGCTGCAAAATCGCTTCCTGTGTTGGTAATAATAATACCTCCATTTCCTGCATTGGGTATAAAAACAGGATTACTTGGGAATTGTAGTTGATTGAATTGCGGTAAATTAAGATTAACAGGTTCGTTTACGTTAATGTCTAATAAAAACTGACAGTTTTCATCGTTTAAGGAATTACTATCACAAGTAGTCAACATAAATAAACAAATAAAGGCAATAAGTATTCTCATAAAATCTTGGTAATTAAGGTGCAATTTACAATAATATACAATCTTCATTTAAATATTTTGTATATTTGTAATAAGATCTCGTGTAAGCGAGATTTTTTTTATTTTACCCCTGTAAGTAACAGGGTTTTTTAAGTTAAACGATGAAGTTATGAGTAAAGTATCTTACTATACACCAGAAGGGTTAAAAAAATTAAGAGCAGAACTGCAACAGCTTAAAGATGTAGAGCGCGTAAAAGCATCAAAAGCGATTGCAGAAGCAAGAGATAAAGGCGATTTAAGTGAAAATGCTGAATATGATGCTGCTAAAGAAGCTCAAGGTATGCTTGAAATGCGTATTGCAAAACTGGAAGATGCTTTAGCGGGCGCAAGAATAATTGATGAATCTCAATTGGATAATTCTAAAGTATTAGTGCTTTCTAAGGTGAAGATAAAAAACCAAACTAACGGGATGGAAATGAATTATACGTTGGTAGCTGATGGTGAGGCAGATTTGGCTTCGGGTAAAATTTCTGTAAACTCTCCTATTGGAAAAGGATTGTTAGGAAAATCTGTTGGTGAAGTTGCCGAAATTCAAGTACCTAACGGTGTGATGAAGTTTGATGTTATTGAAATTTCAAGATAATAAATATGGCCTCAATTTTCACTAAAATAGTAAACGGTGAAATTCCTTGTTATAAGGTTGCTGAAACAGATGCGTTTTTAGCATTTCTTGATGTAAATCCAAATGCTAAAGGGCACACTTTATGTATCCCAAAAAAAGAAGTAGATAAGTTGCTTGATTTAGATGAAGCTACTTATAACGGTTTAATGCAATTTTCTAGAAAAGTGGGTTTAGCTATTGAGAAAACAATACCTTGTAATCGTGTGGGATTATCAGTAATAGGTTTAGAGTTACCGCATGCACATGTACATTTAATTCCGTTACAATCTATGGATGATGCTCGTTTTGTTAAAAAGGTAAAAATGACTCCAGAAAATTTTAAAAATACTGCAGCTGCAATAAGCGCTAATCTTTAACTTTTTTAATAGTAAAACACTGCTAATCCTAGCGTTATTATAATCGCAAGTGTAATACTAATTACTAATATCCAGAAATTTTTTTTATAATATGTTGATGTTGTTTTTGGTGTAAAAGCTCTTTGCTGATATTCAAATACACGCTCTATATCATCCGTCCATCGTTCAGGATATATTATACTTTCGCATGTGTTACATACTATTTCATGACTTATATGATTGGTAATAGATTTGTAGAATGTGGTTTCAATACATTTTTGTTTAAACATGAGTTGTAAACCCTCATTACTAAAACATTCGGGGCAGTTGTTTTTTAAATCTACCTTTTTAACATCAATTAATGTTTCTGTTTTCATCAGTTTACACGCTTTAAACTAATTTGAAAAGTTGTACCTTCTCCAAGGGTAGAATCTAGTACTTTAATTTTGCCGTTATGGAAATCTTCTATAATACGTTTGGTAAGTGATAATCCTAAACCCCAGCCACGTTTTTTTGTAGTATATCCGGGTTCAAAAATAGCATTGAATTTTTTCTTTGGAATTCCCTTTCCAGTATCGGTAACACTTATTTTTACGTTGTTCTCTAATTGTGAAACTTTAATAGATATTTTTCCTCTACCCTTCATAGCATCAATACCATTTTTCACAAGGTTTTCTATCGTCCAACTATATAACTGTTTATTAAGCTTTACAGGAATTTCAGATTTAGGCATATCAATATCAAACTCAATTAAATCTGATGAACGTAGTTTTAAGTAATCATAGGTTTGTTTGGTTTCAGATACGATATCAGTAGTTTTTAAAGTCGGTAAAGAGCCTATTTTGCTAAAACGTTCAGTAATAGTTTGCAGTCTATCTATATCTTTTTCAATTTCAACAATGTAATCAGGGTTTACATTTTCCGTTTTTAATAACTCTGTCCATCCAATTAAAGAAGATAACGGTGTGCCAATTTGATGCGCTGTTTCCTTTGCCATTCCAGACCAAAGTTTATTTTGGCTAGCGTTTTTATTGCTCTTGTAAAAGAAAAAAATAACACCTGTAAAAAGAAAGATAATAAGTAATAATGCTAAGGGGTAGTATTTTAATTTATTCAATAACGGAGAGTTTCCGTAATAAATAGTTTGTAGTAGCTTATTATCATAAGTTATTTTTATCGGATTGTATTCGTTTTGAAATTTTAAAATTAGCTTTTGAATTTTAATAGAATCCTTAGCAATATTTTCAGCAATATTTTTAGTGTCATAGCTGCCTGTTTTATCAACTATAATCATTGGTGTTGTTTTATTACTTTGCAGTATTTCTATAGGAAGATTACCGATATCAACATCAAGATTATTAGTTTTTGATAATTCTTCTGAAGCGAAGGACCAATTTTTCATTTTTATGCGTTCTTCTTCTTTAAAATTCTGAAAAAACACATAAGTATTCCATAAAATTAGTGATACGATAATGAAAGATATGGTTATCATTATCCAGCGAAATGTATTAGAATATTTGGTAAAAAGCATTCAAATTTTGATTAGTCAGTAATATAATGCAAATCTGTTAATATTATTGTCTCAGTTGTTAGTAAATCTGTTTTTATAAGCGTATTAGAATAGTTACATTTGTTTTAAGTTAAAATTTAGATTACTTTATCTTTGTCAAATATATTGCAATGTTAAAGTGATGTAAACTAAGTCGTTAAACTTAGGTTGATAATAATGAAGAAGTAAGCCATTAGTTAAGCATAAAATTTACGAATTGCTTAAAAAATACTATTACAGGAGAAATTAGATTATATAATAAATACATAGATTACATGGAAGTTCAAGGAAGAATAAAAATGATTGGTGAAACCCAAACTTTTGGGAGTAACGGATTTAGAAAAAGAGAATTAGTGGTAACTACAGAGGAGCAGTATCCACAACATATTTTAGTAGAGTTTGTACAAGATAAGACAGACTTGTTAAATAGTTATAAAGAAGGACAGCAAGTAAAAGTTAATATTAATTTAAGAGGTAGAGAATGGGTTAACCCGCAAGGTGAAACTAAGTATTTTAACTCTGTACAAGGTTGGAGAATTGAAGCCTTACAAAGTGGGGCTGCTGGAGAAAATATACCACCAGTGCCACCAGCAGACGCTTTTGAGCCTGCAGGTGATTTAAAAGAAGAAGATCATGATGATTTGCCTTTTTAACGTAATAAAAGTTTTAAGCTGAATTTGATTCAGTTTCTTATAAAATAAACCTCAATGTTTTTTAAAAAACATTGAGGTTTTGTATTTTTAAAGAAAAAAAGAAAAACTATCGTTGCAAGCCTTTCTTGGGCTTTATTACTATGTTATTTTAACTTATATAATGAAATTTTTAACAGAAGATTTATGGTTTCCAGATGTTGAAAACGCATCAGAGGATGGTATTTTGGCTATTGGTGGCGATTTATCTGTTGCGCGCTTACTTTTAGCGTACCGCTCTGGTATTTTTCCTTGGTTTGAAAGTGATGAGCCAATTTTGTGGTGGAGTCCAGATCCTCGTTTTGTACTCTTCCCCGAAAAGCTTAAAGTGTCTAAAAGTATGCGTCAGGTATTACGAAATAAAGATTTTAAGGTCACTATAAATAAAGATTTTAAATCGGTAATTACTGCTTGTGCAGAAGCTAAACGCCAAGGGCAAACAGGTACATGGATTACTGAGAATATGATTAAAGCCTTTACAGAATTACATAAAATGGGGTATGCCAAATCTGTTGAGGTTTGGAGTGGTACCGAGCTTATTGGTGGTTTTTATGGTATAGATTTAGGTAATGGTATTTTTACTGGCGAAAGTATGTTTGCTAAACAAAGTAATGCGAGTAAAGTAGCATTTATCTCATTTATTCAGAATACAGATTACAAGTTGATAGACTGCCAGGTATTTACAAATCATTTAGCAAGCTTAGGTGCTGAAGAGTTACCTAGAGATACCTTTTTAAAACTTTTAAAAGGATGATATAATTATCCGCTAAAGCGTTTTAAATTTTTAAAATCCCAGTAGTTAATAAAAACAGTTGGTGGCTAGTGTTTACATTAAAGGCCTCTAAACGATATTCTAAACCCGTTTGTAGCTTTAATTGTTCAGTAATTTGCCAACCTATTTGTGATGATAATCTTATATCGGTTTCTGGTTTAATGCCTTCACTTAAACTTAATAAACTTTCTACAGCACTAACTAAATAAGCTTCGCTAATATCTAGTTTTTCTCCATTTAAAGGAAAATCAACAGCAAAACGATAGCGCTGTCTATATATAGTATTGGTATTTAAAATTCGCTGTTCGGTTCTAAAACGATGGCCGTAGCGCACACCTAATTTTTGTTTTGTATAGTTAAACTGTTGTGTAAAACGTATTTCGTTATCCCCAGATTTAAACCAATCTCTATGACGATAATACACCCCAAAACTTAATTTATGGTTGTAGTTTAAACTAAATGTAGAAAAATGAAAAACATCAATTTGTTGTTGTTGGTATTGTACTGCATTATCCCTATATAAAAAATAGCGGCTTCTAGCAGCAAAATTGATACTGTATGTTTGTGATACCTTATGATTTATAGAAACTGCGGTTTCTCCTAAAGACTGTATATTATCTTGAGCTAAAAGAACTGGACAGCACAAGTAAAATATAATAAATATAAGCGATTTAATATAGTGCATGCTCGTAAGACGATGAGGTTACTTTTCTTGAAGCTTTAAATTTACCATCTTTATCAAACGTAAATTCTTTTAGTTCGTGTATGTTATTGGTTTTTACTTCGGCTATTATTTCAAAGTGCGTGTGTGTATCGTTTGGGTGTTTAACAATATGGTGTATAAAAGTTTTGTCTGGTTGCTTTGTGTAATTAACGTATTGTTTTTGAATCTTTAAAAGTCTTGTTTTCTTAAAATTAGTGTCAAAATATGTAGAGATTTCTAAAAGCGTAGTTTTCGGGATATACTTTTCTTTAATTACAATTTCTATATCCTCTAATTTTCCCATTGTATCAAATTCAATACTGTAATACAGCTTTTTTATTTTAAATTTTGCTTCAAAACTGTGTTTCTCTCCATCGGTTTCACGATATAATTTTAGGTATTTAAGTTGATGAGAAAACTCGTTAAAATAGTTTCTAGCCACTTTAGGAAATTCAGACAGTGGTATACGTTCTTCTTTTTCATTTTTAGATTGCGAAAATGAGACAGAAACATATAAAAAAAATATAAAAATACTAAACCTCTTCATATCTAAAACAATGTATTTCATGGTCGTTTACCATACCAGTGGCTTGCATGTGGGCATATACAACTGTAGAGCCTACAAATTTAAATCCACGCTTTTTTAAATCTTTACTAATGGTGTCACTCAGCTCAGTATTAGCTGGTGCATCTCGGTAATTATCAAACTTGTTTTTAATAGGTTTTCCATCTACAAATTTCCAAATATAGGCACTAAAACTACCAAACTCTTCTTGAATTTCTAGAAATGCTTGGGCATTGGTAACCGTTGCATTTACTTTTAACTTATTACGAATAATACCAGCGTTTTGTAAAAGTGTATCTATTTTATCTTGTTTGTAATTTGCTATCTTATTATAATTGAAGTTATCAAATGCTTTTCTAAAATTTTCACGTTTTCGTAATATAGTAATCCAACTTAACCCTGCCTGAAACGTTTCTAAAGTTAAAAATTCAAAAAGTGTGTGATCATCATAAACCGGTACACCCCATTCTTGGTCGTGGTATGTTTCATAAAGTGTATCTCCAACACACCAACCACATCTGTGTTTTTTGGTCATAATTTTTGTATTAAAGCTTAAAGTTACTTTTTTTTAATCAATTTTTTAGATATAAAATTAACCCGTTTAGCTTTTTTAGTGCAACTTTTGTTACGCTATTTTAGCAAGTAAATGACTTATTTTGTAATGTATTTTAATTAAAGCAGACAAACATTACATAAACTATATAAAATGACACATCCAACAATAGCATCTAGTCTAGAAAAAGCGATCTCCTACAATACCTATAGAGACTTAATAAACAACTTAGCCGAAAATAATGGCACTACAGGTATAGAACAAGCCGAGGCGTTAATTACTTATACGAAGTTAAATGCGCGACGAATGAAACGATGGGATAAAACTTTAAAAGTTTCTGAAAAAGCACAACAAAAAGTAGCTGGTTTTTCCAGAAAAACAACATGGTTAGTTATTACAGAAAGTTGGTGTGGCGATGCGGCTCATGTAATTCCTGTTTTAAATAAGTTAGCGGAGTTGAACGATAATATTGATTTGAAATTTGTGATGAGAGATGAAAACATTGAGTTAATTGATATGTTTTTAACTAATGGTGGACGAGCAATAGCTAAACTTATTATGCTAGATACAGAAACGGGAGAAGTATTAAATACATTTGGGCCAAGACCAAGTGAAGCTACAACATTAGTGAATGCATATAAAGCAAAACACGGTAAATTAACACCAGAATTTAAAGAAGATTTACAGGTTTGGTACAATAAAAATAAAGGACAAAATATAATAGATGATGTGATACAAATGCAGTGCAGTTTTGAGGCAGAAACTTGTGTTTAGTATATAAACTTGTTTTATTTAAAACGTAAAGTAGCTCTATTTAGAGCTACTTTTTTTGTTTATATAAAGTCATTTTTCAAAATATGATAAAAGTCAGCAGATTGAGAGCGCTAACCTTCTAAATTTGTTGCATTCTCTTTTAAAGTATTTACTATGAAAACTATTATTCAATCTGGTATTAAAAAGAGTATGTCTTACGATGCATACCTGAATTTAGTTAAAGAGTTAGTAGAAAACAGGATGACTACTGGCAATGAACAAACAATTACATTAATTAATTATACCAAATTGAATGAAAGGCGTATGAGGCGTTGGAACAAAAATTTACAAATTTCGTCAGCTTTAAAAAATAAACTTTTAGAATTTAAAATTAAAATAACTTGGTTAGTTATAACAGAAAGTTGGTGTGGAGATGCAGCTCATATTTTACCGGTATTTAATAAGATAGCAGAGGTGAATTATAACATAAATTATCGTGTGGTTTTACGTGATGAAAACCCACAACTAATAAATGCATTCTTAACTTTTGGTAGTAAAGCGATACCAAAATTAATTGTTATTGATGATATATCGGGAGAAGTTCTTGAGACTTATGGGCCAAGACCAAGTGAAGCTGAAGGTTATGTAAATAGATTTAAGGCTAGTAATGGCGGACTAACAGATAGTTTTAAAACAGATTTACAGCATTGGTATAACAACGATAAAGGACAAAATATAATTAATGACATTATACAGTTGTTAAGCCATATAGAATCTGCTAGCGTTTACCAATAAAGTTAAAAGTAATAGAACCTATTTGAGTTTCTTTAGAGGCATCACTATTAAATCTAGCGTCTTTTGCATATTGTAGTGCATGCTCAATTAAACATGCATTAGATGATGTAGAAGAGGTGTTGGTATACGTGTCAATAACGTCACCATTAGTGTTTACCGTTATGTTTACTACTATTGTGCCACTAATTTCGCATAAATACACCGGAATTGGAATATAAATAGCGTTACGATTTTTTAGAGAATAACGTACTGTGCTTTTTGTATTAGCACCTTCACTTTGTTGTTTTTTAAGTAAATCGTTTACCTTACTAAAAGAAGAAAGATCTTTGTTTTTTAGTTTTTCAGGATTTGAATTTTTGTATTTAGATTTATAACTCGCAAGGGCATTAGAATTATCTATAGTTCTAGATTGAGGCTCATAATCTTCAGGAGGTGCTATGGTTTTGTATGCCCCAGCAAAATGTTTATTGGTATTCGATTGGTTAAAAGCTTTATTTGTTTCAGCTTTATTTAGTTTATCTAAAGCTTTAAGCGTCTTTATATCTTCGTTAGTAAGTGTCTTCTCTGGTTCTATTTCATAATAACTTTCAGAAATGAGCTTACTTTGTTGTTTCAAACTAAGGTTGAAAATAAAAAGTATTACCGTACCAGTAATAAGTAAGGTTAACAATAGGGCTTTATGCTGATTTGTTAGGGTCAAATCGATGTTTTAATAATGTTTTTACTTTAAATATACGTAAATATAAAGATTTTAGTTGTTAAGTCCTTTTATAAAGGTATCAATAGACATGCCATTATCTACATTAAAGTTGCCTATTTTAGTTCGCCTTAGTGCAGAAAGATGAGCGCCAGAGTTTAGTGCTTTTCCAAAATCGTGAGCTAAAGAGCGAATATAAGTGCCTTTGCTACACACCACTTTAAAATCTACTTGTAATGCTGAAATTTTAGTGATTTCAAATTCTGAAATAGACACAGTTCTTGATTTTATGTCAACAGTTTCACCCGCACGAGCAAACTCATACAAACGCTTGCCATCTTTCTTTATAGCCGAAAATACAGGAGGGAATTGTTGAATATCACCTACAAACTGAGACGTGGTTTTGTGAATCAAATCCTCTGAGATATGCTTAGTAGGGTAAGTATTATCAATTTCAGTTTCTAAATCAAAAGAAGGTGTAGTGCTACCTAAAACTAGCGTGCCAGTATATTCTTTAATTTGCCCTTGATAGATATTGATTTCCTTAGTTTTTTTTCCAGTACAAATCACTAATAAACCAGTAGCTAAAGGATCTAACGTGCCAGCATGTCCTACTTTTATTTTTTTAATGTTGAAGGCTTGCCGGATTTCCCAACGCAGTTTGTTTACCACTTGAAAGGAGGTCCAATGTAGAGGTTTATCAATTAACAAAACCTGTCCAGCAAGGTAATCTTTTTTATTTAGCATAAAAATTAAGTCAATTAGGATATCAAATCTATAATTTGAAGTATCGATAATAAATATTTTTCATAAAAATTTATTGATACTACTATGTCTTCATGTTTTAAATATCACTTAAAGAGACATGTAAATTAATTAAACAAAGTAAAAACAATGGCTATGATGCCAACAATTAGGCAGTAAATCGCAAAGTAGGATAATTTACTTTTTTTAACCAAGGCAATCATCCAAGTGCAAGCAAATAAACCTGCAATAAATGCTGCTATAAAACCAACGGTTAATGCAGTGATATTTTGACTTTCGGTAGAAATATCTCCACTTAAAATATCTTTAGCAATTTTTCCAAAAATTAAAGGCACTACCATTAAAAACGAGAAACGTGCTGCTTTAGTTTTATCATTACCCAATAACACCGATGTAGATATAGTAGCGCCAGAACGCGAAATACCTGGAAGCATTGCAATAGCTTGTGATATACCTATAACAAAGGCATTACTAAAACTTACTTTTTTATTGGTGTCTTTAGCCTTATCTGCTAAAAATAAAAGTAATGCGGTAACAATTAGCATACATCCCACCAGTAAAATATTACCACCAAAAAGTGCTTCTAACTGTTCTTCAAAAAATAAACCAACAACAACTGCAGGTAGCATAGATACTACAATTTTTGCTAAAAACTGCATGTCTTCATTCCATTTAAGTTTTAAAATTCCCTTAATAATGTCTAGAATATCTTTTCTAAACACCACTATGGTACTTAAAGCAGTGGCAAAATGAAGCACTACGGTAAATAATAAACTTTCTTCTGGAACAGAATTATCACCTAAAATAGCTTTTCCTAGTTCTAAATGACCACTTGATGATACAGGTAAAAACTCTGTAAGTCCTTGTATAATGCCTAAAATAATAGCGTCGATTATATCCATAGCGCAAAAATATTAAAATAGTGGTACAAATGAAGTTTAAAGGCGTAAACTTTATAGTAATGAATTGTATTTTAGTTAAATGAAAATAGTACTCGCACCAGATAAGTTTAAAGGTACTTTAACAGGGATACAATTTTGTGCAGCTGTAGAAGAAGGCATTAAAGAAGTGATACCAAATACCGAAATAATCAAACTGCCACTTGCTGATGGAGGTGATGGAACGATTGAAATTTTAGAGTATCATTTAAAAGGAAAACGCATAAAAGTTAAAGTCAACGACCCTTTATTCAGACGAATTGAAGCATCCTATTTATATATGGATACTATTGAAACAGCGTTTATTGAGATGGCTGAAACATCTGGGATGTACCTCTTAAAACCTGAGGAACAAAATTGTTATCACACGACTACTTTAGGTACAGGAGAACTTATTCTGGATGCCATTAGAAAAGGTGCGAAATCCATTATTTTGGGTATTGGCGGAAGTGCTACTAACGATTGTGGTATGGGAATGGCGACTGCTTTGGGTTATAAGTTTTATGATAAAAATGGTGTTGAGTTAAGCCCAATTGGAAAGAATTTACCAAACATTGATACGATTATTGGTGATAATGTTACTGGTGCTTTAAAAGCTATTGATTTTAAAGTAGCCTGTGATGTTACAAATCCGTTGTATGGAGAAAATGGGGCAGCATATGTTTACGGTCCTCAAAAAGGCGCTTCAAAAGAAGAAATAGCACAGTTGGATATTGGGTTGAAAAACATATCAAGTTTATTTAAAAAACAGTTCAATATTGATGTTCAAAATATAAAAGGAGCAGGAGCTGCAGGTGGTATGGGTGCAGGAACATCGGTGTTTTTGAATGCAACCTTACTCTCAGGAATTGATTTAGTAAAAGATTTAATCCATTTTGATGCTAAAATAGAGGATTCAGATTGGATTATTACAGGTGAAGGGAAATTAGATACACAAACTATGTCTGGAAAAACCATTCAAGGTGTATTGGCTTCTGCGAAAGCGAAACGGATAAAAGTAGCTGCGTTTTGTGGAGCGATTGATTTAGATAGCCAACAACCTGCAGATTTTGGAATACAGTATGCAGATGCTGTTATAAATTATGCCAAAGATTTAGATGATGCGATGCGTAATAGCAGCTATTATGTAAAAAAAATAGCGTCGGAATTTGCTAATTCATTAAAATCTTGATTTGCGTTGAGCACTACTTTTTATCTGGATTCAGCAAAATAGCATAAATCTGAATACCAAAACCAATAAGCACTAATGTTGGAGCTAAACGAATACGTCTCCAAGAAAATATTTCGGGATTAAAAACATTAGGGTCGTCGCTACCGCCGCCTGCCATTAGTATAAAACCAAGAGCAATACATGCTAAACCAATAAACATAAATTTATAGTTTTTTTTGCCAAATACAAATATTGGTTTTGCGTAGTCTTTACGTTTTTTCTCTCCCATAATTTAATAGAATTGATGCAAATTAAGTGATTTATTTAAAATGAAGTGTTAATATGAGTTTAAAATTTTTAGTTGCACTAGATGTTTGGTTTTGAAATAAATTTGATTTTATCGTAGCTATTTTGTGTTTTTCTAAGTAAGAGTGGTGTTCCCCTCCTTGGAGGGGTTAGGGGTGGGTTAGCGTTAGGGATTGCAGAGGAAAGCCCACAGCCCGACGAAGGAGGTGCGAGGACTTGCAACGTAAAGCCCGACCCCTTTTCGGGGTAACGCCCAAATTATTTTAATAATACAGCTCATCTGTTTTTAAATTCAAAAAACGTTGTGTGGCAAAAAATGTGCTTATCCAAGTAATTATGATGCCTAAGGCAAAAATAACAGCAAAAAGTACAACCATTAAAATGGGGTTGGTTAAAAGCTCGAGTTCTGGGAAGCTTTTGTTAATATAATACAGTACAATGGCCATACCAATGAGTGCTAAAACAGCACCGATAATACCAAGGCGGACACTTTTCCATACAAACGGGCGACGAATAAATTGTTTTGTAGCACCAACCATTTGCATGGTTTTTATAGTAAAGCGTTTGGAGTATACTGCCAACCGTAACGAACTATTTATTAATAAGAAAGCAATTAAAGTAAATAAACAGCTGATGACTAACACCCAAACACTTATTTTTTTAACGTTATCGTTCATAAGATTTACCAAATCGTTATCGTAGGTAACTTCGTCTACAAAGGTTTTGTTTAAGGCTTCGGCTGAAATTTTTTCTAAATGCTCTGATGTTACAAAATCGGCTTTTAAATGCACATCTATAGAGTTTTGTAAAGGGTTGTAGCCCACAAAATCCATAAAATCTTCGCCAGTTTCAGCCTTCATAAATGCAGCGGCATCTGCTTTAGAGACGTATTTTGTAGATTTTACATAATCTGCCATGGCCAAACTTTTTTCTAGCTGTTTGCGCTCTACATTTTTAGCGGTGTCTTTTAGGTAAATGGTAACAACGACTTGTTCCTTAAAATGGTCGGATACTTTTTTTGCATTTAGTACCAACATTCCTAATAAGCCTAATAAAAATAATACCAAAGCGATACTTATCACTACAGAAATATAGGAGGATACTAAGCGGCGTTTTTGATGTTTTTCGAAGGCTGAACTCATTAAGATATTAGATTGATGCTGTAAAAATACTAAAGTATATGATATGTGTATTTGTATAAACTAAAACATATCAACATTGTTGTTTTAAGGTGCGGTTTTCTTTGGTGTTTTACTAATTAAAAATACGCCAATTACTACCAAAAGGCAACAGATAATTTTTACCCAATTTACATCTTTAGTATAGGTGTCATTATCAAAAAACATAGATAAAATAAGTACAATTATAAAACTTACTGCGGGTTGAACATAAGTGTAACTTCCTGCTACAGATGGAGAGACTTGGTTTAACGCATAAATATTAAATAAAAACGTACCAAACGTGGTAAATAAAATGATATAAGCGATAACGAGATAGGTGTTTACAGTAAAACTAGCATAATTGGTACTAAAAACAGCTTCTTTAAGGCCAAAAGGGAGCGAAAACACAAAGCCGAATAAAAACACCCAACTTATAATGGTGATAAAATGATATTTGCGCATTAATGGTTTTGCAATAACTTGATATAAAGAAAAGAAAAACACATTAAGAAAAATAAAAAAATTACCCATTAGCGAGCTGTTTCCTTCAGCAACTTGTCCATACCACACCAAGCCAATAGCACCTAAAGCACCAATACTAAGTCCTAAAATTTTGTAAGTGGTTATAGTTTCTTTTAAAAAAATCATACTTAAGATAAAAACAACGGTGGGTGCCGATGTCATTATTATCGAAGTATCAATAGGTGATGTTAAATTTAGCCCGTTAAAAAAAGAAAGCTGGTTTAAACAAGCACCAAATAAACCACATAAGGCGAGTTTAAAAAGATCTCTTTTTGCTACAGATTCTTTTATAAAAAGTTTGATACCCCAAAATAATGCTCCAGCACCAATTAATCTAAAAATTACTATGGCGTTTGGGTTTATTTTTTCGGGCATGATGCCTTTAGCAATAAAATGATTTGCAGCATAAATAACATGACTTGCAAAAAGTGCTAAATGTGCTTTTATTATAGTAGCTCGCAATGCGTTTTGTATGGTTTTTAGATTAAAACTAATTTGCGAACAAAAGTAAACCTATTTTAGTTTATAATATTTAGAAATACCATTTTAAGTGCAGCAAACGCTTATAAATATTACAAACAAGTACTTTTAATCGAAGAGAATTCCTCGACGCTCTGCGTTGGAGTTTCCGTTGAAATTGTCATCCCGAACTTGTTTCGGGATCTAAATAACATAATTTCGGTTTTTTGACCAAAAAGTCAATAATGAAACGAGCAAATAACTCTATGGCTATGCCTCGAGGATAGTTCGTTTCAAGAAATTATTTTATTTACCAGCGTTTAGAGTTAATACCCCTAAACTTTTAATACTTATATAATAAGTTTAAATTTGCGCATTAAAATATGCTCCAAAAGGACGCTGTAATGAAATTTTAATGTAGAAATTATAAAATAGTTTCTTTGAGATTTTGCGCCCTAACGAGAAAATAACAGTATATGAAATATAATTTCAACGAGATAGAAGCCAATTGGCAAAAATATTGGGCAAATAGGCAAACGTTTAAAGCTGAAAACAATAGTGAGAAACCAAAATACTATGTGTTAGATATGTTTCCGTATCCAAGTGGTGCAGGGTTACACGTAGGGCATCCATTAGGGTATATTGCATCAGATATTTACGCGCGTTATAAACGCCACCAAGGCTTTAATGTGTTGCACCCACAAGGCTATGATTCTTTCGGGTTGCCTGCTGAACAATATGCGATACAAACAGGGCAGCACCCAGCAATTACTACTGCCGAAAATATAAAAACCTATCGCCGTCAGTTAGATCAAATTGGGTTTTCTTTTGATTGGTCTCGCGAGGTGCGTACCTCAGACCCTAGTTATTATAAATGGACACAGTGGATATTTATTCAGTTGTTCAATTCTTGGTATAATACGGATAGTGATAAAGCCGAAGATATTTCAGAATTAATCAAAATTTTTGAAGCTGAAGGAAACGCAAATATAAATGCCGTTTGTGATGATAATATTGCTCCTTTTTCTGCTGAAGATTGGATTGGTTTTTCTTCTGAAGCACAACAAAAAATACTGTTACAATACAGGTTAACCTATTTGGCAGAAACTGAAGTAAACTGGTGTCCTGCTTTAGGCACAGTTTTGGCGAATGACGAAATAGTTAATGGTGTGTCAGAACGTGGTGGACATCCTGTAATTCGCAAAAAAATGACGCAATGGAGTATGCGTATTTCTGCCTATGCAGAGCGTTTACTGCAAGGTTTAGAAAAAATAGATTGGACGGATGCTTTAAAAGAAAGTCAGCGTAATTGGATTGGAAAATCGGTTGGGGCAAGTGTGACTTTCCCCATCCTATCCTTCCCCACGGGGGAAGCTAAAGCGTTCTCGCATACTCAGGCGGGTTATATGACGGGAGGAAATAATTCCCATTTGTTATTAGAGCATGCCAAAGAGATGCGTGCTAACCCAACTGAGGCCGAAGCCATTTTGTGGGAACAACTGAGAAATAAAAAATTGAATGCTAAATTTAGGCAGCAACATTTGATTAAAGATTTTATTGTTGATTTTGTATGTCTCGATAAACGATTAGTCATTGAAGTTGATGGGAAAATTCATGAATCGCAAGTTGAAGAAGATGCAAAACGAACAGAAATTCTAGAAAATGATTATTTTAAAGTTATTCGTTTTAAAAATGAAGAAGTAATTGGTAATATAGACATAGTTCTAGATAGAATAGAAAAAGAATTAGCACAAAGAGAATCAATAAAAAATACACCGTCGAGCGAGTCCTACAAGAGTGAGCAAGCTCCCCCTTCGGGGGCTGGGGGGATTAAAGTCTTCACTACCCGCCCCGATACCATTTTCGGAGTGTCATTTATGACACTCGCCCCAGAACACGAATTAGTTTCTCAAATTACAACCCCAGAACAAAAAGCTGAGGTTGAGGCTTATATTGAGGCCACAGCAAAACGTAGCGAACGCGATAGAATGGCAGATGTAAAAACCATTTCTGGAGCGTTTACTGGCGCTTATGCTGAACATCCATTTACTAAGGAGCCTATTCCAATTTGGATTGGCGACTACGTTTTGGCAGGCTACGGTACAGGAGCTGTAATGTCTGTACCATGCGGCGATGAACGCGATTATGCTTTTGCGAAGCATTTTAATATCCCAATTCCCAATATTTTTGAAGGGGTGGATATTTCAGAAGAAGCATTCTCAGATAAAGCAAAAACCATTATAGGAAACAGTGATTTTCTAAACGGACTTAATTATAAAAAAGCGACCAAACGCGCTATTTACGAATTGGAAAAAATTGGCCAAGGTGAAGGAAAAACCAATTACCGTTTACGTGATGCTGTGTTTTCTAGACAACGTTATTGGGGTGAGCCATTTCCTGTGTATTATGTGAATGGATTGCCGCAGATGATTGCTGCAGAACATTTACCAATAAAACTCCCAGAGGTTGAAAAATACTTACCAACCGAAACAGGCGAGCCACCGCTAGGAAACGCTTCCGTATGGGCTTGGGATACCGAGAAGAACCAGGTAGTTTCTAACGATTTAATTGACAATAAAACGATTCATCCTTTGGAGTTGAACACCATGCCAGGGTGGGCAGGAAGCTCGTGGTATTTTAACCGTTATATGGATGCTAATAATGAAACCGAATTTGCAAGTAAGGAAGCCTTAGACTATTGGCAAGATGTAGATTTATACATTGGCGGAAGCGAGCATGCTACAGGGCATTTGTTATACTCTCGTTTTTGGCAAAAATTCTTGTTTGATAGAGGTGAGGTGCCCGTTGATGAGTTTGCTAAGAAACTGATTAACCAGGGGATGATACTTGGGACTAGTGCTTTTGTTTATAGAGCAGTTCCACACACAGTTGTTTCAAATACTGAAATTGATAGTAAGAAATTAAAATATGAAAGTCTAGAGAAAAGGTTACCTATGGTCTTTCATTCAAAAGATTTAATTGATGAATATTTTAAGATCGAAAAAATATCAAATTTCAAAAATGGAAAATTTTTAGAGTTAAAAGATTTATATAAAAATTTCAACGAAGACAATTTAGATTTAAGTGCTATTACAATTGAATGGCAAAAAATTCATGCAGATGTTTCATTCATAAACTCATCTGATGAATTAGATATTGAAGTATTTAAAAATTGGAGAGAAGAATTCAAAGATGCTGAATTTATAACTGAAAAAGATGGAACTTTTAAAGTATCTCGAGACGTAGAAAAAATGTCCAAATCAAAATACAACGTCGTCAATCCAGATGATATTGTTTCAGATTATGGAGCAGACAGTCTACGTCTTTACGAAATGTTTTTAGGCCCTTTAGAGCAATACAAACCATGGAATACTGCTGGTATCACAGGTGTACATTCCTTCTTAAAAAAATTGTGGAAGTTGTATGTGGATGATAACGGACTAAAAGTTTCAGATGCTAAACCATCAAAAGACAACTTAAAAACATTACATCAAACCATTAAAAAAGTAAAAGCAGATATTGAGAATTTTTCATTCAATACCTCAGTATCTACATTTATGATTACGGTAAATGAGTTGACAAAACAAGGCTGTACTTCAAAAGACATTTTAGAACCCTTATTGGTTTTAATTTCACCGTATGCGCCGCATATTGCAGAACATTTGTATGCTTGTATTCAATATAATAAAATTATTGATGTAGAACATTTACCTAAAGATTTTAAAGGTATTTCAACAGTAGCATTCCCAGAGTTTGATGAAAAACACTTAGTAGAAAGTAGTAAAAATTACCCTATTTCATTCAATGGTAAAATGCGTTTTACGCTAGAGTTACCGTTAGACATGAGTAAGGAAGATATAGAAAAAACCGTGTTAGCTTATGAGAAAACACAAGACCAATTACAGGGTAGAACACCCAAAAAAGTAATTGTAGTCCCCGGGAAAATAGTAAATATCGTAGGGTAAATTAATTAAAATGTGTGTTATGAGCGAAACAGGAATAATAAGTAAAATAAGCAAACAGGATTTTGAAACAACATACCAAACATTAAGGGGTGTTATTGAGAATAATCCTAATTTAAAAATTGTAGCAGAGTTAAACCATCAGGCTAATGCTACTTCTGTAGGATTAGATTTAAAACCTACACGCATTATTATGTTTGGCAACCCTAATTTAGGCACACCTTTAATGCAAAATGTACAAACTATTGGTTTAGACTTGCCTCAAAAAATATTAGTGCATCAAGATGAAGAAGGGCAGGTAATTGTATCCTACAACGATCCTCTGTATCTTAAAAACCGACATGGTATTACCGATAAAGACGCTGTTTTAGGAAAAATAGCTGGGGCGCTAAATAAGCTAACAGATGCAGCAATAGTATAACACTATAAATTTTAATAATGCAATTTATATATAACGTTACCGTAAATATAGAGGAGTCTATCCACGAAGAATGGCTTACATGGATAAAAGCACATATTCCAAAAGTTTTGGGTACAGGTAAGTTTGAAAAGGCTACCTTAACCAAAGTTTTGGTTGAAGAAGATATGGGCGGTGTAACCTATTCCATTCAATATAGAACTTACTCGAGAGAAGCGCTAGACGCATATCATCGTGAAGATGCTGATAGATTGCAACAAGAAGGTTTAAAAAAGTTTGCCGATAAAATGTTAGCGTTTAGAACCGAGTTGCAGATTGTTGATGAGTACACCGTCAATTTTACATAAATTAAAAAGGCTTGCTATGCATTATCCAGAATACTTAAAAGATACTATAAAAATATTTGTTTTGAGTTTGATATTTTTTAGCGTGTCTTGTAAAAAAGATCCAAACAAGCAAGTTGATGAGGGAAAGGTAGAAGCTGGGTTTTACCATAGTGATGATATTGGTTGGACTATGGAAATTCCTAAAGGTTGGGAAGTAATGCAACGAGATGATGTGCAAAATCAATCAGATAAAGGACTAGAAGCGATTAGTGAAACAATAGGAGGAGAAATTGATTTGTCAGGGTTAAAGCAACTTATTAATCTAAAAAAGGATAGACTTCACATTTTTTTATCTACCTCTGAAAAATTTGATTTAACCTACGAAGGCGAGTGGGAAGAGAATAACGAAGCTTTGAAACAAATACTTTATGAAACCTACACAAGTAAGGGCATTAAAGTAGATACATTATCATCAAAGTCAACTGTAGATGGTTTAGATTTTAATGTTTTTAGTATTAGATTATACGGGCCAGATGGTGCAGTTATTCTTTATCAAGATATGTATAGTAAATATATAAACGGCTTTGATTTTGCTGCAACGCTAAACTATCTAAAACCGAAGGAGAAGAATGAGATAATGAGAGCTTGGAAGAGCTCAAAGTTTAACCAAAAGGTCTTACTTAATAATAAAAGCTAGCTCCTAAAAACCAATAGTAAAAGCCAGGACTAATGAGCGTAAACCCAAAAAAACACCTAGGTCAGCATTTTTTAAGAGATGAAAACATCGCTGAAAAAATAGCAGATACGCTTTCTTTCACGGGTTATAAAAACGTTTTAGAAATTGGTCCGGGTATGGGTGTGCTTACCAAGTATTTACTCAAAAAAGATATTAAAACCTATGTGATTGAGATTGACTCAGAATCGGTAGAATATCTCCAAGCCAATTACCTCAATTTAGCACCAAGAATCATAGAAAAAGATTTTTTGAAATATGATTTAAATGACGTTTTTAAAGGCGAGCCTTTAGCCATAATTGGTAACTTTCCTTATAATATATCAACACAAATCGTTTTTAAAACTTTAGAAATGCGCCATCAGATTCCAGAATTTTCAGGAATGTTTCAAAAGGAAGTAGCACAACGTATTTGCTCCAAAGAAGGCAATAAAGTGTATGGTATTATGTCTGTATTAACCCAAGCTTTTTATGATGCAGAATATTTATTTACGGTGCCACCATCTGTATTTATTCCGCCCCCAAAAGTAGAGTCGGGTGTGTTACGACTCACAAGAAAAGAAAACTACACCTTGCCTTGCGACGAAAAACTATTTTTTAAAGTTGTAAAAGCAGGATTTCAACAACGCCGAAAAACATTGCGTAACAGTTTAAAAACATTTGATTTGTCTGATAATTTAAAAGCAAATGTTATATTTGACAAGCGCCCAGAACAATTGAAAGTACAACAGTTTATAGAATTAACACAGTTGATTGAAACCGACCGTAAACTATAGCGACTTAGTCTGGTCGAGCGATTTTAATTTGAGTATTTACTCAAATTAAAATTTTACCAAGACTATCTGTTAAGGTGGTTTAAATTTATAACATTTCCATAGCAATGGAAGAAGAAGAAAAAGAAAACATACAATTTGAGCTTACTAATGAACTTCTAGAAGAGGTAGAAACACTGGTTACTGCACAAGAAGATAAAACCCTTCAACATTTACTTCAGGAGTTTCATTACGCCGACATTGCCGAAATTTTAGATGAACTTAATCTAGAACAGGCCATTTATGTCATTAAATTGTTGGATTCTGAAACCACTTCAGATATCTTAAAAGAACTCGATGAAGACAATCGAGAAAAAGTACTTAAAAACCTTACGGCCAAAGAAATTGCCGAAGAGGTAGAAGAGCTAGATACCGATGACGCTGCAGATATTATTGCAGAACTTCCAGAAGAACGCCAGCAGGACGTAATTTCTAGAATAGAAGACGAAGAGCATAAAGAAGAAATTCAAGAACTTTTAGCTTACGATGAGGATACCGCAGGTGGCTTAATGGCAAAAGAATTGGTAAAAGTTTACGAAACGTGGACGGTTGCTGGGTGCATGCGCCGCATACGCGGGCAAGCCAAAGAAGTAACTCGCGTACATTCCATTTACGTGGTTAATAAAGAAGAAAAATTGATTGGCAGGCTTTCTTTAAAAGATTTGATTACTGCTAAAAGTGATCAAAAAATTTCTGAATTAGTAAAAGTTAATGTAGATTTTGTAAACGTTAATGAAGATGTAGAAGAAGTAGCCCGTTTAATGGCAAAGTACGATTTAGAAGCCATACCCGTAATAGAAAGCGATGATAACAAAGTGCTTTTAGGCCGTATTACTATAGATGATATTGTTGATGTAATGAAAGAAGAAGCCGAAAGAGACTACCAAATGGCTGCAGGTATCACGGGCGATGTAGATTCAGACGATAGTATTTTGCAACTTACCAAAGCACGTTTACCATGGCTATTTTTAGGTTTGGTAGGCGGTATCGGTGCCTTTTTAATCATGGAAGAATTTAAAGGTCTATTTACAGGTAAAGCCATAATTCTCTTCTTTTTTACGCCGCTAATAGCAGCAATGGCGGGTAATGTAGGCGTACAATCTAGTGCTATAATAGTACAAGGTTTAGTAAACGATGAGGTAAAAGGCAGTATAAACGGTCGCTTATTAAAAGAAATGCTACTGGCAGCATTAAATGGCATTGTACTCGCCATAGTGTTATTCCTGTTTATATGGGCTGTAGAGAAAGATGTTACCACCGCACTTGCCATATCTGTATCTCTAGTCGCCGTTATTATCGTAGCAGGCCTTATAGGCACATTCGTCCCGTTATTTTTAGACAAACGCGGTATAGATCCCGCCATAGCCACAGGGCCATTCATCACCACAAGTAACGATATTTTAGGTATTTTACTCTATTTCTGGATAGCAAAAATGATTCTTGGTATTTAACCTTTCGTCGTACTGAATTTGTTTCTGTCTCTCATTATTTGGGCGTTACCCACAAGGGGTCGGGCTTTTCGCTATATCTTTCTGCGAAGCAGTCCCAGGCTTGTTTTGGGATCTCATCTTTTAAAAGCACTTTTAGTTTTAATAGTACATCTTTTGTCCATTAATACTCGCAAAAAGGATGCCGCTACAATCCCTAACGCGGGTGTATTTGCTAAGTGCACTTCAATTTCTGGGGATTAGGTTTTTTTGGAGAGGTTTGTTTGACGGTTAATTATATGAAATATTGCGTGTTAGTGTGCGAGGATTTTCCGAAGTAAAATAAGATGTAGCAAACACGCACCTGCCTTTTTTAGCACTAAACCGGAATTGTTTTTATACATTTTTGGCTACAGTATTTTTTAATTTTCAGCCAATTCTTTTTCATCAGTTTCTTCTGGTGAGAATCGTGCAATCAACATTGGCGTTAAAATGCAAACAATTCCAATTATTGATTTTAGTCCGAAATCTCCTATAATATTCATTGCAATCAAATAAATTCCGCAAACCAGAAAAATAATATTAATCAGTTTATTATCCCAAACAAAACCTCCAACCAAGTATGCAATTCCGATTAGAGTGAACATTCCTGCGTTTAGAATTTGATTCGTTTCGTCATTATAATTCAGAAACCAATTCGATATTTTTCCGATTAAAACAATTCCAATAAGTATAAGAAAAATTTTCTGTAATATTTTTTTCATTTCGATTACGTTTTATTCTGATATTGCAACCAATAGAGGTTTATCCGCAATTTGTTTTGCTCTTTCAGAGACGAGTTTTACTAATTTTTTCGAGTAAGCGTTGGATTTATTTCGCTTAACCCAATATTCTAAAATTCGAAGAACTGAATGTCGACAATTCTTGTCCAAATTACATTGTGTTAAGCCACTCCAGATTTCTATTTATTCCTTAGTTAATTCAACTATTTCTGATTCGGAAGAACTGGAAGTAATTAACTTATCAAGAGCTACCAAAAAATCTCTATTTCTAATGGATAGTATTTTGTTAATCAGTCCATTTCGTATATTATTTACTGTAGCCACTTTATTCAAATTTGTTATAAATATCATAAAATCTACTCGTTTTTCCTAATGTTGACCAACGTGTCATCGAATATGCGTTGTTTTAATAACTTATATCCGAAGGTATTGTTTATTTATGACATAGTTAACTAGAAAAAATGGTATTGATACTACTTTAATTTATAAAAGCTTTGTATTATGTACAAACGAAAACTTCGTAATTTTGTAATATGAAAGCAATAAATATCAAACAAAAACTAACCAAGTTCAATAGCCATTGGCATCCGCAACAAATTACTACTGTAGATAATATGCAGGTAATTTTAGCAAAACTAAAAGGTGAATTTGTATGGCACAGTCATGATGATGAAGATGAACTTTTTCAAGTTATAAAAGGTACACTTTACATGCAATTTAGAGATCGTACAGAGGTTGTAAACGCTGGCGAACTTATTGTGGTGCCAAAAGGTGTAGAGCATAACCCGTGTACTAAAAACGATGAAGAAGTGCATGTACTACTATTTGAAAAATTAAATACAGCACACACTGGGAATGTAGCACACGAAAGAACCCAAACCACGTACCCAAAAATTTAGTTATTATACAGAACTTATTTTACAAGTCCCCTCACATGAAAATACTCCATTTAGATACAAATCACGAATTACTTATCAATCAACTTACAGATTTAGGATTTATAAATCATGAAGATTATACCGCTACAAAAGACGCGATTGAAGCCAAAATCGCAAATTATGATGGTATTGTACTTCGTAGTAGATTTACCATCGATAAACAATTTTTAGATGCTGCAACCAATCTAAAATTTATTGGCCGCGTGGGTGCAGGTCTAGAAAATATTGATTGCGATTATGCCGAAGCTAAAGGCATATATTTAATTTCAGCACCAGAAGGCAACAGAAATGCTGTGGGCGAGCATACTTTGGGGATGCTATTATCTCTTTTTAATAAACTAAACAAAGCAGACAGCGAAGTAAGACGTGGTAAATGGCTGCGCGAAGATAACCGTGGTATTGAGTTGGATGGTTTAACGGTGGGTTTAATTGGCTATGGCAACATGGGAAAAGCTTTTTCAAAAAAACTTAAAGGGTTTGATGTAAACGTGTTGTGTTACGATATTAAAGATAATGTTGGTGATGCTAATGCTACACAAGTATCGTTAGAAGAATTTCAAGAAAAGGTGGATGTGGTAAGTTTGCACACGCCACAAACACCGCTAACACTTGGTATGGTAAATACAGTATTTATCAATCAATTTAAAAAACCATTTTGGTTGTTTAACACGGCAAGAGGCAAAAGCGTAGTAACGGCAGATTTAGTTAGAGCGTTAAAATCCGGGAAAATTTTAGGTGCAGGATTGGATGTTTTAGAGTATGAAAAAAAATCTTTTGAAAGTTTATTTGCGTCTAAAATGCCCGAAGCTTTTGAGTATTTAATTACTGCAGAAAACGTATTATTATCTCCTCACGTAGCAGGTTGGACTGTGGAGAGTAAAGAAAAATTAGCCCAAACTATTGTAGATAAAATTAAGGCTAAATTTTGCTAGTTCTCGATACAATGCTCCTTTGTTCGCATCACTCGACTTCTACAGAACTGACATAGATATATTAATTTAGTTTTGCGCATGTTTAAGATTACAGCATTTAAACTGTAAGATCAGGTTTAGATTAAAAATCAATACACAATGTCACTTCTACAACTTCGAATGTTTTCGATTTTTTTGTCGAAATTGTATCGAGAAGCATCCTTAAAGATGATTTATAATTGAGTTATCAATACAAACTTAAATGTCACCTAGAGTGGTTTTTCGTAGAGCAACGAAGAAAAATTGTATCGAGAAGATTTTATCATAACAGCGTTAAATAATTTTGCTAATTTTAAACCATGAGAAGAATTATTTTTTTAGGGTTGATTAAAGTGTTAATGCTTTTGTTTTAAATTAGAGTCTATTCAATTTATATAGGGTATCTTAAAACTAATTACTAAAAAACTGTGTATAAGTGTTACAAATAGCTAATTATTCAAAAATTTATATATTTAAACTAAAGTATTAATTATTTGGTACTTAAGTATGACCCTCATTTCTGCCTGCATTCCTAGTTTTGTTTTGTAATAATAACTAAAATCAATATATATGAAATTAGGAGCGTTTTCAATTAGTTTAGCTGTAAAAGACATTCATAAATCTAAAGCATTTTATGAGAAAATAGGTTTTAGTGTTTTTGCTGGAGATATAGAACGTAATTATCTCATCATGAAAAATGGCAATGCGTTAGTAGGTTTGTTTCAAGGTATGTTTGAAAACAATATTTTAACCTTTAATCCAGGTTGGGATGAAAACGCTAATGCAGTAGCGAATTTTGATGATGTACGATCCATACAACAACATCTAAAAAGTGAAGGCGTAGCTTTAGAAAAAGAGGTAGATGCAACTACTTCTGGACCAGCTAGTATGATGTTTTATGATCCTGATGGTAATTCTATTTTAATAGACCAACATGTGTAAAACTATAACTTAAAAACATATGAAGACTTCAATTGTTAAATACGGAGGAAATGTGCTGTTTAAATATTTATTCACTGAAGAATTATAAATTTAAAAGCCAGAATTTATACAGCAAATGAAGGATTATGGCGGTTCTGGATTTATGGCGTTTTTAATGTTTTTTACTGTTGTACGTATTGGTTTTATTATGGCTATAATTTCAGGGTTAATATTACAACGCAAATAAATTACTATGCATTACAACGCTTCATCACCAAAAGAATATATCAGTCAAGTTCCCAAAGAACGACAACCTGTTTTAGAAAAACTAAGACAGGTTATAAATTCTAATTTACCAAAAGGATTTGAGGAAGGGATAATTTATAAAATGATTGGGTATTATGTGCCACATACTGTATATCCTGACGGTTACCACTGTGATCCCAAAACGCCATTACCATTTATGAGTTTTGCGTCTCAAAAAAATTCTGTGAATTTATACCATAGCGGTATTTATGCCAACCCAGATTTACACGACTGGTTTGTAAACGAATACCCCAAACATTGTAAACGTAAACTAGATATGGGTAAAAGTTGTATTCGGTTTAAAAAATTAGATGAGATTCCGTTTGAATTGATTGGTGAATTAACTGGAAAAATGACTTGTGACGAGTGGATCAAAATCTACGAAATTGCTATAAAAAAAGCTTAGATTTTGTATATTAAATAAACTGCGTTAGGGATTGCAGTGGCATCCTTTGTGCGAGCATTAATTGACTAAAGATGTAATATTAAAACCAATAGTTCTTTAAAAGATGAGATGTTGAAACAAAAGTAGGGACTGCTTCGCAGAAAGATATAACGGAAAGCCCGACCCGAGAACGCTAGTTTTATGGGCTATTCTTGTAAAACATCTCGGGTAACGCCCTAATACTTTTTTTAAGAATAACGAACCCTTATATTTTTAACTAATTGGTATATATTTCTCTTATTTTTTTTACTTTTGTAGTTCATAAAAACAGAGGAAAGATTTGACTGATTGCAACCTCTTAATGTTGAACGAAAACATCTCGAAATCATAAAGAGATATTGAGATAAGTTCAGTATTAAAAAAAATGCTAAAGGCAGTGTAAACTCCTGCGACGTTTTCCGTCAAATCTTGCTTCATAAATAAAATAATATGTCGTATTTATTTACTTCAGAAAGTGTTTCTGAAGGACATCCAGATAAAGTTGCTGACCAGATTAGTGATGCTTTAATTGATAACTTTTTAGCGTTTGATACAGACTCTAAAGTGGCTTGTGAAACCCTTGTAACAACAGGACAGGTGGTGCTTGCAGGCGAGGTGAAATCTAATACGTACCTAGATGTGCAAAAAATTGCAAGAGATACTATTAATAAAATTGGCTATACTAAAGGTGAATATATGTTTGATGGTAATTCGTGCGGTGTATTTTCGGCAATCCATGAGCAATCTGAAGATATAAATCAAGGTGTAGATCGTGCTACTAAAGAAGAGCAAGGTGCGGGAGACCAAGGGATGATGTTTGGTTATGCCACCAATGAAACTGAAAACTACATGCCTTTGGCATTAGATTTATCGCATCGTATTTTAATTGAATTGGCTGAGTTAAGACGCGAACATAAAGACATTACGTATTTAAGACCAGATTCTAAAAGTCAGGTTACTATTGAATATAACGATGATAATGTGCCACAGCGTATAGATGCAATTGTAGTTTCTACACAACATGATGATTTTGCTGAAGATGACGAGATGTTAGCAAAAATTAGAAAAGATATTGTGGAAATTTTAATACCGCGTGTGGTTGCTAAACTTCCTGAGGCTATTCAAAACTTATTTGATAACGCTATTACCTATCACATTAATCCAACCGGAAAATTTGTAATTGGTGGCCCACATGGCGATACAGGACTTACCGGACGTAAAATTATAGTTGATACTTACGGTGGTAAAGGTGCTCATGGTGGTGGTGCTTTTTCTGGAAAAGATCCTAGTAAAGTAGATAGAAGTGCTGCGTATGCAACGCGCCATATTGCTAAAAACTTGGTTGCAGCAGGTGTTGCTGATGAACTATTAGTACAGGTAAGTTATGCCATTGGCGTTGTGGAGCCTATGGGTATTTTTGTGGATACCTATGGTACTGCAAACGTAAATATAAGCGATGGCGCTATTGCTAAAAAAGTTTCTGAAATTTTTGATATGCGCCCTTTTGCTATTGAAGAGCGCCTAAAACTACGCACACCAATGTACAGCGAGACTGCGGCTTATGGGCACATGGGGCGTACCAACAAAACAGTTACAAAAACATTTTATCAGCCTAATGGCGATAGCAAAACTTTAAATGTAGAATTGTTTACTTGGGAGAAGTTGGATTACCTAGATGCCGTAAAAACTGCTTTTGGTTTATAAATAAATTACAACTTTATAATTTTGAAAAGACCGCTTAATAGTGGTCTTTTTTGTTTAAAATCAAATTGAATTTGTAGAAATTTTCTACTACCTTCGCTTATCGAACTATATAGTTCATTGAAACGGAACTATATCTCAACATTAGCAAGAAGCGAAAAACCGAAACGTAAAAATGAAAATAAAATTCAAAAGGAAAAGACTAATCGTGAATTTAGTTCTCGGAATATTTTGGATTATTCTCGGAATCTTAAGCATCGTGACTGATGATAAAATTCGTTGGACAGATTACGGATATTTAGTAATCGGAATTTTATACGTTGGACATTATTTGTACGATTTGTCAAATCAATATCTGACTATTGAAAATGGAACTATTCGAAAAAATAGACTTTATGGTTTCGGGAAGAAAATTAATCTGAATGAAATAAATTGGATTAAAAAGTTTGCGGGAGATTATACGCTGAAAACGGAAAAAAGTGAATTGAAAATCAATACGGAATTGATTGACAAATATTCGCTTATGGAATTGAATAAAATTTTGGCGGAAGTGAATTTGCCATCTGAAAAAACTCCTTGGCTACCGCTAAGCTCCGCTTAGTGGCGGCAACAGTAAAAAAACAAAAGCTTTTTGTATTTTAGACTAATGAGTAGAAATTATAAATATTACAATAAGTCTGGATTATACTTTGTATCATTTGCTACTGTTTATTGGTTGGATGTTTTTACAAGACAAATCTACTTTGATATTTTAACAGACAGTGTAAATTATTGTAGAGCAAATAAAGGAATGGAGCTATATGCGTTTTGTTTTATGCCAAATCATTTACATTTAATATTCAGATCAAGTAATAATGAACCAGACGGATTATTAAGAGATTTTAAAAGTTTTACTGCTAAGACATTAATTGAAGCTATCGAAACTAATCCTCAAGAAAGCAGAAAAGAATAATTGTTATGGTTTTTTGAACGTGCAGCAAAAAAGAAAAGTAATAGTTCTAAATATCAGTTTTGGCAACATCATAACAAACCGATAGAACTTTGGACAGATACCGTTATAAATCAGAAAATAGATTATATTCATAATAACCCTGTTAAAAGTGGCTTAGTTACTGATCCGACGCATTGTAAATATTCTAGCGCTAGAAATTTTCATGGCGACCATACCGTTTTAAAGATTGATGATGCAGGCTTTTTGGGTTGAGTTTTTACAACCTGTGACGCCACTAAGCGGAGCTTAGCGGTAGCGAGAGATTTATAGTGGTCTTTTTTGTTTAACATCAACTTGACTTTGTAGAAATTTTCTGCTACCTTCGCTTATCGAACGATATAGTTCATTAAAACGGAACTATATCTCTACATTAGCACCAATTTAAACCCAGCAATAACAACAAATTCCGAAAATGCCGTATAAATGTCGTTGGAAAGTCACTATAAATTGAAAATTTAAAGAATATTTTTATGCGACAAATTAAACTGAATTAATAATGACTGAAATTGGAAAAAGAATAAAAGAAATAAGATTGAAAAAAGGATTATCTCAAGAGGAATTAGCTGAAGCCTCTAAAGTAAATCTAAGAACAATTCAACGAATTGAAAATAATGAAACTAAACCCAGAGAAAAAACACTTCAATTAATTTTTAACGCATTAGAAATTGAAATAATTGAGCGAGAAAAAAAAAGGATTGATAAATATTTAATTTGGTCAACTTTTTTGACATTACTAATTATTATTGGCTCATTTATTGGGTGGTTTCAGATTAAATCAGAATATGGAATAGATTTTGAAAAAACTGGACCAGTACTAATTACCCCAACAGGTTGGGTTGGCAACATAAGTTTTAATGGAATTAATTTATATAATTGGTTAGTAAGTATAACTGCTTTATCTATTGGAATTATAGCAATAGCTTATTCGCTAGGATTAATTAAAAACAAAATAAGATTTATCTTAGGACAATTAATATTCATTTCTTTTTACTTGATTAGTATAATTTATTTATCTATTGAATTCAGCAAGTATTCAAAATATTTTAGGTTTAAACCAGGATTATTCATTGTTGCAGCCGCTACTATTTTAATAACAATTTTGTACATCAAAAAAGAAAAAAAAGGTGCTAACACCGTGTATAATTAATTGCTTGGTTCTAGCCTACTTACGAAAATTCCGCTGGAATTTTCTATCTGTGATTTGTTTGCTAACTTAGTTGCTTAACCACGCAACTAACCATACACAAAAACGATAAGCGAACCCCCTAAATCTCATACCTCAACCGAAACGTTACAAACCGCGGCTGAATAAAATATTCTGAAGCAAAAACAGATACGTTGTTATTTCCGTTTTGTATCAGCGAGGTTGTGTTTAATAAGTTGGTGGCATTAAGCGTATATTCTAACTTTGCATCTTTATCTTTTCTGTAAGACAATGACGCATTCCATATTTCAAATTCTTGAGGCGATCCATTGGAATTACTTTGTCGGTTATACGAATAATCAGTTAAAAATGTAAACTTCTTCCAGATGTAGGCATCAAACTTTATAGATGGCGCATTCGTTTTAAACGTTGTTGTGCGCCCGCCTTGTTGGTTGCGATTCACGGCATACCTGTAAGCGATCCTCACATTTGGTGCTTCTCTAAAATTGGTGCGTAATTCTGGGGTGTAGGTTTGCTGAAAACTTTCGTTTATAGAACGTTCGCCTTGTATAAACTGATTAAACTTACTGTAATTAAAACGTGTATTGATACTCGCTCTTAACTTTCCAAACGTACGCTGAAAACGTCCAAATGCTGTAACTGTTTGATCTGCAAATCCTGAATTAAAAAAATTATTAGTACGTACTACACTGTCAAAATTAGAAATTGAACGTATCTGGTCTACCGCATTACTGTAATTTACAACCGCAAACACATTGGTATAATTAAAGAGGTTAAAACTTCTGTAAATAAGACTAATATTATTTGTTAACGCATTTTGTAACTCTGGATTACCAACTTGAATGCTATTAAAACCGTTTAACACAATACCGCTTGCTAATCGTGTAACATCAGTAAATTGATTTCGCATGTTATATCTTATGGTTAAACTTTCGCTCTTTTTAAATTGAATGCGTGTTTCAAAATTTGGAAGCACTAATCCAAAATTGTCTTGAAATTCTTGTCCAAATTGGTCATTACCATATCTATACGCATGTGCCGAAAGTCCTGGTGTGAATGTAAAAATTCCAGCCTTTAACATATACTTTACACCTAAATAATAGTCGCTAAAATTATATCGAATATCATTTACATCTAGGCCATTATTAAATGTTGGCGTTGGGTCTAAACTAGAAGCATCATCTAAAATTTGAAATAAATTAGAATTAAAATCTTGCCTACTAGTAATGGCACCTAACGTAAAATTGATATTACTTTTATCATTGAGTATGTTCCAATAATCTAATTTAGCATCTAGTTGATTGGTTTCTACGCGTCTGGTTTGGTTTACATTATATCCTATTTGATTAGGATCTAGACCTAAAGCATCAGCTGTATTTTCATAGTTATCTTTATCATCTAAAATGGCATTGTAAAACGGATCTTCATCTTGTAATAAATGCTGTACTTCAAAAGCGAATATATTTGTCTCATTCAACGTATAATAATAATTTAAGTTTTGATTGATACTGTATGGCGTATTATCTTCAAACTCATTTGTATTTCCAATAACCGATGAAAATAAGTTTTGCACTTGCGATTCTTTTGTAACGCGCCCCAAAAGATCATAATCCATTTGATTATTCACATTTGGTTTGTAGGATGCACTTAATTTTAACAACCCAATATCAGAGCGTTGCTGTGTTGTTTGGTCTGTATCTTCATCAGGAATACTTAGTTCTGGATTTGTAAATTGTACGGATCGTTTTTGACGAATATCTATACGGCTACTATTAAAAATCCCAAAACCGCTAATATCTAAAGCCTTATTAGGCGAGTAGCTAAAATTACCTGAAGCTAGTTTATTCTCAATATTCTGTGCACGATTGTTTTGCGTTGCAAGAAACCCTAAATCGTTATTGCCTAGATTTAAACTAGTGCCACTATCTCTACTAGGGTTTCTAAAGCCACCACCAAAACCACGCAAATCTCTTCTTGTAAGTGCGGGTTCTCCAGTATTATTTAAATCGCCAATAAGATTAACACTGTATTTGGGGCTGTAATAAAATAACTTAGGCTGTACGAGATACAATTCGTCATCTGGCGATGTACCCGCTCCCGCAGTAACATTACCGAACCAAAAATTCTTTTTACCTTCTTTTAGTTTAATATTGATGGCGTAATTATCCTGATTGTTGGTAACACTACTTAATTGCCCTACCTCGGCATAATTTTTTAAAACCTGAACTTTATCTACAGCATTTGAGGGAATATTTTTAGTTGCCAATTTAGAATCGCCATCAAAAAAATCTTTACCGTCCACCATTACTTTTGTAACCCGCTGCCCTTCAACTTCAATTTGCCCTTCATCATTTACCTCAACTCCTGGAAGCTTTTCGAGAATATCCTCTAGTTTCCGTTCTGTTCCATTTTTAAATGAATCGGCATTATAAATTAAAGTATCACCACTAATGGTTACAGGCATTTCGTAAGTAAGCTCAACAGCATCAAGCGCATTATCAGAAAACATTGTAATAGGCTTATCAATATTCTCAGTAGTTGTTGCAATTACCTCTTCGTAGGTTTTCATTCCTATATAACTTACTTGCAATTTATAAGTTGTGTTTTTACTTAGGTTAAGGATGAATTTGCCTTTGTCGTTGGTAATTCCATAAGACTCTAAAGCACTTGTTGCTTGGTTAATAGCTACAACATTTGCAAGTTCTAGTGGCGCTCCAATACTATCTTTTACAACACCTTGTAGTTTAATTTGCGCATAGGTCATTGACACTACAAAGGCGAAGAGTATGGTTAGTTTTAGTTTCATGTGGTTGATATTTTTCCTGAGTGAGTGATTCGTTTACACGCTTTCAATACATCAGATGGATTTATGTCATTCTAAATTCAAATAAAGAGTGAGATAGAAACATATTTATTTTGCTTTAGGTTAATGGGTAGTATTAGCGTCTTCCGCCACCGCGTTGACCACCTCTTCTGAAATTATCACGCATTTCTTTAAATTTCTGGGTAGCAACTTCAACATAGGCTTCTTTGGTGATTTCTTTACCTTTTGTAGGCTGTTTAATGGTTGCTTTATCTTCTGGGTTGAGTACAATTTTTGTGCACAATATGGTTGTTTTATCTGAATTAACCTCCAGAATTAAACCCGGTAATCCCCAATAATCTCCAGGGCCTTGATTTATTGGAATTTGCATGGTATACCAAGCTGTAATTTCTATTTCAGGCTGCTCTTCTTTTTCCGTGTTTTCCTCAGTTGCGTCTTTGCTTTCATCAGCTCCATCTCTATTAGGTGGTCTTCTTAAAGCAGTCATATCAAAATCTTTCCAAGTTTTAATTGCAGTTGCTTTATAACAGGTGTATCCACCTATTTGCTTGGTTTCTCCAGTAATTTTCCAGTCTAGTTTGGGTAAATCTTCTTTTACTAAAAACAATTTTCCGAAGAGTTCTAATTCATTTAAAGAAGCTTTGGTTTGTACATTTTTATACTTCACACCATCAACCGCACCTCCCATAATTGCTGTAAACCTGCCGCCACCGCCTTGACCAGGTGCTTCTAGCTTCTCTTCTAACTTGTAAATCGATTCTGTTCTATTAAACGTCAAAACATAGTTTTTTTGAAACATATTTTTTAAGCGACTTTCCATGCGCTTTCGTTGTTCTTCACTCATGTTAGGTCTTCCAAAATTGCTCATATCTACAGAAGTTTTAGACATGTAGTACGCTTTACCTTGAAATTCTTGACTGTTTAAAACAAAGGATGAAAAGATAAAAACAAATAAAACGAGTTGTTGCAGTTTACTAGAGATCATAATGAATGCTATAAATTAATGAGATTATAAAATCCGAACACAGATTATCGGATGTTGATTAGACATCTATAGGGCAAGATGGTTTAACCCCAAACTATTAAAAATATGTTAAAATTAACTATGATCTACCATACCGTCTACCCACTCTATTATCTCTAAATTCCTTCATCTTTTTAAAGATGATATCCTTATACTCTTGTTTTGTTACTTCAGTACCTCTTTTTGGGGCTACCACCTCTGTTTTTTCTTCTGGGTTAATGGTTAGTTTAGAACATAATATGGTTGTGGTACCAGAACTTACTTCTAATATTAAACCTGGCAATCCCCAAAACTCTGATGGCCCTTGGCTTACCGGAATTTGAGGGGAATACCATGCAACAACTTCAGTCATTGGTTCTTCTTGTTTCTCAGTTTCCTCTCCATCTTCATTTTCACCTTGCTCTTGTCTCATTTGGCTCCAAGAGAATTCCCAAAATGCCATTTTGGAACTAGGCACCATTGCCGTAGCCTTAAAACATGTATAATTCCCAATTTGCTTGGTCTCTGTACCCATTTTCCAATCTATTTTTAATAGGCTGTCTTGTATTAAAAATTTTTTACCGTAAAACTCCTGTTCCTGTACAAACGTATTTGTTTTTACATTCTTGTACTGCTCGCCAGGTGTGAAATTTTTGCCCCAAGAATCTGTTGCTCCAGACATAGCATCTAACTTCTCGTATTCATTATAAACCGATGCTTCTTTATTAAAAGCTAGAATATATTTTTTTTCTAAACGATTTTTTAAACGCGCAGCGATTTGCTTTTTTTGAGCTTCACTCATTTTTGCGCCCCAGCGTCCTAAATTCATTTGAGCTTTATATACATACTCTGCTTTACCTTGAAATTCTTGTGCATGTAAAGTTTTAGTAGTTATTATGCTTAAACAAAATACAATTGCGGTTATAATTAGTGTTTTCATAATGAATATTTTATGTATATTTTGTTTAACAAATATAAATAATTATTAAACAACAATGATCGATTTAACAAAAACACTACTAATTTATATTTAAAAAACTTAGTTATTATCCTGTATAAATACTTAAAATGCAATGTACTTTATTGTATATAAATTGTTTTACTATTTCTTTTTTACAACAAACGAAATTTAAACTATTAATTGGGTGTTTGTAAAAGATCATTATAGGTTTACATCAACTTCTTAAAAGTGGTTTGATTTTTGTACTTTTCAAATTGAAATGAAATCGTTAGTCTATATTATATATTTTATTGCTGTTTTAATAGGTGCTCAAGAATCTGTTGCCATTTCACACACAAAGTCCTCAACAATCATTGGAGATAACATCATCGGAATTGATAATTTTGGTACTATTTTTTACACTAAAGGAAGTACCATTTACAAAAAAGATAAAGACACTACCATTAGTTATAATAACTTACAATTAGGAAAGTTAACCACTGTAAATAGCTTTAATCCACTTAAAATCAATGTGTTTTATCAAGAGTTGAACACGGTGATTATTCTGGACAATAGATTAGCTGAAATTTTTAAAATAGATTTTAATACTATCGATAATTACAAAAATGTTTCACATATTTCTACAGGATATGATAATACCATTTGGTTGTTTAATCAAGATACTCAATTATTAGAAGTATTTGATTACAAAACTAGAAGCACCAAAGCACAAACATTTAAACCTATAGATAGCCCTATTTTAGATTTAGAAAGCAACTATAATTATGCATACTTGCTTACAGAACATGAACTTTTAGTTTACAACTATTTTGGCAGTAGCGTAAAAACATTAAAAAACGAAGGATATACCGAAATCGCAGAAGTTAATGAGCATTTATATTTTAAAAAAGGAGATAATTTGTTTTATCTAGCCGAAGATTCAAAAACAATAATTCCTGTGAAAACCAATAATATTTTAATATCTCAGTTTTTTGTAACGAATGAAACCTTGTATATTTACAACGATGAAACTCTCCAAGAATTCCAAATAAAAAAATAATTAAATTATGCATATTGCTGTTGCTGGAAATATTGGCGCTGGAAAAACAACGCTAACAAAACTACTTGCAAAACATTATAAATGGGAAGCACAACTGGAAGATGTGGTAGATAATCCTTATTTGGATGATTTTTACAATCAAATGGAGCGTTGGAGTTTTAATTTACAAGTATACTTTTTAAATAGTAGATTTAGGCAAGTACTACAAATTAGAAAAAGCGGCAAGGATATTATCCAAGATAGAACTATTTATGAAGATGCACATATTTTTGCACCCAACCTACATGCAATGGGTTTAATGACCAATAGAGATTTTAGCAACTATAGTTCTTTATTTGATTTAATGGAATCTTTGGTGCAAGGTCCAGATTTGTTGATATATTTACGAAGTTCTATACCTAATTTAGTGTCGCAAATTCACAAACGTGGTAGAGATTATGAAAACTCTATTAGTATTGATTATTTAAGCAGATTGAATGAACGTTACGAAGCTTGGATACATGGTTACGATAAGGGTAAGTTGCTTATTATTGACGTTGATAATTTAAATTTTGTAGATAAGCCAGAAGATTTAGGTCATGTTATTAATACTATTGATGCAGAAATAAATGGCTTGTTTTAAAATGTTTTTATAAAACTTCTATATATTTCTTAAGTTCTACTGTCTGTCCGTTTTCTAAATTACCTTTTAATTTTATTTCAAAAACGCCTTTAATATCAGATGTAAAGCACTCCAATTCTATGGGTTCTGAATGAAGTTCTATATCAGGTTTCCATAATAATTGATATCTGTAATCAGGAATCCTCTTTAATTTTTCAAAGTTTTCCGAGTAATTTGGCTGAAAATATATCTTTTTCTGCTCTGGCATAAGTAAGTTAAATACCGTTGCGTGTTCATCATAAAGTGGTATATCAGTAGTATTTTCTTTTGTAGATATATCAACTATACCATTAAATGTTTTTGAACCATAAAAATAAATCCCCCTAATTAAATCTATCTTTTTAATATTATAAGGATCGTAACCAATGATATTACTAAAATCTTTGATGTAAATCCCGTTAAATAATACAAGTGGTGCATTGTTAGAATATTCATTTACATTAAATTCATCGTATCTATATACTATAAGCCTACTTTTATTATTTTCTGTTCTAATACCTGCACCCTCAACAACCTCTACGAAGGTTTCTTTTAAGGTTTTAAATCTTTTGTAATCATCTAAAACATAGGATACGCTTGGGTTACCATAAAATGGTTTTGGTGCATTGTAAGGCTTAATAGTATCTGTTTTTAAAGTACTATATGCGTTTTCAATTTGGTTACTTATATTTTTAGTTACTATCCAATTTTTTATAGTTTCATTTAAATAAACCTCTTTAAAATTTAGGTATTGATAATACGGAAATATTAAACTGTCAAGATTAATTTTATAAGATTCGTAATCAGAATCGATAAGTTGTAATATCGCTTTTGGGGTTGAATAATTACTTTTAATATTGAAATAGAATTTGCCTTGAGTATCTGATACAATGTTTTTATAAATATAGGTATTGCTAGGAATGGATAATGCAATAGTTTTTTTTGCTGCCTTGGATTGGTCGTTTTTGTTTACTATGGTACCCGAAATAATTTCACCTCTCAGCTCAGGTAGATACATTTTATTGTTAATTAAATTAATGGGTGTTTCCAGTTTATTAAAATTATCGCTAGGGCTTATGCTGTTTAATTTTCTTATAGATATAGCTAAGTTAGCATTAAGGTTTGTTTTTTTAATAGCTTTTATTTCTATGTTTATTTTGGTTCTTGTTTTGTAGGTATTAAACTCAGTTGTTAGTGTTATACCATTATCTTGTTCTACATTATCTGGTTTTATAATTTTATGAGGTTGTATAGTAAGCTGCTCTTTAATATTATCAGTTAAAATTTCTACTTTAGAAAGCTTATTTGGTATGTATGGATTTATAATGACGATATCTTTTTGTAAGAATGGTTTATCACTATTATTAAGCATCCATTTAGTAAATCCCAGTAATTTGTAGTGCCCAGTTTTTATAGAAGCAGGAATGAAAAAATCTGAACTAGCCACTCCGTTTTCTAGTACTAATTTATGCCTAAAAAGTACTTTTCTGTTTTTATCAATAAGTTCTATATATCCAATTTTACTCAGTACGCTTGGTGTTTTATTTTCGTTGTTTAATATATGCGTTTTATAATAAATTGTTTCTCCTGAAAGGAATATGTTATCGTTAGTATATAATACAATATCTTCTTTTGGTATTGCATTTAATAGATTGTTTTCCATAAGGTCTTGCACCTGAGAAAATACAATACTTTGGATAAAAAGAAATATTATAATAATTGCTTTTGCCATGTTTGTGCTTAATCTTCCCAAAAAGAGGGTATTTCACTTGATGAGAATATTGTACAATCACCACAAGGCGGATTTACAATAAATAAACCTTCATCAGATTCTTCTATATATTTAAAACCTACGTCATTAACTAATCGTAATAATCTTATTCTCTGGGTGCTATTAGTACTGAGTTCATCAAAATTAATAACATCACAATCGAAAAAATATGGAGGCAGATCAATATTAAAATCTTCATGATTAAAGTAAATTCTTTCTGAATCTACTGACGATACATCAAAAAACCCTAATACTTTTTCTTGAGTACTTTGTTGAGAAAATATATTTCCTTGAACAAAACCGGGTTGGATATCTATTAGAAGGCTCTCATCAGATGAAAGTTCTTTTAGAACTTTATAGAAGTTATTAGCATTTGCTGATTGTGTGAATTGCTTAACTAAAATACTGTAGCGAACCCTAATTATAGGGTCTTGTTCAGTTATAAATCTTACAGGAAATCTTGATACTGAATTTTCATCTAAACCATTTATACTTGTAATTATTATTTCGTTAGATTTGGTTGTTGTATAACATGTTTGCTGTTCTATAGGTCTTGGTTCCAGTCTAGTAGTATAGGTTAAACTCTCACCACTACCCATTATATTGTCAAAAAATAAATCTTCTAGTGAAAAAATAGGAGCTACAATCTTATACGTCTCTTCATATTCATATCTAAAAAAACGTGGATTGCTTGAGTTTTCTTTACTATCTACAAATACTGTAATACCATTTTGTTCACCATTATTAACGAGTTCAGCATATATGCTATCAATTTCAGAATTAGATACTAATACTTCTTCATTTGAAACATATGAGTTGCCATTTGAAGTTTGTACAAACAAAGTATAACTTTCATCATCTACAGCTTGAAATTCTTGATTAGAAGTATATATGCCTTCGCCTTGATAAGCAAATTCATAAGTTGTGCCATTGTTTGTTTCTACACGCACTTGGGCATTCGCTTCAAAATTAGGTGTATTTTCTTCAAGCCTAATCGTTCGGGACAACTTTATTTGTTGAGTTTTAAGTTCGTCTGTAATAGTAGCTTCAATAACTATGGTATCTTCAAAATTCTCTGTAACTAGAGGTAATTCTTCCACACAAGACATATTCACCAGTATTAGTAGCGCAGATATAATGCTATATAATTTTTTTAAATCCATGCTAAAACTTAAAATTATAGGTTATTGTTGGTATTGGTATCGCAAATATTGAAGATTGAAATCCTCTTATTTCTCCTTGTTCATTTACAAAAAACACAGAAAACGGATTATTTCTTCCAAGAACGTTGTACACCGAAATATTCCAGAAACTATGAGCTAGTTTAACGTTTTTATGATTTCCTTCGATATTAACACCTAAATCTAATCTGTAATAATCTGGTATTCTAAATTTATTCCTGTCGCTATACAATACTTGTTCAGAATTATTAAAAGTAAATTTTCCAATAGGGTAGGTAATAGGCCTCCCTGATTGGTAGTTAAAATTAAGAGAAAAACTGTATCGCTTAGTTAATTTGTAATTAGTTATAACACTAATATCATGAGGTCTGTCTTGGTTAGCTGGAAAGAAGTTGCCATCATTAACTCTATTGGTTATAAACTCACTGTCTAGTTTTACAAAAGTTCTAGAGTAGGTGTAAGATAGCCAACCATTAAATTTACCTTTTGTTTTTTTTAATAAAAACTCTAACCCGTAAGCTTTACCTTCGCCTTGTAACAATTCTGTTTCAATATTTTCATTAAGTAATAATTCGGCTCCTACTTTAAAATCTAGAAGGTTTCTTATTTTTTTGTAGTAGCCTTCTAAACTAGTTTCATATAAACCAAAATCAAAGTTTTTAAATAATCCTAAAGACAGTTGTTCAGCTCTTTGTGGTTCTATATTTAAATCTGATAATTTCCAAGAATCAACAGGTGAAGCAGTTGTATTAGATGATAATAAATGAGAATACTGAATGGTTTTATTGTAACCTGCCTTAATTGATAAACTTGGTGATAAAGCGTATCTAGCAGATACCCTAAATTCTGGCCCGCCGTAAGTTACTATAGGTTTGTTTCTCGTAAATTCTCTTGTTTCTACTACAGATTCTTCGCTTCTAGGCGCATCATCAGTATATATGTTTTGAGAACTTGGTCCTAATGCGGTAAACGTGGAGTATCTAAATCCTAAATTAAGTAATATATTTTTGTTTATTTCATACTCGTCTGAGATAAAAACGGCCGACTCTAAACCTCTTTCTTTAGCAACACGTTTGGATTCAACAACAGATGCATCATCTAATGGTGTTATTTCTCCGGGGTTTATAGCGTATAATTTAGAACTCGCTCCATAAGAAAATTTATGCTTTTTACTATGAATATAAGATGCTTTTAATTTAAGTTGAGTTTCATTAATGGTATACCCAAAATCAAAGTTCCTATTTAGTTGGCCATCAAATATAATGTTAAACTTATATTCAGTAGTTGCTAGTTGAAGTGCTGCTCTGTTTTTATCATTAAAGGTGTGGTTCCATTTTATGGATCCTAATCTATTACTGTAGTCAAAAACTGAATCTGATGTGATGCTAAATGTATCATTACTTAAATAGCCCGTAGCTTGAAGCGTATTTTTTTTGTTTAGTTTATGATTGTATTTTACTAGTACATCATAAAATGAGGCTTTACTATTTTTAATTGAAGGTTCAGAAACAGATTTTAAAACCCAATCAGAATACGTAGCACGACCACCAATTAAAATTCCTGCTTTATCTTTAATAATAGGTATTTCTAATAGTAAGTTCCCTGTAACAGGACCAATATTACCTTCGCCAGCAAACTCTTTTGTATTTGCTTCTTTTGTAGATATATCTATTACAGAAGATAATCTACCGCCAAATTCTGAAGGTATAGTGCCTTTATAAATATTTACACTGCCAGTAGCAAAAGGGTTTATAGCAGAAAATATACCAAAAAAGTGAGAGGGATTATATAAAACTGCATCATCAAATAGAATTAAGTTTTGGTCTACCTTTCCTCCTCTAACATTGTAACCTAAAGCACCCTCTCCAGCTGTTTTAATTCCAGGTAATGTTGTAGCTACCTTTAAAATGTCACGTTCTCCTAAAACAAGCGGAATGTTTTTTATACCCTTTACATCAATTTTAGTTACACCTACTTCAGCACTTCTAATATTATCATCTCTGTTAGATGCTATAACAACTTCATCTAGCGCTTCTAATTTTTCATACAGATTGAAACTAAGCGTACCATTACCATAAACCACTAATTTTTTTATAGGGTTGCCATATCCCATCGAAGCTATTTTAAGAATGTTAAGCCCTTTTGGAATGTTAAGGCTATAAAACCCTTTACTATTTGTAACAGTGTTAATACTAGTGCCAGCAATATAAACGCTTAAATTCTCTATAGGTTTTAGTGTTTTAGCGTCTTTTATATATCCTGAGAGTGTATAGTTTTTTTTAAGTGACGATGGATTTTCTTTGCCTATATAATAAGTTTTTCTATTTATATAAGTGTTTCTTTCGGTATACTGCTTCTGTAATACAGGTATATTTGTTTCGTTTTGTACAATGTTATTATTAGAACTTTCATTGGTTATAGATTGAAAATAATTTTCAGGAATTTCACCTCTTATTGCATTATTCTTAGAAAGAATAATTTTATTATCAATTATAAAATAGTTTATGTCGGTATTTTCTAAAATGGTTTTCAATACATCTTCAATACTAGTGTTAGTGAAGTTATTTGATATTAAAATAGTAGTATCAAGCCAATTTTCATCAAAATAAAAAGAATATTCAGTACGTTTCTCTAATGTCAATAATACATCAATAACAGTAGCTTCCGTAAACGAAATAGATATATTATTGCTTGTTTGACATAAACAGATATTCGAAAACAAAAGAAACATTAAAACAGTTTTTATTATTTTCATAAACTTATAACGTATTGTCTTTTTTATTCAATAATCTTAATAAACTACTATAAAATTTACTCTTATTATTTTTTAACAGCAATCTATTATTTTTATAATAGGATGTTATCGCAGTTTCTTTTGAAGGAAAAATTGAAATTAGATGTCTCTTTGTATTTAGTTTATAAAACTGTTTGTCATGCTCGATAAAATAATCAGTAATTATTTTGAAAGCATAAACCACCTTATTTCTTTTTATTTTTGAAATTTTACCTTTTCGGTGTTTAGTATAGAGTTTTGATGTATCATCTTTATGTAAGATTTCAAAAAAACCATTGCCATAAAAAGGTTTTAAAACAGGATTATTTTCTAATCGAACAAATTTACTTTCTAATAATTCAAACTCTTTAACCATGGTTGGGTTAAGGCTTATTATATTTGCTTTTGCATTAAAATATGGTATTAATAAGTAATCATTAAGTAAATCGTATTTAATTTCTATATCGCAATATTCTTGCCCATCATAGGTTAGCTTGCCCTTTTTAAAAGTATAAGATTTAAAAAACTTGTTATTTGTAGTAATAGTTTTCAATACTTCAGGAAAGCGGTCAATATATTCTAAACCATTAAAAACACTATGGTTTTCATACATAAATAGAGCATCAAAAACTTTATAATGTTCGCACTTTTGGTTTTCTTGAGAAAAACTTAGAGATAGAAAACCTATAGAAAAAATTACTAATGTTAGGGTATTGTGGGTCATAGTTTTTATAAAGATATAAATTTTGAATTTTATTTAAAATAAAAACCATTTTTTAACATGACACTTATAAAATTTTAATTTTATAGATTATTTAATTACAATATTTCAAAATATGATTAAAAAATTAAGTAATTATTAATTGGTTGTATTGCTACATTAAAAAAATAACATAAGTTTGACATGAAATTTGCGACAGATATGATAAGTTTAACAAAACTATTAAATACGTTTAGCTTCAAAATGATACGAGCCTCTTTTTTATTATTTTTATTCCTTTTGTTTCAAGGTAATGTAGGATTCTCTCAAGTATACAATCCTGTTAAATGGGAAACCTCAGTTGAAAAAATATCTGATACAGAATATAAGTTAATAAGTAAGGCTGCTATAGAAAAGGGGTGGCACTTATATTCTCAAAATGTTCCTGAAGGCGGGCCAGTACCAACAACGTTTACGTATGGTGAAGAAAATGATAATAATTTTTCAATTATAGAGACTACTACCGAAGGTGAAGGCCATGTTATTGACGATCCCATTTTTAACATGAAAATAAAGTTTTTTTCTGATACAGCTACCTTCGAGCAGCTCGTAAAAGTATCAAATACTACATCTACTATAAATGCCACAGTAGAATTTATGGTGTGTGACGACACAAGATGTTTGCCGCCAAATGAAATTAATTTGACTTTTAATTTACCTAAACCTGTTGTTAAAAAAAAAATAACAGAAAAAAAAAACAACTTTAACCAGTTACAAGGTAACTTCATAAACCCTGTTAAATGGAAAACTTCAGTTGAAAAAGTATCAAAAACCGAATATGATTTAGTTATTAATGCTGAAATAGAGGATGGTTGGCACGTATACTCTCAATATACTGCCGAAGGTGGAGCTTTACCTATAATTATAAAAAAAAATGAGCCCAATTCTAGTTATGAGTTAATCGGTAAAGCTAAAGAGAGCGATACCATCCAGAAATATAACGAAATATTTGAGGTGTCTGAATCATTTTTTGATAAAAAAGCGACATTAAAACAGCGTATAAAGTTAACTGATACTGATGTGTCTAATATAATATTGCGCTTAACAGGACAAGTGTGTAAAAAAGCATGTATTCAAATAGATGAAGTATTTACGTTCTCGTTAAGTGATACTAATACTAGTAATGAAGTAGTTGCCGTTAATACTAACAGCGATACTACAAATTTGATGCTATATGGCATAACTCCAAAAGATGTTAAGCTTATTAAAAATTCATCTGTTGAAAGCAAATCTTTATGGTCTATTTTTGCACTTGGGTTTTTAGGCGGTTTACTGGCACTTTTAACACCGTGTGTATTTCCTATGATTCCTTTAACGGTTAGTTTTTTTACTAAAAAAGGTGATTCTAATAAGGGTTCAGGAATATCGAAAGCTATACTTTATGGCTTTTTTATTTTGATGGTTTATTTAATTCTAAGTATTCCGTTTCATCTTTTAGACTCTGTAAATCCAGATATTTTAAATGAAATATCAACTAATATTTGGTTGAATATTATGTTTTTTGCTGTGTTTGTGTTTTTTGCATTTTCCTTTTTTGGATATTATGAGCTAACATTACCAGCCAGTTGGACTACAAAAACAACACAAGGTGAAAACGCAGGCGGTATTGTTGGTATTTTTTTTATGGCACTTACTTTGGCTATAGTGTCTTTCTCGTGTACAGGGCCTATTTTAGGCTCATTATTGGCAGGTTCTTTATCCTCAGATGGTGGTGCGTGGCAACTTACAGCTGGTATGGCAGGTTTTGGTGTATCACTTGGGCTTCCATTTGCTCTATTTGCTATGTTCCCAAATATGCTTAATGCCTTACCAAAATCTGGCGGATGGCTCAACACCACTAAAGTAATTTTAGGGTTTTTAGAATTAGCTTTAGCATTTAAATTTTTATCAAATGCAGATTTGGTAAAACGCTGGGGAATTCTAAAAATTGAGCCTTTCTTAATTATTTGGATTTTAATTTTTGCAGGGTTAGCATTATATCTTTTTGCAAAACTTAAATTTCCTCATGATTCTCCAATAAAAAAATTATCTTTTTCTAGAATTGCAGGTGGTGTTTTAGTGGCTTCATTTGTAATTTATTTGGTTTCTGGCTTCAGAGTGAATAAAGAAACCAACACATATGTACCCTTAACCTTACTTAGCGGATTAGCTCCTCCTGTGGGATATAGTTGGTTTTACCCAAGTGAGTCTACAAATAATTTAAAAACGTTTAAAGATTTAAAAGAAGGCATTGCTTATGCAAAAGCAGTAAATAAACCTGTGATGTTAGATTTTACAGGATATGCTTGTGTAAACTGTAGAAAGATGGAAGAACACGTATGGCCATTAGAAAAGATAGATAATTATCTTAGAAACGAGTACGTGTTAATTTCGTTATATGTTGATGATAAAAAAGAGTTACCCCAAGAACAAAGGGTAGAAGTAACACGTATTAACGGAGGAAAACGATTACTGAAAAACTATGGACATAAATGGGCGAATTTTCAAACCCAATTTTTTAAATCTAATTCGCAGCCGTACTATGTGTTGTTTAATCCTAAAACCAATGAAGTATTAAACGAGCCTGTAGGTTACACACCTAATGAAGAAGATTATGCTAAATTTTTACAAGAGGGATTAAGCCTGTTTAACTAATAAAACCATTTTTTTTAGCGTGTGTTATAGCTTGCGTACTACTTTCAACTAATAAAACAGGAGTGTTTTTATAGTCTTTATATAAAGCCTTTACGCGTAGCATTTTCTTTTTATGCTTTACGCTTCTTAAATAAATAGCCGAAATTCGATCAGGATAATGTTGTGCAATTTCCTTATAAATATCAGGATCGTGCTCGCCGCTATCTCCAATTAAAATGAAATTTAAATGTGGATAGGTTTGTAATAAATTTAAAATTTCTTTTTGTTTTTGAGGTTTTTCTCCTTCAATTTTCTTTTGAAATGGCGTTGGGAAATTCCTTAAAATAATAGGTCCTTTTGGGAAGTTGTTCTTTTTTAGAAAATAGTCTAAATAACGATACAAATTCCATGGACTATGACTTACATAAAACATAGGATTTGCTTCATCTTTTGATGTGCCTTGGTGTAATAAATGATAAAACTCTGGTGCGCCATCTAAAGGACTTCGTTTTCCGGCTGATTTAAAGATAGTGTTGTAAATAACCCGCCATTTTAAAGTAGATACTAAACCCGTATGCAAAATAGTATCATCAATATCACTTATAACTCCAAATTTACATTTTGGTGATGGTACTAACATTTCACCTGGAAACTTATTATCTAATTTGATGATTCTATTTAAATGTTTTGTTTTAAAAGACCACTGCATGTGTATCCAACCTTCAGAATTCATATAGTTCATGAGGTTTTCAACAGTTTCATCAACTAGAAAATAGCCGCTATCATCTGTTCGTGTATGTAAAATTTTATCGTCTCCAATTTTTACTGTGAGTTCAGTATTTCTAATTTCGTCTGATTCAAAACGTTTCCAAGCGTTAATTACGAGATTAAAAACCCCTTTTTTTTCTAAATTAATAGTTTCATCTTCTAATGCACGTCCTCTTAAATACACACGATTAGTAGTACCATAAGTTTGAAATGGTATAATTTGAAGCGGGTCTTTTTTGAACATGATATTTTTTTGAGAAAAGATAAAATAAAAGCCACGATAAACGTGGCTTTAAAATAAACAATGTGAGCTTATTTAGTTTAGTTGAATGCGTTTTTTTAATTATGATGCAGTTTCTACTTTTTTGATAGCTTTCACTTTTGCATCAACTTCAGTTTTGGTACCTGTAATAGTTTCGTAAGTTGTAGACGCTTCACCATTAATAGTTGTGATAGTAGTTACCACAGCTTTTACAATACCATTATCACTTGATTCTGTAAAATTCACTTTTACTTCTTTTTGAATTTCAACCTGCTCAATGTTATTGTCTTCAGATACATACGCCGTAACAACATCTGCAGACATAGCGATACTTGGCGCAATTACAAGTGCTACAACACTCATTAATTTCAATAAGATATTTAAAGAAGGCCCAGAAGTGTCTTTAAATGGATCTCCTACGGTATCACCAACAACGGCTGCTTTATGAGCATCTGTACCTTTTCTACCTTCTTCTTCAATAGTTTTTTTAGCATTATCCCAAGCGCCTCCAGCATTAGATTGAAAAATTGCCATAAGCACACCACATGTAGTTACACCAGCAAGAAGGCCACCTAACATTTCAGCACCTCCTAAAAAACCAACAGCAACAGGTACAGCTATGGCTAATAACCCTGGTAATACCATTTCTTTAATAGACGCTTTAGTAGAAATATCAATACATTTACCATAATCTGCTACGCCATCTGCAGCATCAAATATTTTTCGTTGTTCTGCAGTTGCTTTTGTCATATCAGAGTCTACTGCTCTCATAACTTCTAAAGCAGCCTTAAGTTTAGGAATATCTCTAAATTGGCGACGCACTTCTTCTATCATTGCCATTGCAGCTCTACCTACAGCATTCATGGACAGTGCAGAAAACACAAATGGTAACATACCACCTATTAGTAATCCCGCCATAATATCTGGTCTAGACACATCAATTGAAGTTACGTTTGCAGTTTTCATAAATGCAGCAAACAATGCCAATGCGGTTAATGCAGCAGATGCAATAGCAAATCCCTTACCAATAGCAGCTGTTGTATTTCCAACGGCATCTAACTTATCAGTACGCTCACGAACTTCACTAGGTAATTCTGCCATTTCTGCAATACCACCTGCATTGTCACAAATAGGGCCGTAAGCATCAACAGCTAGTTGAATACCTGTATTAGCTAACATACCAACGGCAGCAATTGCTATTCCATATAAACCAGCAAAATGGTGTGATACCATAATGGCTGCAGCAATTAATAGAATTGGGATAGCTGTACTCATCATACCAACACCTAATCCTGAAATAATATTTGTAGCAGCACCCGTTTCAGATTGCTTAACAATAGACATTACAGGTGTTTTACCTGTAGCGGTGTAATATTCGGTTATTTTACCAACTGCTAAACCAGCCACTAAACCAGCAATAGTTGCCCAAAACACACCCATAGACGTATATGTTGTTCCTGCATCTACCCAAGATTCTGGTAGCATTTGATTAATTATAAAATAGGATGCTATTAACATTAATCCCGCTGAACCAAATTCTCCAATGTTTAATGCGGTTTGGGGGTTTCCACCATCTTTTACACGTACAAAAAATGTTCCTAAAATAGACATTACAATACCTACAGCAGCAAGTACTAATGGTAAATATACCGCACCTAAACCATCAAAAGCACCTTGAAATTCTGGTAGTGTTGCATAAATAGCACCTAAAACCATGGTACCTATAATAGAACCAACGTAAGATTCAAATAAATCAGCTCCCATTCCAGCAACATCTCCAACGTTATCTCCAACATTATCTGCAATAGTAGCAGGATTTAATGGATGATCTTCTGGTATACCAGCTTCTACTTTACCAACTAAATCTGCACCAACATCGGCTGCTTTTGTATAAATACCACCACCTACACGTGCAAATAATGCAATAGATGAAGCACCAAGGGAAAATCCAGAAAGAACATTAAGTACTTCGCCTAGTGCCCAACCTTGTCCACTATATATCATAAATAGCCCACTAAGACCTAACACTCCAAGTCCTACAACACCCAAACCCATAACAGCACCACCTGCGAAGGCTACTTCTAAAGCTCTTCCTAATGAATGACGTGCAGCTTGTGTTGTTCTAACATTAGCTTTAGTAGCTACTTTCATTCCTATAAATCCTGCCAATGCAGAACAGATTGCTCCAACTATAAATGATACAGCTACCATTCCATTAGATCCATCTTCAGAGCTTCCTTTAAAAAATAATAGTACTGCAACTGCAGCAACAAAAATTGCTAAAACTTTGTATTCAGCTTTTAGAAATGCCATTGCACCATCTGAAATATTTTTTGCAATTCGAGACATTTTGGCTTCTCCAGCATCTTGCTTAGATACCCAAACATTTTTAATAAATACAAACGCTAAGGCTAAAACACCAAACAGCGGTAAAAAATTCACTATATATTCCATATTCTAAATCGGTTAGTTAAATGATTATTTTAATAACGGAGTTAAAAATAGGAAAATAAAAGTGATAAAAAAAAGACTATTTAAATAAAGATTTAATAACATAATGCCCTATAAATTATATTATTCATAAAACAATGATTATTGTCATCTAATTTAAATTTGTAAACAAAAAATGCTCGCTTTTGCGAGCATTTTAAAGTATTTGAATAAATAATTTTTATTAAATAGTAAATGTTCTTTTTTTCTTGTGTTCGCTGTCGTCATAGCGTTTTACACATTCGGCGTAAATTTTTCGTGCCTCTTCTGCATTACCCCAGCCACCAACATCTACTTTTTTCTTCTCTAAATCTTTATAAACCTGAAAGAAGTGTTCTATTTCTTTTAAACGGTGTGGGTTAAGGTCTTTTATATCGCTTCGTTTGCTCCAAACAGGATCAGAAACTGGGACACATATAATTTTTTCATCAGGGCCTTTTTCATCGGTCATATGAAATACACCTATTGGTCTTACTTCCATAACAACCATAGGGTAAGAGGGTTCTGTTGATAACACTAAAACATCAAGAGGATCTTTGTCTAGTGCTAAAGTTTCTGGTATAAACCCATAATCTCCAGGATACATCATTGATGAGAACAATGTTCTATCAAATCTTATTTTATGTAAAGTGAAGTCGTATTCGTATTTATTTCTACTTCCTTTAGGTATTTCAATTAAAACGTCAAACGTTAATTTTGTTTTATTACTCATACATTATAATTTGGGCAGTAAAAATACTTAACCCTTAAGGTTAAAACAACTATTATGCTTTGTATTTACTTTAATTTACGAAACCTTAATGTTATTTTAATGAAAATGTCTAATTGACAGAATAATAGGTCAATATTTACTAACTTGCTAATCTTATTTTAACCTTACTAATTTAATAATATGAGATACTTAACGACTATTATTTTTATACTATTTGTTATTCAAATTCAAAGCCAAAACCAACCTTGGAAAGGCAAATTTGAACCTATTGATAATTTGCTGTCTCCTGTAAATTCCTACAGAACAGCAAGTGGTGCACCAGGTAATGCTTATTGGCAACAACGTGCAGACTATAAAATTAAAGCCACAATAAATGAAAAGGACAACACACTTTCAGGTGAAGAAACGATTACATACTATAATAATTCTCCAGATGATTTAAATTACCTGTGGATTCAATTAGAACAAAATGTAAACAAAAAAGAAAATGAAGATTTTGGTACTATTAATAATAGTCTAAAAGATGGTATTAATACTAGGCAAATGCAGTTTTTAACTAGAGCTGTAGATTTTCCTGCGGGTTACACTATTAAATATATTAAAGGATCAAATGGAAAACCCATTAAATCTTTAGTAAATAATACGATGATGAAAGTGTTACTGGACATACCCTTAAAATCTGGAACTAGTTTAACGTTTTCGATAGGATGGTCTTATCCAATTACAGATAGAAGTTTATATAGACTATCTCGTGAAGGTTATGAGTATTTTCCTAAAGACGATAATACGGTTTTCCTTATTGCACATTGGTTTCCTAGAATGGCGGTATATAATGATACTGAAGGTTGGCAAAATCAGCAATTTCAAAAATTAGGCGAATTTGCTTTAGAGTTTGGAGATTATGATGTTGAAATCACAGTTCCTTCCGATCATATTGTAGCATCTACTGGAGAACTTCAAAATCCAGACAACGTATTAACAAAACAACAACGTAAACGCTTAAACGAAGCTAAAAAATCGTTTGATAAGCCTGTAATTATTATTTCAAAAGAAGAAGCAGAAGAAAATGAGCAGGAGAAATCTAAAACAATCAAAACATGGCACTATACTGCTAAAAATGTTAGAGATTTTGCTTTTGCGTCCTCAAGAAAATTTATGTGGGATGCGCAAGCGGTTAAATTACCAACAAATACTGTTATGGCAATGTCTTATTACCCTAAAGAAGGGCTTCCAGTATGGCAAGAAGAATCAACAAAATCAATTATGCATGCTCTAGAAGTATATTCTGAAGCTACGTTTGATTATCCCTATCCTGTTTGTATTTCGGTTAATACATCTAATATTGGTATGGAATTTCCTATGATTAGTTTTAATGGTGGAAGACCTAAAAATGGGAAAATGAGTAAAAGTGCTAAAGCTAGTATGATAGGAACAATTATTCATGAGGTTGGGCATAATTGGTTTCCTATGATTGTAAGTTCAGATGAACGCAAATGGATGTGGATGGACGAAGGCTTGAATACTTTTTTACATCAACGTACCGTTGCAGAACGTTACCCAGAATTTAGCAGTGTAACACCAAAAAGTATTGTGCCTTTTATGAGTGGCGATAAAAATATATTGCGACCAATAATGACGACTTCGGATAATGAATTATTCAATCAATTTGGGTCAAATTTCTACATTAAGCCAACAGTTGGCTTACAAATGTTACGACATTCAATAATTGGTGAAGAATTATTCGATGCCGCTTTTAAAGAATATGCAAACCGTTGGAAATATAAACATCCAAACCCTTCGGATTTATTTAGAACTTTGGAAGATGCTACTGCCACAGATTTGGATTGGTTTTATAGAGGTTGGTTTTTTACAACTGATAATGTAGATATGGAACTCTCAAACGTAAAATGGTTTAAGGTTTATGAGGAAGATAAAAATATTGAAGATCAAACAAAAAGCTCGCAAGTAGCAGCAGAAGGGAACAACACGTCTGAAGCTTCAAAAGATTTTTCGGATGGTCCAGAGGTGATAACCATGGCTAAAACTCCAGATAATTCATACGGTCAATTTTTATCACGACTAGATGAAAATACAATAAGAAAACAGTTGTCTGGTAAAAACCTTTATGAAGTTACTATTAAAAATGTTGGTGGTTTAGTAATGCCAGTAACTATAGAATGGATTTTTACAGATGGTTCATCAGAAATAGATAAGTTGCCTGCACAAATTTGGCGAAGAAATGAGTATGAGGTTAAAGAAGTGTTTATAAAAGATAAAGAAGTAAAAACAGTTAATCTGGATCCTAATTTTGAGTTTTCTGATACTGATATGTCTAATAATGTTTTTCCAAAATCAACCACTATTTCAGAATTTAATACCTTCAAAAATAAAAAATAATACACTAAAACATACTATAAAACAAAAATCCATGAACTTATCATGGATTTTTTGTTTCGATTTTTTGCCCAAAAATCGTACGCTTAAACTAACTCAAACTAAACTAATCTACTATATGAAAAAACTCTTTCAAGCAATTTATTTCCCTTTTCTCATACAAAGATAATACTAGATTTTGATATATTTTTATATATCTTTTTTATATAATAGATAAATTAATTTTATGCAAAAAAAGAAAAACCCATGATTTCTCATGGGCTTTCCGTGACAATTTCAAACTATTAACCAAACTAAATTTTGTTATTCGCCTTGTCCTAAAGAAAATGCTCTTTTTCCATTAAACTCATAAAGGTTTTCTGTTTTTATCACATCCATTCCTTCATTATGTAGTTTTGATAGTAGTGCGATTACTTGCTCAAACTCTACTGGCTTATATACTGGCTCACTATTATTAATATCTGCATCTATAGCTACAAATCTACATCGCCAATGATCTGTACAATAGGTTTCTTTTAACCCTTTTGGGTAAACTTTTACGCCTCTGTTAGTAATCATTTTTAACTTCAACTTAAATGCACTAATATTAGAAAGTATTTTACCTATTTCTTCTGGGTTAGACCCTTTCCAATCAATAAACACATCAACACCTAACAATTGTTTATCTGCTTCCTTACGCTTATACTCTGGAATAGTAATTTTTCCAGTACCATTAGCCAACGTGCTTTCGGGTAGCTTTTTGGGCTTTTCTCCAAGCCTTTCAATTACCGCATCAGCAAATTCTGAGGTAGATACTTTTTTGATGCTAAACTTATTGTTGTATATATCTGCAGTATGGTAACCCTCTTCTAAAGTAGTTAACCACGCATTTTTAATAGTATCAGCTATTTCTGTTTGACCAATGTATGCTAGCATATTAATAGCTGCATTTAATAACCCTGAAGGGTTTGCTTTATTTTTGCCAGCGATATCTGGTGCAGAACCATGAATAGCCTCAAACATTGCTATGTTTTTTCCGATGTTTGCCGAACCTGCCAAACCTACTGAACCACCAATTTCTGCAGCAATATCAGAAATAATATCTCCATATAAATTTGAAGTTACAATCACATCATAACGCTCTGGATGCGCTGCTAAATGTGCAGCTCCTATATCGATAATTTGAGATTCGTTAATGATGTTTGGGTATTCTGCAGCAATTTCAACGAATATTTTATGGAACAGACCATCGGTCAATTTCATAATATTATCCTTTATCATGCAGGTTACTTTTTTTCTGCCGTATGCTTTGGCATATTCAAACGCATAACGAATAATTCTTTCACAGCCTGGTCTGGTAATTAATTTTAAACATTGTACTACGTCGTTTGTCTGTTGGTGTTCAATACCAGCATATAAATCCTCTTCATTTTCACGAACAATAACTACATCCATATTTGGAAAATTCGTTTTAACATACGGATGTAAAGCAGTAACTGGACGCACATTTGCAAATAACCCAAGTGATTTTCTCAATGTAACATTTAAACTTTTATAGCCTTTTCCTTGAGGTGTAGTTACTGGAGCTTTTAAAATTATTTTAGCATCACTTATCGTTTTCCAAGCATTTTTTTCTATACCTGATGTATTACCAGACAAATACACTTGTTCTCCAAGTTCTATAAAACTTGGTTCTATATTAGCGCCTGCTGCTTTAAGAATTTTTAATGTTGCACCCATTATTTCAGGACCAATACCATCGCCTTGTGCAACTGCAATTTTTACTTTTTTTGCTGTTTTATTCTTTTTTGAACTTCCGTTTAATAATTCTGCTTCCATGTCTTAATTATTGATTACAGTACAAAACTAAAAGAAACTTTTGATATATTTTTATATATACTTTTTATAAAATACATAAATATTTTTTATGTGTTAAATAAAATTGCGATAAGATACATTGGGTCACGAAAGAAGCAATAATTTTATGAAACTAAAATGTCAACTATTACTAATGCTATACTATTACTATGGAATGGATTTATAATTTAAAGGACCCTTTATGGGAAACAGTAGTGGGAAGTTTTTTAATTTTTATCACCGTAATAACACTAACTCGAATTATTGGGCTAAGAACTTTTGCTAAATTTACTGCATATGATTTTGCATTTACAATTGCTATTGGAAGTATCATTTCATCAATTTTAACTTCAAGTACAAGTATTATTCACGGTGCGGTTGCAATTGCTAGCCTATTGGTGTTGTCGTATGTGTTTTCATATTTACAAAGGCTGTTTCCATCATTAAAGGCTCTAATATCAAATAAGCCCATGCTCTTAATGAAAGAGGATAAAATTTTATATGAGAATTTGAAACAGGCTAGAATTGAAAAATCTCAACTAATAGCGAAGCTTAGAGAGGCCAACGTTTTAGATTTTAATCAAGTAGAAGCTGTTGTTTTAGAGTCAACTGGAGATATTTCTGTTTTACATAAAACCAACAAAGAGGTATCTTTGAATTCTGATCTATTGGAGGGTGTCAGGGATTCTTAAATTAAGTCAATTATTTTACAAGAAATATAGTGTTTTAATACAACAAAATCTCTTAAAAATAAAACCCAAAACTACCCGTAACCCCAAACTTTCTGGCATTAGGATATAATATATCATCTTTATAATTGCCACGGAAATTAAAATCAATTCTAAACACCTTAAAAATGTTACCTATACCTAAACTGTATTCGTAATACGGTTCCGTATTTGGTGCTACCAATTCAAAATTTGCAGGACTACTTGGTACATTATTAAGCGCAAAATTTTCATTTGAAATACTTGCCATAACACCGCGTACACTTATAATTTCTCGTAAATTAAGTTTGCGTAAAAATGGTATTCTTGAAAATAAGCGTCCGTTGAAATTATGTTCGAAATGAAACGATGCATATTGATCGGATACAAACTCATAAAAATCTAATTGCGAAAAGGTATTATATATAGAAAAATAAGTTTGATTTCCAGGGATTACGTTGAGCAAGCCTAGGGGTACTTGTCCATAGGTTTTTCCTATTTCAATTGAGGTAACTAATCTTCCAAAACCACCAACTTGCCAGGGTTGTAAATAAGATAATTGTACTTTTGTATAATCAAAATCACTATTTAATATACCTCTATCACCTCGACTAACTTGAGTAAATAATCTTGCAAAATTATCGTTGGCTGTTTTGCGTTCTACACCAAAACCTGTCATTTTTCGCCCAGGAAAAAACGCAGCAGAAAACGTAGTTTCGTATTGTTTAATCTCGGAGGCTATACCTGTAGGCGTGTTATAGTCTAAACTAAAGGTTGGGGAAGCAGACTCTAATGTACGGTAGTTGCCGCCAAGGCGTAATATCAAATTTCTAAAAGGCTCCGCCTCAACAGCAAAACTTGTAAGATTGATTGTTGTTAACTTATCATTGGCACCTGCTGTTACCACTGCTGAAGATGCTAAACTTCGGCCTAAAACATCAGTTGAATTCGTTAAACTAGCCCCCATTTGTTCCACATCGCGTCGGTTTCCTCCAGAAATAATTAGTCGACTTTTCTTATCGAGCAACCATTTTCCTGAAATACCATATTTAAATTTATCATCTCTAAATCCGTAGGCTAAAAAACCTTCTAGCCGCCATAAATCATTTCTTCCAAAATAGGTTCTTCCACCCGTTCTTAAACGCAGTCCTTCAACATCGTTAAATCCAAAGGTTGAAAAAATAGGGCCATAATCTAAAGGCAACGTATTAAACTCAATATAACCAGAAGCTAAAATGCTTCCCAAGTTATATAAACGCTTAAATTTTTTGACCGTTTTAAGCGTATCTAACATTTTGTAAACTCCTTTCTCGTCTTTGTTTAATGCTTCTAAACGATTTTCTTCCCAAAAAGCATCGTCTCTGTCGTAAACATCCTTATCATAGTTATAAACCTCTTTATCGTAAAACTTTTCATCTTTAGGAATATCAAATTTATAATCATCATAAAGCGTGGTTCGCTTTCCATAAATACCCCGTGATTTTTCTTTTTTATTAAAGGCAAAGTCACTTAGCATATAGTCTCGTTTTACGAGAAATAACGAGTCATTTAAAACTTCAAACTCTTGTTCGATATAAATATCTTTTACCCAATTGATGTTGGCACTTTTTGAAGCCTGAAGATTTATTTCTTTAACGGCATATGTAGTATCTGCAACCCAAAAATCACCTTTAAAAGTCAATTCGTTTTTGCGTCTAGGATAGTAAATAATATTGTAACACCACTTATTGTCTATGTATGAACTATCAGATAATACGTAATTGTATGTGCTTATCCCTGTTTTTGAAAGCGGACTTACAAAGCTTTTATCAAAAAACTTTAAGTAATTTTCGTAAACATCAAAATCGGCATACAAATCGTCAACAAAATCTATAATAACTTGGTTGTCGCTAAATCCAGAGTTTTTATTGCCTTGTAAATCTTCCTTTTCCTTATTTATAATGTTATCGCCATATATTTTTGATACCGCTTCGTTAATAAACATTGGTAAATAGGTTTTACCAGTAACACGAGAGGTGTCTACTTCGTTAAAAACAAATTCCATACCTCTAAATAACTTGCTTTTAATTAGCGCGCTATCTATTGTGTTTATATCAAATTCTACTTTTTCGTACTTGTTATATTCGTATTGATTAAATTGTTTTAAACCGTTACTTCGCTTATTTTCCCATATTTTTTTAAGAATATCAATTGCAGGATTATTTTTTTTAGGTTGTTTGCCAGAAACAATAAGTACTTCATTTAATTGAGCAGCTGCTTCTTTTAAAGTAAATTTTAAATTATAATTAACTTTTTTATTTAGAGTAATATTTAAAGTTTCGTAACCAATAAAAGAGACTGTTAATGCAGTGCGTGTTTCTTCAGATTCTAGATAAAATTTTCCGTTTTCGTCTGTTATGGTGCCTTCTGTAGTTCCTGAAAATATAATATTGGCGAAAGATACTGGCAAATTCATGTCATCAATCACGTAACCACTTACTTTGGTTTGCGCAAAAATAGTAGAGATATTTAATAGAAAAAGGGCAAAAAATAGTTTTAACTTCATCTAATCATTTTCATTTTTAATATACCAATAAATAAAAAATAAAAATAGTTGTATCTATTTCAAAAACAATTCGTTATTCATTAAAATAAAAAACTTCATCAGCAAGAATCGTGCTAATGAAGTTTGTATAACGTTAAAAAAACCGTTTTATTTATAAAGTACTTTTTTTACAGCTTTTATAACATCTTCATAATCTGGTAACCATTCTTTTAACAGAACCGGAGAATAAGGTGCAGGTGTATCTGCTGTATTAATTTTTACAATTGGCGCGTCTAGATAATCAAAAGCTTCACTTTGCACTAAGTACGTAATTTCTGTAGCTACATTCCCAAAAGGCCATGCTTCTTCTAGCACAACTAAGCGATTTGTTTTCTTTACAGACTCTATAATGGCTTTTCTGTCCATTGGGCGCACTGTGCGCAAATCTATAATTTCACAAGAAATACCTTCTTTTTCTAACTCGTCAGCAGCTTTGTAAGCTTCTTTTATTATTTTTCCGAAGGATACAATAGTTACATCTTCACCCTTTCTTTTTATTTCTGCAACACCAATAGGTAAAATATATTCTCCTTCTGGCACTTCACCTTTATCACCGTACATTTGCTCACTTTCCATGAAAATTACAGGATCGTCATCACGAATAGCAGCTTTTAGTAAACCTTTTGCATCGTAAGGATTAGAAGGTACAACTACTTTTAAACCTGGTGTATTAGCAAACCAATTTTCAAAAGCTTGTGAGTGTGTAGCACCCAACTGACCCGCAGAAGCTGTTGGCCCACGAAATACAATAGGACATTTAAATTGCCCACCAGACATTTGTCTGATTTTTGCAGCGTTGTTTATAATTTGATCAATACCAACTAAAGAGAAATTAAACGTCATATATTCTACAATTGGTCTGTTGCCCGTCATTGTAGAACCTACAGCGATACCCGCAAAACCAAGCTCAGCAATTGGTGTATCTATAACACGCTTTTCACCAAACTCATCCAGCATGCCTTTAGATGCCTTGTATGCACCGTTGTATTCAGCTACTTCTTCGCCCATTAAGTATACGCTTTCGTCTCTGCGCATTTCCTCACTCATCGCTTCGCAAATCGCTTCTCTAAATTGAATAGTCTTCATTTGATTGATTTTAAATCGAGTTGCAAAAATAGTAATAAACACTTACTTGACTAAAAGAATCTTTTAAAAATTTATTATGCACGCATAGTAAATTTGAAATAAAATACCTAACTTCGTATCCATAAAAAATAAGACATTTTAATACGATTTAAGTTATGAATATATTGGTTTGTATAAGTCATGTTCCTGACACTACATCAAAGATTAATTTTACTGATGGTGATACAAAATTTGATACAAATGGAGTGCAATTTGTAATTAATCCTAATGACGAATTTGGATTAACACGTGCCATGTGGTTTAAAGAAAAGCAAGGTGCAAAAGTTACCGTTGCAAATGTTGGTGGTGCAGAGACAGAACCTACGTTACGTAAGGCCTTAGCTATTGGTGCAGATGCAGCAATTAGAGTTAATACTGTTGCAACTGATGGTTTTTCGGTTGCTAAACAATTAACTAAAATTGTAGAAGACGGTGGTTACGATTTAATAATTGCTGGCCGTGAGTCTATAGACTATAACGGAGGAATGGTTCCAGGTATGTTGGCAGGTTTGTTAGGTGCAAATTTTGTAAACAACTGTATTGGTTTAGAAATTGATGGTACATCTGTAACAGCTATGAGAGAAATTGATGGTGGTAAAGAAACCGTTGCTACTAGTTTGCCTTTAGTTATTGGTGGGCAAAAAGGTTTGGTTGAAGAAAGTGATTTAAAAATACCAAACATGCGCGGCATTATGATGGCACGAAAAAAACCATTAACAGTAGCTGATCCAGTTGATGTTGCAGCGGGTACAAACTCTGTGAGTTTTGAGAAACCTGCCCCAAAAGGTGCAGTAAAGTTGGTTTCTGCAGATAATCTTGATGAGTTGGTTAATTTACTTCATAATGAAGCTAAAGTGATTTAGAAGACTAAATTATTCCGAATGTATTTCGGTATTTTTTTTAAACACAAGAAATAAAAGTAATGAGATCCTGAAACAAGTTTAGGATTACAAAAACAAATTTTATGTCAGTTTTAGTATATACAGAATCAGAACAAAATAAATTTAAGAAAGCTGCTTTTGAAGTAGCATCTTATGCAAAAGCTGTGGCAGATCAATTAGGAACTACAGTTACAGCAGTAACTATAAATGCAGATGATGTGTCAGAATTAGGAAATTATGGTGTAGATAAAGTATTGAAAATTTCAAATACAGATTTAAATAATTTTAATGCAAATGCCTATGCGAGTGCACTACAACAAGCATCTACCGCAGAAAATGCTCAAGTAGTTATTTTAAGCTCTAGTGCCGATAGTAAGTACGTAGCGCCGCTTTTAGTTGTTGGGTTAAATGCAGGGTATGCTTCTAATGTTGTTAAGGTGCCATTAAGCACAAGTCCATTTACAGTAAAACGCACCGCTTTTACAAATAAAGCATTTGAAATTACTGAAATAAAGTCGGATATTAAAATTGTTGGTGTTTCTAACAACGCCTTCGGATTGGTTGAAAATAGCGCCAGTGCTTCAGCAGAAGACTTTTCTCCTTCAATCCCAGAACTAGGTGTTACTGTGTCTTCGGTAGATAAAGCTTCTGATAAAGTAACTATTGCAGATGCTGAAATTGTGGTATCGGCAGGAAGAGGGTTAAAAGGTCCAGAAAACTGGGGTATGGTTGAGGAATTAGCAGATGTGCTAGGTGCAGCAACAGCCTGTTCTAAACCAGTTTCAGATTTAGGTTGGAGACCTCACGGCGAGCATGTTGGTCAAACAGGTAAACCTGTAGCTTCTAACCTTTATATAGCTATTGGTATTTCTGGTGCTATCCAACATTTAGCTGGAATTAGCGCTTCAAAAGTAAAAGTAGTTGTTAATACTGATCCTGAAGCACCATTTTTTAAAGCTGCAGATTATGGCGTTGTTGGTGATGCTTTTGAAGTAGTACCGCAACTCATCGAAAAATTAAAAGCTTTTAAAGCACAACAATAATAAATTTATTTTTATAAATTGTGTAGTACTTTATAACTGCTTAAATTAGCATTTTATACCAAAAACTGTTTTTGCAGTTGGTAATGTTCTAATTTAAGCAGTTCTTTGCATTTTAATAGATTTATGAGCTTAGTAAGACTAAATATAAAAGGTATATCGTACAGCCAAACACAAAATGGTGCTTATGCCTTGATATTAAATGAAATTGAGGGTGATCGCAAACTTCCCATCGTTATTGGTGCTTTTGAAGCGCAATCTATAGCTATTGCTTTAGAGAAAGAAATTAGACCACCAAGACCGCTAACTCACGATTTATTTAAAAATTTTGCAGATCGATTTGATATTGTAGTAAAACAAGTGATTATCCACAAATTAGTAGATGGTGTGTTTTATTCTAGTTTAATTTGCGAACGTGATAAAATTGAAGAAATTATTGATGCTAGAACTAGTGACGCTATTGCATTAGCCTTACGCTTTGATGCACCAATTTTTACCTATAAAAATATTTTAGATAAAGCGGGTATTTATTTAAAGGTTGACCCTAATAAAGATGATGAAGACACTGAAGAAGATAGTGTTTTGGTTGATGATATTTTGGCAGGAGAATTAGAGCCTGCTGTATCTAAAGAAGATTATTCTTCTAAATCTCTAAAAGAATTGCATAGCCTTTTAGAAGAAGCTGTAAACAATGAAGACTACGAAAAAGCAGCAAGTATTCGTGATGAAATTTCTAAACGTTAAGGGTTTAATTTATGAAGCAATTTTTAAGTGTTATTGTTTTCATATTGTGTTTATTTAGCACACCTTCTTTTGCTCAAGATACACTTAATACTATAGAAGAGATTACTGCCGAGGTTGTAACCCAATCAGAACATAAAGGCGATACCATATTTACAATTGAAACTATTGAAACTGATATTGCAATTAATAATTCTTCAAAAATAACAAATACAGCAGCTATAATTCCAAGTCAAGGGTTTTCATTTACAAGCTTATGGCGTGGTGTATTAGGTATGATAGCTCTGGTGTTTATTTCTTTTTTATGTAGCAGTAATAGAAAAGCGATTAATTGGAGAGTTGTAGGTATAGGGCTTGCGTTTCAATTAGTGATCGCTATTGGCGTATTAAAAGTAAATTTTATCAAACGTATTTTTGAATTAGTTGGTGGTCTTTTTGTACAGATTCTTGAATTTACAAAAGCAGGTAGTAAATTCTTGTTTGAAGGTTTGGTTGTAGACATGGATACTTTTGGCTTTATTTTTGCTTTTCAAGTACTGCCAACAATCATTTTCTTTTCTGCATTAACATCTGTACTTTACTATTTGGGAGTTATTCAAATTGTTGTAAAGGGTTTTGGTTGGTTGCTATCTAAGCTACTTAAAATTTCTGGAGCAGAAAGCCTAAGTGTTGCCGGAAATATATTTTTAGGACAAACAGAAGCACCACTTTTGATAAAGGCATATTTAGAGAAAATGAATAAATCTGAAATGCTATTAGTTATGATTGGTGGGATGGCTACCGTAGCTGGGGCTGTTTTAGCAGCTTATATTGGGTTTCTTGGAGGTAATGACCCTGCTTTACGCTTATTTTATGCTAAGCACCTTCTAGCAGCATCAGTTATGGCGGCACCTGGTGCTATAGTTATTTCAAAAATTTTATACCCACAAACTGAATCTATAGATACAGACGTAAAAGTATCTCAAGACAAAATAGGGTCTAACTTTTTAGATGCCATTGCTAACGGAACTACCGAAGGCTTAAAATTAGCAGTTAATGTAGGTGCAATGCTTTTAGTTTTTGTAGCATTTATTGCGATGTTCAATTATGGTTTTGGAAAAATAGGACATTATTCTGGGGTAAATAATTGGATTATAGAGCATACGGGATACAATAGTTTATCATTAGAGTTTGTTTTAGGTTACGCCTTCGCACCTTTAATGTGGCTTATAGGTGTTGCTAAAGAAGACATGGCTTTAATGGGGCAACTCCTTGGTATTAAACTTGCTGCAAGTGAGTTTATTGGCTATATACAATTGGCTGATTTAAAAGACATAACAAGCGCCACGCATTTAAAATATGAAAAGTCTGTTATTATGGCAACCTATATGTTGTGTGGGTTTGCAAATTTTGCATCTATTGGCATACAAATTGGCGGTATTGGCTCATTAGCTCCTGGACAACGTAAAACACTTTCTAAATTTGGAATGAAGGCCTTACTTGGTGGTACAATTGCTTCTTTAATTTCGGCTACTATTGCAGGTATGATTATTGGTTAATATATAGCTCTTAACTTTATTCTTAAAATGCCATTTAGTATTAATCAGAGAATTCTCCTAAATATCTAATCTTTATAAAAAGTATTTTTAACATTTATATTATATTTATAAGCATATCTTATTAATTTATATAATTTATTATATTATTAATAATAATTTAACCTTTTAATAAAAAAATTAATATATTTAAGCTATGTATATTTAATCAAGTCTGTTTTTGTGTATTAGAAAGAAATTATAAATACGTAATAAAAAGATTTTTAAAATTTAGAAACCTATAAAACTAAAGATTATGAATGGTTATACTATTTTGACGATTATAGCATTATTATTTTTGGCAATTTATGCTTATTCTTATGGCTCAGTATATTTAGATTTACAGGCAAAACAGCGAAACGCAAAAGAACACAGGGAACGTGAAGAAGCTATGCAGAGGTTAAAAATGCGTAAGCAAAGACACCGAGAAGAAAATCTACAAAAAATTTTTAAAAGGAGGAGAGAGATTAATAAACGTATGAAAGAATTAGAAAGAGATAATATTTTGATGGCACAAAAATTTAAGAATACAATAAAGATAGAATTCCTAAAAAATAATTTAAAAGATACAACTCAACAGCAAACAGGTTAAATAAACCTTTAGCAAAAAAATGATAACCGTTTAAATAGAAATTTAAACGGTTTTTTTATAATGTGTAATATGGTTTTTCTTAAAAAGAATTCGTTAATAACTTTTAATATTATCATCTTTAAACATAAAAATTTAACCTCTCTTTTTTTTTAAATTCGTAACTGCTAAATTTTAGTTTTGGCAAACGTATAACCTAAAAGAAATTACTGCATTTGTAGGAAGTTATTATGAAGCAATATCACGATTTAGTTAAGCATGTTTTACAAAACGGTAACGATAAAGGAGATCGAACAGGTACTGGTACAAAAAGTGTTTTTGGCTACCAAATGCGATTCGACTTAAGTGAAGGTTTTCCCATGGTTACCACTAAAAAATTGCATTTAAAATCTATTATTTATGAATTACTTTGGTTTTTAAAAGGTGATACCAATATTAAGTACCTTACTGAAAACGGTGTACGTATTTGGAATGAATGGGCAGATGATAATGGTGATTTAGGTCCTGTTTATGGCCGCCAATGGCGCAACTGGAATAGTGATGAGATAGACCAAATAAAAGAAGTAATACACGCACTAAAAAACAACCCAAATAGCCGTCGTATGTTAGTTTCTGCTTGGAATCCTTCAGTATTACCTGATACTTCAAAAAGTTTTAGTGAGAATGTAGCAAATGGTAAAGCAGCGCTTCCACCGTGTCATGCGTTTTTTCAATTTTATGTTGCAAATGGCAAATTATCGTGCCAATTATATCAACGTAGTGCAGATATTTTTTTAGGAGTACCTTTCAACATTGCATCTTATGCATTATTTACTATGATGATGGCTCAAGTATGTGGTTATGAGGCTGGAGAATTCATACACACTTTTGGAGATGCACATATTTATAGTAATCATTTAGAACAGCTAGAATTACAATTATCAAGAGATATTCGTCCGTTACCAAAAATGATTTTAAATCCTGATATTAAAGATATTTTTGACTTCGATTTTAAAGATTTTACGCTACAAGATTATAATCCGCATCCTCATATTAAAGGTGCTGTTGCTGTTTAGCATATCAAAAATGTTTACCACGTTTGTGTCATAATCATAAAACGATATTTAAATCTTCTAAAAGTACTTTCAGACCAGCGAAAAACTTTAGTTTAAAACTATTAGCTCCTAATTATGGAAATTATGATTATAACTTGAATAGCATCTTAATAAAATGAAGTGTTTTACGCTAATAAATACCCATTTATTTAGTCTTCTAATCTTAAAGAGTAAAGATTGACTTATCTAGAAATTTTACAAGCTTATAACTTTTCAGTATTACAATGGATAGCTGTGTTTTTAGCTGCTTTTGTTTTAGGCTTTTCTAAATCTGGAATAAAAGGCATAGGTATCATTATTGTTATAACTTTAGCATTTGTTTTCGGAGAAAAAGCATCAACAGGCGTATTATTGCCAATGCTTATTGCAGCAGACATAATTGCTGTTACATACTACAATAGACATACCCAATGGAGGTTTATAAAAAAATTGCTACCCTCTATGATTATTGGAGTTTTGGTTGGTGTTTGGGTTGGAGACGTAATTTCAGAAGTTGTTTTTAAAAAGGTTATGGCTCTAATTATTATTGGCTCTATAGGTATCATGTTGTTTTTTGAAAAGCGAAATTCTAAAAATGTGCCTAATAACCAATGGTTTTCTAGAGCTACAGGGTTTTTAGCTGGATTTACTACTATGATAGGAAATTTGGCTGGCCCAATATCAAACATTTATTTTCTAGCAGTACGATTACCAAAAAATGAATTTATTGGTACTGCAGCATGGTTGTTTTTTATTATTAATGTATTTAAACTGCCTTTTCACTTTTTTGTATGGCACACTGTAAATAAAGAAAGCTTAGTGTTAAATGCAACATTAATCCCTTTGATTATTTTAGGTTTTTTTATTGGAGTTGCTTTAGTAAAAAAAATATCAAATTTAAATTATAGAAAATTTATAATTGCGGTTACTGCCTTAGGAGGAATTCTTTTATTATTTAGATAAAAGTAGCAGATGTAACATTTTTATTTAACACTGTACTTATTCATAGAGTTAACTATTTTTTTTATTACTTTTAAATCCTAATCAAAACATTAAATTAATATGTCAGACGAAAAAAATTTAAGCGACGATCTAAACGATATGCTAGACGACGCCAAAGATGGTGCAAAAAATGCAGCAGATAAAGCAGGAGATATGGCTGATGATGCAAAAGATAAAGCGAAGGAGTTTGCAAATGATGCCAAAGCAACAGCTTCAGAGTTTGCAAATGATGCAAAAGAAGTATTTAGCGATGGTAAAAACATTGCAATTATAGCTCACATAACTATAATAGGTTGGGTTATTGCTTTAGTAATGAATAGTAGTAACAAAACAGAATTAGGATCTTTTTATATCCGTCAAATGTTAGGTTTAATCATAATATCATTTATAGGTAGTTTTATTCCTGTTTTAAATTTAGTAATTTGGATTTTAATGCTTGTATTGTGGATAATGAGTTTGATAGGAGCACTAAGTGGAGAAAAGAAACCTACACCTTTGCTGGGAGAGCATTTTCAAAATTGGTTTAAAGCTTTATAGAATATACAGGCCAAAGGACTCAATTGAACTCTTTTGGCTTTTTTTTATTTTATCATATCGTAATATTGCAATATTACATATTATTACTATATTTGTGTAATAATTTTATAGTATGGGCGCATCAAAATTGAGTATTTATTCAGAACATATTAATGAAATGGCTAGTATAGCTAAGGTTTTTGCGCATCCTGCTCGTATTGCTATTTTGCAATATATAAGTAGGCAAAATTCCTGTATTTGTAATGATATTGTAGATGAGATTGGGTTATCTCAACCTACAATTTCTCAACATTTAAAAGTAATTAAACAAGCAGGGTTATTAAAGGGTAATTTTGAAGGTAAAAGTATCTGTTATTGTTTAAATGTTGAACGCTTTCAAGAATTTCAATCACAATTAAATAACTTTTTTAATACAACATCATCAAACTGTTGTTAATATATGTTAATATTTAACAATCAAACATTAAGACTATGAAAACACAAGAATTATTTTCAATTTTAGAAACCAATAAAAATAAGACACTACTTTTTGAATATGCTGAAGGTGTATTTGTAAACGCCAATTATCATATTACAGAAGTAAAACACGTTACTATTGATGCTGTAGATTGTGGTGCACAAACGGATGCTTGGAAAGAAACCATTATTCAATTATGGGAAAGCCCTAATGAAATTGGTAAAACAGAATACATGTCGGTTTTAAAAGCTTTAGGTATTTTAAATAAAGTAGGACAAATAAAGCCATATATTTTAGATGCTGAGGTTAAGTTTGAGTATAGTAATAGTATGTTTCATACAGCACAGTTATTTGTTAACGATTTTGAAATACGAGGCAATAATTTGGTATTTAAATTAGCTATTGAAAAAACCGATTGTAAAGCTAAAGAGCTTTGTGGTGTTGTTGAAGAATTACAAGCCAATACCTCGAGTTGTGCTCCTGGTAGTGGATGCTGTTAAAGTTTCTTTAGTAAGACGAGAATTATAAAAATAAAATTTAGTGAAACCCCTGCTTTTGTAGGAACAACAAAATAAATGAACGATAAAGTTTATAATGATATTGCAAATATCATAAAATCATTAGATGTTAGTTTAGTTTCAGAAACTAGGCAAAACACACTTCAACCCTTAATAGAGTATATAAAAGATAAGATTGCATCAAAAACTTCAATACGATTGAATTTTATTTGTACACATAATTCTCGTAGAAGTCATTTATCGCAAATATGGGCACAAACTATGGCAGCTTACTTTAATATAGGTAATGTGTCATGCTATTCTGGAGGTACAGAGGCTACTGCGATGTTTCCTAAAGTAGAGGAAACATTGAGAAATCAAGGTTTTCAAAATCAGAAATTATCTGAAGGTGATAACCCTGTTTACAGTGTTAAATTTTCAGATAATCAACCTTCTATAATTGCATTTTCAAAAGAATTTAGTGCCAGTTTTAATCCGTCTTCGGACTTTGCAGCTATAATGACGTGTTCTTCTGCAGATGAAGCTTGCCCGATGGTATTGGGCTGTGATGCTCGTATTGCAGTAACTTACGAAGATCCAAAAAAATCTGACGGTACACCACAACAAACTGAAACCTATATAAACCGAAGTTTACAAATTGCTACAGAAATGAAGTTTGTGTTTTCTAAATTACAATCCATAATCAAAAGGTAATAATTCTCCAACACGTTGGTCTCCCATGACTCCTGAGAAAAGCACCTTATCTACATCGGTATAGTTTCCGTAAAAATCAAGTGAAATTGTAGGTATAATAAATGTAATTCTTGATTTCTCCCAGTTGTTGAATATAATATTTAAGGGTTGAGATAGGGAAACTCGTTTTATCTCGGTGTTGGTTTTAGGCTCTATATCAATACTCTCCCAAGGATCTACTTTAGTGTTTTTAAAATATATTTCATATTTATGTTCCTTAAATTTCTGAGTGTAAAGCGCACGCATAAATTCGAGTCTAGATCCAGCGTAAGCCTTACGTCTATTTCTAATTGCTTTGTCTTTATTAAAAACCTTAAAATTCTTGTAATATGAATTGCCTCTGAAACCTACGGATTTTGTGTTGAAGATGCTTTCGTTGGGATTTGGAGGCATAAAGTGTAATATAAATGAATTAAGATCGTAAGTGATATTGTATTGTAACGCTTTGTTTGTAATACGTAAAGGAACTTTAGAATATGCTGTTAAAACGCTTTCCTTTTTATTGTAATTAATAATAAGTGCGTCCTCGTTTAGTATTTTACAAGATTTTCCAAAACGTGAAGATCCTAAAAATTCTCTTCTAAAAATTCTTAGTTTCTCTTTACGTGTTAATCCGTCATTGGCATTTACAGTAACCTCACCTAAGGCTTCATTATTTTCTTCAAGTAAAATGGTTAACCTGTTGTTTTTTCTATAATTGGTTATTAGTTGTTTTTTATAACCTAAAAATGATATGATTAAGGGAGATTGTATAGCCTTTGTATATTCTATAGTAAATTCCCCTTTATTATTAGTGATTACACCAAAAGTAGTATTGTTAAAATAAATAGCAGCAGTTTCTACAGGAGCTTTTGTTTTAGCGTCTAAAACAACACCACGTATAATTTGTGAATTTCCAAAAAAACCGATTAGTAAAAATAATATAAAGCATAATTTAAGTTTCATCATTTTCCATAAACTTTCGTTCTAACTCTACTTGGAATTCCTCCATAACAGGGCGTACGGTGCTTTCTGGTAAATCAGCAATTTTAATATACATCAAACCGTCTACAGCGTTATTAAATAGAGGGTCTACGTTAAAGGCTACTAATTTTGCATTCTGCTTTATATATTTTTTGAGTAATACAGGTAAACGCAGCGCACCTGGTTCTATTTCATCAATAAACTTATCAAATTTGTTTAAATCGGCTTCTGTTTCATCAAAAACAAAATCTTTATCAGCATCTTTAAGTTTTACTTTAAACTCTTTTTTAGGGCGAACATATTGAGCTATGTAGGGATCGTAGTAATGCGATTTCATAAACTCTATCATTAACGATTTTGAAAAGTTTGAAAACTGATTACTGATACTTACTCCGCCAATTAAATAATTGTGTTCTGGGTAACGCAGTGTAGTATGTACAATGCCTTTCCAAAGTAAAAATAAAGGCATAGGTTTTTGTTGGTGTTGTTTAATGATAAATGCGCGCCCCATTTCGATAGATTCACTCATCATTTTGTGGAGTTCAGGTTCAAAACGAAATAAATCTTGTAAATAAAACCCATTTATACCATAACGCTCAAAAATTTTAGAACCTAATCCCATTCTGTAAGCACCTGCGATTACCTTTTGCTCTCTATCCCATAAAAACATATGGTGGTAATAGTTATCAAATACATCTAAATCTATGGCTTCATTTGTACCTTCACCTATTGCTCTAAATGTTATTTCTCTTAGTCTTCCGATTTCACGTAAAATATTAGGTATTTTTTTGGCATCTGCTAGAAAAACTTCATAGTTTTTACTTTCTAAAAGCCGTGAGTTGTCATGTCGTAAAGCTTCAACTTCACTAATCATTACATTATTATCAACTGGTGTGACAATATTTTTGGGTGATTTTGGTACTTTTAAAGATGATGAAATGTTATCGAGGATTTTAGATTTATTTTCAAAAGCATTAGACAGCATGTATGTCTTTTTTCGTATAAATTCTGAAAATTCCTCTAACGATTCGTGTTCTTTTTGATCCTTAATACAAATTGGTTTTCCTATGCGTACTTTTATGGTACGTCTTTTTTGTGTTAAAAGTTCTGATGGTAATTTAGCAGTTCTAAACGTATCACTAATCTTAGATAATTTATAAAAAAGCTTACTATTTTTTGCATGAAAATAAATGGGTACTATTGGTACTTCTGCTTTCTTAATTAATTTCATTGCTGCCTCTTCCCATGGTTTGTCTACAACGAGTTTTCCATCTCGATAGGTAGAAACTTCACCCGCTGGAAAAATACCTAGTGGATGCCCTTCTCTTAAATGTAAAATGGCATTTTTAAACCCTGCAAGGCTAGATTTCACATCTTTTCTATCCTCAAAAGGGTTTACAGGCATTATGAAAGGTTTTAGAGGAATAATGCGATGAAGTAAGAAATTAGCAATAATTTTAAAGTCCTTACGCTGTTCTAGCATGAGTTTTAGCAACAATATACCGTCTATACCACCAAGTGGATGGTTAGATACTGTAATGTAAGCACCGTCTTTAGGTAAACGTTTTAAATCCTCTTCAGGAATTTCAAACTTAATTTGAAAATCTTCTAAAACACCATTTAAAAAATCAACGTCTTTAAGATGTTTATTACGATTATAAACCTTATTTAGCGTAGATATTTTTAAAATTTTCATTAATAACCAGCCTATAAAAGTGCCTATAAAACCATATTTATCTAACTGTATGGCTTTTGCAACTTCTTTTGCGGTTACTAACCCTATATCTTGCTGTTTGCCCATTAGTGTAAAAGTAATAAATAAAACTATGTTGTTACTATTTGCACTGTTTCTTGTGTTAATTGCTTTAGTAACACATTTTTATTGTCTTCTAACTTTTTTAAAACATCATTGTTGTAATGGCGAATGGTGTATAAAGACACATTTTTATGACAGGTAACACTAAATTTAGCTTTAAAATGCTGTAATAATTCTTCTAAATTATTGAAAATATTATCAACACAAACTGAAAAGCTAATAGCGGAATTCTGAATAACAACAACCTTCATTTTATAAGTGTGCAACAGTTTGAAAATTTCACTTATATTGTCTTCAACGATATATGAAAAATCAAGAGCTGATAGAGAAATTAAAACTTGGTTCTTTTTTAAAATAAAGCATGGTAAATTTGGCTCTAATGTTATGCCTTTTCCAACTTTAGTACCACTGTTTTTTGGATTTAAAAACGATTTTATATAAAGCGGAATCTCTTTACGTTGCAACGGTTGTAATGTTTTTGGGTGAATTACAGATGCGCCATAAAATGCTAATTCTATTGCTTCCTCATAAGATATTTTATGTAATAACTGTGCATTTTCAAAATATCTAGGATCTGCATTTAAAACTCCTGGTACGTCTTTCCAAATCGTAACACTTTCTGCATTTAGGCAATAGGCGTATATAGCAGCAGTGTAGTCGCTTCCTTCTCGCCCAAGTGTAGTGGTAAAGTTATTAGCATCGCTACTTATAAACCCTTGCGTAATATTTAGTGTTTTTTTGTTAAAAGATGTTGTGATGTTGTGTTGCGTTGCTTCCCAGTCTACATTAGCTCTTCTGTAATAGTTGTCGCTTTTTATGTGTGTTCTCGCATCTAGCCAATTATTTTGAATGTCTATAGTATTTAAATAAGCACTTATTATGGTTGTAGATACTAATTCGCCATAGCTAACAGTTTGGTCGTAAACATAGTTGTAATCTGGCGATTTATTTGTTTTAAAAAAATCGTCAAGTTCTTTAAACAAATAGATGATTTTTTTAAAAATTGGGTGCGATTCGTCTTCAAATAAATCTAACAAAATAGTATTGTGATATTTAATAACATCTTGTATAGCACTACTTAGTTCAGCTTTATTTTCGAAATAATTTTTTAAAACAACTTCTAGAGCATTAGTGGTTTTTCCCATAGCAGAAACTACAATAAGTACGTTTTTGTAGCCTACAGCGTGTAGTACCCTAGCTAAATTTTTAATGCCATGAGCATCTTTTACAGATGCACCACCAAACTTATATATTTGCATCTTATAATTTAGAAATATAGTTAATTATAGCTTTTTCATTTAATTGTACTACATTCCAATCTCGCATTACATTAGCACCATTTTTTTCATAAAATGTTATTGCAGGCTCGTTCCAATCCAATACTTCCCAGCTAATACGTTTTACACCTAATTCATACCCGTATTTAACTACTTTATCTAGAAGTTTAGAGCCAATACCTTTTCCGCGCATAGCGTCGCTTACAATTAAATCCTCAAGATGAATAGCTCTTCCTTTCCAAGTAGAATAGCGGTTATAAACTAAGGCTAAACCTACTATTTTAGAATCGATTTCAGCCACAAAACAATGAAATTGTGGTATTTTACCAAAACCGTCATCTTCTAAATCTTTTATAGTAATTATAACAGCGTCTGGTTCTTTTTCAAAAATTGCAAGTTCATTAATTAATTTATATACCTGGGGCATATCTTCTTTTCTTGAATTTCGTATTGTAATTTGCATTTCTTATAATTTACATTCAAATATAGCTTAAAGTAGATATTAATTTAAAGTTTTTAATGTCAGATTAACAGAGTTCATTATATTTAATGTCTACTAAAACAAACTTATAAACTATGTCTCAAAAAAAGCAAACACTTGGGGAATTTATTATTGAAAATCAATCATCATTTAAATATTCTTCAGGAGAATTATCAAGTCTCTTAAACTCTATACGGTTAGCTGCTAAAGTTGTAAACCATGAAGTGAATAAAGCAGGCTTGGTTGACATTATAGGCGCTGTAGGGGATACAAATATTCAAGGTGAAGACCAGCAAAAACTTGATGTATACGCTAATGATAAATTTATTCAAACATTAACTAAACGAAATATTGTTTGTGGTATTGCAAGTGAAGAAGAGGACGATTTTATAACAATAAATAGTCAAGATGAAAACCATCAAAACAAATATGTAGTTTTAATAGATCCATTAGATGGGTCCTCTAATATTGATGTAAATGTATCTGTTGGTACTATTTTCTCAATATATAGGCGTGTTACACCAGTTGGTACACCCGTACAATTAGAAGATTTTCTTCAAAAGGGAGTAGAGCAAGTAGCTGCTGGTTACGTGGTATATGGCACATCTACAATGCTGGTATATACTACAGGTGATGGCGTAAATGGCTTTACTTTAAACCCTGCAATAGGTTCATTTTATTTATCACACCCAAGTATGGAATTTCCAGAAGATGGAAACATATATTCTGTAAATGAAGGGAATTACTTTGATTTTCCTAAGGGTATTAAAAACTATATTAAATATTGTCAAGCAGAAGAAGGAGATAGGCCTTATACATCGCGATATATAGGATCTTTAGTGTCAGATTTTCATAGAAACATGATAAAAGGTGGCGTGTATTTATACCCCCAAGGTTCTAGAAATCCTAATGGTAAATTACGTTTGCTCTATGAGTGTAACCCTATGGCATATTTAGCAGAACAAGCTAATGGTAAAGCTAGTGATGGTTTTACAAGAATTATGGAAATAGAGCCTACCGAGCTACACCAACGTGTACCATTTGTTTGTGGCAGTATAAATATGGTAGATAAAGTTGAGGAGTTTATGCGAGAGGCATAGAAAAAAAGTACATGATAAAAAATAAAATGCGAACTATGGGGTTCGCATTTTATTTTTTAATTAAAATATAATGTTATTAGTGCATACCTACTAAATCTCCACTTACGTCTTTTGATGGTAAATCTGATTTCCCCATCAAATACAAATCTACTTGACGTGCAGCTTCTCTACCTTCAGAAATAGCCCAAACAATTAACGACTGTCCGCGGCGCATATCACCAGCGGCAAATACGTTAGATACATTAGTTTGGTATTTTCCATATTCAGCTTTATAATTAGAACGGGCATCAGTATTTAGTCCTAATTTATCAGCAAGCGTACTCTCAGGTCCTGTAAAACCTAAAGCTAATAACGCTAAATCACATGGCCAAGTTTTTTCAGTACCTTCAACTTCTACTAATTGTGGACGTTGTCCTGGTACCATTTTCCATTCAACATTAACAGTTTTTAAAGCTGTAAGTTTTCCGTTATCATCAGTAATAAACTCTTTTGTATTTATTAACCAATTACGAGTTACACCTTCTTTATGAGAAGACGATGTTTTTAACTGTAAAGGCCAATAAGGCCAAGGTGTTGTGGGTGAACGATGTCCAGGAGGTTTCGGCATAATTTCAAAATTAACTACCGATTTAGCGCCTTGACGGTTTGAGGTTCCTATACAATCAGAACCTGTATCACCACCACCGATAACAATCACATCTTTACCAGTTGCCAATACTTGATTCTCAACTTTTTTTCCAAATAATACTTTAGTCTGCTGTGTTAAGAAATCCATAGCTTGTACCACACCATCAGCGTCGATACCAGGTGTTGGTAAACTACGTCTATCTGTAGCACCTCCACAAAGCACAACGGCATCAAAAGCCTTTAAATCTTCAACACTGTAATTTACGCCAACATTCACGTTAGTTTTAAATACAATACCCTCAGCTTCTAATATTTTTAAACGGCGATCGATAATTCCTTTTTCCATTTTGAAGTTAGGAATCCCGTAGCGAAGTAGTCCACCAATTTCATCATCACGTTCAAAAACAGTAACAGTATGTCCAGCTCTATTTAGTTGTTGTGCTGCAGCTAAACCAGCTGGTCCAGAACCTACAATAGCAATAGTTTTACTCGTTCTTGTTTTTGGTGGTTGTGGTTTTATCCAACCTTCTTTAAATGCACGTTCAACAATGTTTTTTTCAATATTTTCAATAGAAACAGGATCTTCTATAATACCTAACACACATGATTGCTCGCAGGGTGCAGGACATAGACGACCTGTAAACTCTGGGAAATTATTTGTTGAATGTAGTATCCAAGAGGCTTTTTGCCATTCACCTTGGTGTACCATATGGTTAAAATCAGGAATTAAATTTCCTAATGGGCAACCACTATGACAAAATGGAATCCCACAGTCCATACAACGCGATCCTTGTTTTGTTAATTCAGGTTCACTTAATTCAACGGTGAATTCTTTATAATGTTTTACACGTTCCTCTACAGGTTTGTATGACTCATCCTGTCTTTCAAATTCTTTAAATCCAGTTACTTTCCCCATGATTCTAAGCTGTTAATTCTTCTACCATTTGTTCTTCAGTCTCTAAACGCTTTAATGCACGTTTGTATTCTATTGGCATAACTTTTACAAAATTACCTAATGTAGTATCCCAGTTTGCTAATAATGTTTTAGCAATTTCACTATTTGTATATAGTTGGTGTTTGTCAATGCAAGCTTTTAATTCGTTTGCATCTTCACTAGAAATATCTTCAAATTCGATAGTTTCTGTATTACACAACCCATTTACAAATTTATTATCAGGGTCGTATACATATGCAATACCACCACTCATACCAGCAGCAAAGTTTCGTCCTGTTTCACCAAGCACGATAACTCGACCTCCAGTCATGTATTCACAACAGTGATCTCCAACGCCTTCAACAACAGTTGTAGCGCCTGAGTTTCTTACAGCAAAACGCTCGCCTGCAATACCATTTATATAAGCTTCGCCATTAACGGCTCCAAATAAACAAACGTTACCTGCAATTATATTTTCATTCGCTTTAAAATCTGCTGTTTTAGGCTTTTTTATGATAAGTTTAGCGCCAGATAGTGCTTTACCTAAATAATCATTAGTATTTCCTTCTAAAGTAAAAGTTAATCCAAATGCACCAAATGCTCCAAAACTTTGTCCTGCAGACCCTGTAAAGTTAATATTGAGCGTGTCTTCAGGTAAGCCTAAATGCCCATATATTTTAGAAATTTCATTACTTACAATAGCGCCAACAGTTCTATTCAAATTATTAATTGGGTATTCTAAGGTCATCTGTTCTTTTCGGTATAACGCGCGATGAGAATCTCTTAAGATTGTAAAATCTAATACGTTATCAAGGTTATGATCTTGAGTTTCAGTATTTCTAACAACTAGCTCATTATATGCTGCTGGTCTATGCAAAATACTAGATAAATCTAAACCTTTAGCTTTATAATGGTCTATGGCTTTATTGGCATTAATTTTATGCGTTTGCCCTACCATTTCTTCTAAGGTTCTAAAGCCTAATTGCGCCATTATACCACGTAATTCTTCAGCTACATAATAGAAAAAGTTAATAACATGTTCTGGTGTGCCTTTAAAGTTTTTACGTAACTCTTTATCTTGAGTGGCAATACCTACCGGACATGTATTTAAATGACATTTACGCATCATAATACAACCAGAGGCTACTAATGGTGCAGTTGCAAAACCAAATTCTTCTGCACCTAGTAATGCAGCAATGGCAACGTCGCGTCCAGTTTTTAACTGTCCGTCACACTCTACTACAATTCTACTTCTTAAGTTATTTAATACTAATGTTTGTTGTGCTTCAGATAGTCCTAACTCCCACGGTAAACCTGCATGTTTTAATGAAGTTAAAGGTGATGCTCCTGTACCACCATCGTATCCTGAAATTAGTACAACATCAGCTTTAGCTTTTGCAACACCTGCAGCAATAGTACCAACACCAACTTCAGACACTAATTTTACGTTAATTCTAGCTTCTCGATTGGCATTTTTTAAATCGAAAATAAGTTGTGCTAAATCCTCAATAGAATAAATATCATGGTGAGGAGGTGGTGAAATTAAGCCCACAAATGGTGTGGAGTTACGTGCACTAGCAATCCAAGGGAGTACTTTTTCACCAGGCAATTGTCCGCCTTCTCCAGGTTTAGCACCCTGAGCCATTTTTATTTGAATCTCTCTAGCGTTTGTTAAGTAATGTGAGGTTACACCAAAACGGCCAGAAGCAACTTGTTTAATTGCTGAGTTTCTACTGTCTCCATTAATATCTGGATGAAAACGATTTCTATCTTCTCCACCTTCTCCAGAATTAGATTTTCCACCAATTCGGTTCATAGCAATCGCTAAGTTTTCGTGCGCTTCACGAGAAATGGAACCGTAAGACATGGCGCCAGTTTTAAAACGCTTAACAATATCTGTCCATGGTTCTACTTCGTCTAAAGGAATTGGGTCTAAGTTATCAAACTCAAATAATCCACGAATTGTCATTAAATTTTGAGACTGTTCGTTAATTACTTTAGAGTAAGTATCATAACTTGCTTGATCGCTCAACCTAACTGCTTGTTGCAATTTAGCGACAGTAGTAGGGTTAAACATGTGGCGCTCTCCATTTCGTCTCCAACGGTAATCTCCTCCAATATTTAAACCTAAGTTTTTATCAATTGATTTGTCTGGATAGGCTTGTTTGTAGCGTTGGTCTATTTCTTTTTCTATTTCATATAAACCTATACCTTCAATTCTAGAGGCGGTATACGGGAAATATTTTTTTACAAATGTTGAATTAAATCCAACAATCTCGAAAATTTGAGACCCTCTGTAAGAATGCAGTGTAGAAATACCAATCTTATTCATGATTTTAAGTATGCCTTTACCGATAGCTTTGTTAAAGTTATCTACTGCTTTTTGTTCATCTATATCAGTAATGAAGCCGTCTTTAACTTGCATTCTGATGATTTCATTCACCATATATGGATTTATAGCACTTGCGCCATAACCAAATAAAGTAGCAAAATGATGCGGCTCTCGAGGTTCTGCAGATTCAATGATAATATCAAAGTAAGAACGTTTACGTAAACGATTCATTTGATGATTAACGTATGAACATGCTAACAATGCAGGAATTGGTGCAAATTCTTCATTAACACCTCTATCTGATAATATGATGATGTTTGTTTTGCGCTCTAATGCTTTTTCAATTTGGTTAATTATATCATCTAAAGCATTTTCCAAGCCATTCATACCCTGTGCTTTTGGGTAAAGTATTTGAATGGTTTCAGCTTTAAAACTTTCAATTTGAATCGATCTAATTTTTTCTAAATCAGCATTTGAAATTACTGGATTTTGAATTCTTAGCTTTCTACATTGTCTGTCTGTAATACTAAAAATATTACGGTCTTTCCCGAGATTCAAACTTATATCTGTAACAATTTCTTCTCTAATCCCATCTAACGGTGGGTTTGTAACTTGTGCAAATAATTGTTTGAAGTAATTTGAAATTAATTGTGGTCTATCAGATAATACAGCCAATGGTGTGTCAATCCCCATAGAACCCAAAGCTTCTTTAGCCTTTTGCGCCATAGGTGTAATAACCTCTTGTATATCTTCAAATGTGTAGTTAAATAAACGTTGCCTTGTTTTTATATCAATAGTTTCTATCGGGCAAGTTTCATTTGTGTAAGGTACATCTCTTAAATGTAAGCGGGTTTTATCTAACCACTCTTTATAAGGGCGCTGATTTACAACCTTAGTTTTTATTTCTTCATCATCTATAATACGACCTTCGTTCATATCTACCAAGAACATTTTTCCTGGTTCTAATCTACCATGAGATTCAACATCTTCTGGCTCAATATCAACCACACCAACTTCAGAAGCCATGATTAATTTTCCACTTTTAGTAACGGTATATCTTGATGGTCTTAATCCATTTCTATCTAACAGCGCACCAATGTAATCTCCGTCTGTAAATGGTACAGAAGCAGGACCATCCCATGGTTCCATAATACAACCATTATATTCGTAGAACGATTTTTTATCTTCGCTCATAGTGGCATGTTTTTCCCAAGCTTCAGGAATCATCATCATCATAATTTCAGGCAAAGAGCGGTCGGTATGTGTTAATAGTTCAACCACCATATCCATAGAAGCAGAATCTGACTTTCCTGGTAAAATTATAGGAAATAGTTTCTCTATTTGAGGTCCAAACACATCACTTCTCATAATCTCTTCGCGAACGCGCATGCGGCTTACGTTACCACGAAGTGTGTTAATCTCTCCATTTTGGCACATAAATCGGAAGGGTTGTGCTAACTCCCAAGTTGGCATTGTGTTAGTTGAGAAACGTTGGTGTACTAGTGCTAAACGCGTTACAAGATCTACTTGTTGTAAATCGGTATAATATGGCCCAATATCTTCAGGCATAATGATACCTTTATATATTAAGGTAGTAGTTGATAAACTTGGAACATAGAAATAAGAATTCTCAGATATTTTTGATGTTCTTATTGTGTGTTCTGTAATTTTACGAGCAGCGTAAAGCTTAGCTTTAAATGTAGCTTCATCTATAGCTTCTGATTTACCAATAAATAATTGTTCTATGCTAGGTTCTGATGCTAAAGCTATTTGACCTAATTGTGTAGAATCTACAGGAACTTTTCGCCACCCTAGTACAGTAAGTCCTTGCGCAATGGCTTCACGTTCAAAAATATCTTTACAGTATTTATATTGGTTTTCTACTTTAGGTAAAAACACCATACCTACGGCATACTCTCGTTGCTCTGGTATTTTAAAATCGCAAACCCGTTTAAAATAATCGTGCGGTATATCTATAAGTAAGCCAGCGCCATCACCTGTTCGTCCATCAGCACTTACACCACCACGGTGCTCTAATTTTACAAGAATTTCTAAAGCGTCGTGTATAATTTGATTTGTTCTCTCTCCTTTAAGATTACAAATAAAGCCCGCTCCACAGTTTTCATGCTCAAATTCGGGGGAATATAAACCTTGTTTCTTTAACATAGTCAACGGTATATTTTAGATTAAAAAAGCGTCGAATTGCAAAGATAATCATTGAATTTATATTTCTAATAAATGCTATTTCATTATTTCGTTTTTTTAATCGAACTAAACCTTTAAATAGGTTTATAACAATAATAATGACATATATTATCAAATATTCAATACATATAATATAAGTGATAATGAGAATTTGTGAATTATAGTTTAAAATATTGGGATTTGTTTAAAAAAATCACACCAAAACGAAACAAAGTGTGTTAATATTCTAAAAAACAACTTTAAGAATATTTCATAAAATATTGTTAAAACAAGAATACCTCTAATAAAAAGGGGTAAAAATTTAAATAATCGCAAAATTTAACCAAATACCCCTATTTTTTTAGGGGGGTAATTCTTTTTTAAATAGTTTAGCCCCGTCTTAAGGAAATAAATTAAACATTAATAACCAAAATTTAAACAATTATGAAAAAATTAATTACACTTTCAATGCTTCTTGTAGCTACAGCTTTATTTGCTCAGGAAGATGAAAAACCAGCATTATCTATTTCTGGTAGTGTTGATGCCTATTATCAAACTTACTTAACAGCTTCAGATAATGATACTCCTACTTTTGGGACTGCTTTTGCAGGTCAGTCAGGTTTTGCTTTAGGTATGGCAAATGTAATACTTAGCTACGAAGGTGCTAAAGCAGGTGCTGTTATAGATTTAGTAACTGGACCAAGAGGAGCAGGTGCTACTTTTAATAGCGATATTGTTGATGGTATAGTAAATCAAGCTTACGTATACTGGAATGTATCAGAAAGTACTACACTTACATTTGGTAGATGGAATACTTTTTTAGGATATGAAGTTATCGCTCCAGCAGCTAATTTTAACTATAGTACATCTTATTTATTCTCAAGCGGTCCTTTTTCGCATATGGGTTTAAAAGCTGATTTTGCTTTATCTGATGATTTTAGCTTAATGTTAGCAATTACTAATCCATGGGATACTAATGATATTTCAACTACTGGAGAATATGCTTTAGGTGCTCAGTTAGGGTATAAAGGTCAGTTCTTAAATTTATACTACGATAGTGGTAATAGTGGTGGGTTAGGTTTTGAAATCGACTATACTGGTGGTTTCGATGTATCTGATTCTTTTTTCTTAGGTATCAATGCTGCTTATAACGATAATGATGGATCAGGTTTCTACGGTGCTGCACTATATCCTCAAATCGCTACATCTGATAGTTTCTCTATCGGGTTAAGAGGTGAGTTGTTTGGATTACATGGAGAAGGTGACGATTTACCTTCAGTATTTGCTACTACTTTAACAGGGAGCTATACTGTAGACAACTTAATCATTAAGCCAGAAATTAGATTGGATGCTTTAACTAATCAAGATGATGGTCAGTTTTACGGAAATTTTGTAGATAGTGATGGTGTAGGGACTGATAGTTTAGCTGCATTCACTTTAGCTGCAATCTACTCTTTCTAATTTTAGAAAATTAAATAAATAAAAATAAAGAATAAAGCGAATTCTTTATCATAAAGAATTCGCTTTATTCATTTTAATTACTAACCATTAAAAATAAATAATTATGTCGTTATTAAACATGCCCCTTATAATGCAAGATACCGCCGCAATTGAAGGCGATATGGGAATGTTATGGATGCTTATTTCTGGTATTCTAGTATTCTTAATGCAAGCAGGATTCACCTTAGTAGAATCTGGTATGACACGTTCTAAAAACGTGGTAAATATTGCTATGAAAAACCTTTTGGATATAGCAGTAGGTTCTTTAGTATTCTGGTTTATAGGATACTCTTTAATGTACGGAGCGTCTGATAGTGGATGGATAGGATGGAGTGGTTTTATGTTTAATCAAGGGCCAGCCGATTTATTCTTTCAAACTGTATTTTGTGCTACTGCTGCTACTATTGTTTCTGGAGCTATCGCTGGTAGAACAAAATATTCAACTTACATCATTTTTTCAGTAATATTAACTGCTTTTATCTACCCAATAGCTGGTGGATGGGAATGGAATGGTGGATGGTTAAACGATACTGATGGTATTATGCCAGCTGAGTTTATCGATTTTGCAGGATCTTCTGTGGTTCACGCTGTAGGTGGTTGGGCTGCTTTAATTGCTGCGGCATTAGTAGGTCCAAGACTTGGTAAGTATGTTGATGGTAAAGCAGTGAGTATCCCTGGTCATAACAAATTATTAGCAACTTTAGGTGTGTTTATTCTTTGGTTTGGATGGTTTGGTTTTAACGGTGGTTCTCAATTAGCTTGGGGTGGCGACGATGCTGTTGGTGCTTCTATGGTAGTGCTTGTAACTAATTTAGCTGCTTCTGCAGGTGCTTTAGGTGCGTTATTCTTATCTTGGATTAAATACAAGAAACCAAATTTAGATATGACACTTAATGGTGCTTTAGCTGGTTTGGTAAGTATTACTGCTGGTTGTGGTAACATGACAGAAGGTGGTGCTATTATAGCAGGTTTTATTGGAGGTATTATAGTAGTATTTGCAATGGAATTTGTGGAGCAAAAACTTAAAATTGATGACGCTGTAGGTGCATTTTCTGTACACGGTGTAGCTGGTGCTTGGGGTACTTTAGTTATTGGCCTTTGGGGAGTTGATGGTGATGCTGGTATTGGTTTATTTAATGGTGGTGGAGCTGATCAGTTCTTGGCACAATTAATAGGTACACTTGCTTATGCAATATGGGCAGTTGTTACATCTTTAATCTTCTTAACTATTCTTAAGAAAACATTAGGACTAAGAGTTAGCGAAAAAGTAGAGATTGAAGGATTAGACCTTTCTGAGCACGGTGCTTTAGCTTACCCAGGAAAGAGACAAAGAGAAATGGAAGACTAATTATTTTCAATAATAATTAGTGTTTATAAACAAATAGAGAATTTTTTATTACAAAGTTCTATATTAGTTAGTTTAGTGAAAAAGGATGCTTTTGATATAAAAAAAGCATCCTTTTTCTATTTTTATTAATAAAATAATAATAGTTCTTCATTATTAGAGTAATATTCTCAGTCACCTGAATATTTTTCTATTTTTGAAATCTTACTAATTAAATTAAAGGCACATTATGAAGAAAATTGAAGCAATTATTAGAAAATCTAAATTTGGCGCCGTAAAAGAAGCGTTACATCAAGTAGATGTGAATTTCTTCTCTTATTGGGATGTAACCGGTTTAGGTAACGAAAAAGAAGCGCACGTTTACAGAGGTGTAAGTTATAGCACAAGTGATATACAACGCAGATACCTATCTATAGTAGTAAATGATGATTTTGAGGAGGTAACTATTAATGCGCTTTTAAAATCTGCAGAAACTGGTGAAGTTGGAGATGGTAAAATTTTCGTATCAGACATTACAGAAGTTTATAGAATAAGAACTGGAGAAAAAGGAGGAGCTACTTTAAAGAAAGTATCTAAATAAAAATATTAAAAAACTTTTATAATTATGGAACAAGGATTATTTACAGCAAATAACGTATGGATGATGATCTGTACAGCATTAGTGTTTTTCATGCATACAGGATTTGCTTTTTTAGAAATAGGATTAACAAGACAAAAAAATACAATTAATATATTATTTAAAAACATATTTATAATTACAGTAGGTTTACTATTGTATTATATAGCAGGATTTAACCTAATGTATCCAGGCTTTGAAGAAGGATCAGCAGGGTTTATTGATTTTGCAGGTTTTGGTATAGCACCACCAGACGACGGTATGACACCAGGTTACGCAGATGGCGGCTACACATGGTGGACAGATTTCTTATTCCAAGGTATGTTTGCGGCAACCGCAGCAACAATTGTTTCTGGAGCAGTTGCAGAGCGTATGAAGATAGGGCCATTTATGATGTTTACTGTATTTTACGTAGGTTTAGTATACCCTATAGCTGGCTCATGGAAATGGGGTGGCGGATTTTTAGACCAAATGGGATTCTATGATTTTGCTGGTTCTACTTTAGTACACTCAGTAGGTGGTTGGGCAGCTCTAGTAGCTGTTTGGTTACTTGGTGCACGTATTGGCAAGTTTAAAGACGGAAAACCTCAAGCAATACCAGGCCACAGCATACCATTAGCAACAGCCGGTGTATTAATACTTTGGTTAGGTTGGTTTGGGTTTAATGGTGGTTCTGTATTATCTGCAGATCCAGAATTAACATCTTTAACTTTAGTAACAACATGTTTAGCTGCTGCTGCAGGTGGTGTAGTTGCTGCTTTTGTGTCTTTTTTAAAGTATAAAAATTTAGACTTAACTATGTTTTTAAATGGTATTTTAGGAGGCCTTGTAGGTATTACTGCTGGGGCTGATGTAATGACGCCAGAAAGTGCCATTATCATTGGTGCTATTGCTGGTGCGTTAATCGTTTTTGCTGTCGCTTTTATAGATGCTATAAAGTTAGACGATCCTGTTGGGGCTATTGCTGTACATTTAGCATGTGGTATTTGGGGTACTTTAGCTGTTGGTATTTTTTCAACAAACGAAGAGCATACATTTTTAATACAATTAACAGGTGTGGCATGTTATGCTGCTTTTTGTTTAGTAACATCATTCTTAATTATTTTTACACTTAAGAAAACCGTAGGTATTAGAGTATCAGAACGTGAAGAATTAGAAGGTCTTGATGCGCACGAACATGGTATGGATGCTTATGCAGATTTTAGATTGAATGAGCATTAATTAAAATATACAAAATACTAGAAAAGAGATGTCTTTAATATAAGGCATCTTTTTTTTGTTTAATGGCGTTACCCAAAAGGGTCGGGCTTTCACTAGTCGCTCTCTGCGAGGAGCTCCAACATACCGTTCAATCCCTAACGCAAGTGTTTGCTAGGGTCGTTTAATTATTCAATGTTTTTAGTTTTTTTATTAGCTTGTTTAATGCTTTAGCATATAAAAAAGTAAGTAACGCGGTTTTACCTTTACTGCAACTAAAATAAAACACATAAAAAAGCCTTCATTTTTTAATGAAGGCTTTTTTTAAAGGTATATTGAAAATAATTATGCCGAATTTCTACTCGCATTAATATTACCAAAAAGAGATCGTGTTACTATTTTTTCATAGATTACTTTCTCAGGATTATCTTTAGCTACACCTTGTTTTTCAAGCTCTTGAATTTTCTTTAGTGCATATTGCTGAATAGTCAATAATGGTAATACTATAGATTCTCTAACCTGAATAGACGCTTTACCAGCAGGCTCATTTTCCATCAATTCATCGTAGCCAGTAATTTTAAGCAGCAAACGCTTTGTTTCAAGATATTCGTTGTAAATAATCTCCCAAAACTGCCCAAACTCATCATCTTTAGACATGTATTTTGTTAAATCAAAAAATGACTTGGTTAAAGACATCATACTGTTTTCTAAAAGCGTTTTAAAGAATTTAGAATTGTTGTACAGCTGTTGTACTTTTTCCCATTCACCTCTATCTTCATATAGTTTTAAAGCAGTACCAACGCCATAAAAACCGGGTACATTCTGCTTTAATTGACTCCATGAGCCTACAAAAGGTATAGCTCTTAAATCAGAAAATACAAGCTTATCAGATTTACCACGTTTAGATGGTCTACTACCAATATTGGTTTTAGCATAATACTTTAATGTACTCATGCGTTCTAAATACGGAATAAACATTGGGTGACTTTTAAAGTCCTTATAGGTTTGGTAACTCGTCTCTGCAAGATCATCCATTACAGCCCTATCATCATCGGCTAGTTTGTTCTTTTCGCCATCAATTCTATTTTTAATACCAGAACTAATTAATTGTTCTAAGTTGTATTGTGAGGAATCTGAAGTTCCAAAGTTAGAACTTACCGTTTGGCCTTGTATGGTTATTTGTACTTCTTTATCCTCAATAGTTGGACCTAAGGATGAGTAAAAATTATGTGTTTTTCCGCCACCACGTGCTGGTGGACCACCACGTCCATCAAAAAATATTGCAGTAATATCATATTTTCTAGACATCTCTGTTAGTAATTCTTTAGCCTTATAAATTCCCCAGTTGGCCATTAAATATCCACCATCTTTTGTGCCGTCAGAAAAACCAAGCATTATGTGTTGCTTGTTGCCTCTAGCTCTTAAATGCGCTATATATTCTGGGTTTTTATAAAGTTGCTCCATTACACCAGGGGCATTTTCTAAATCTGGTATAGTTTCAAATAAAGGCGCAACATCAACCGTTAATTCATCTTTAAAACCAACTATTTTTAACATAGCAAACAGTTGCATTACATTAAGTGCTGTTTGGTTGTTACTAATAATGTATCGGTTTGCTCCACGCTCACCATTACTTTCTTGAATCCCTTTTATAATTGCAATGGTTTTCAATGTGTTTCTAACCATTTCGTCTTCAAAAATATCTAAATCTTCAACAGTATCATCAGCTTTAGATAATATTTCTATTTGTTCAGCTTCAGATAAATCATGATAATTTTTAGGAAATGATGTACTACCTTTTTCAATTAAATGGTCTATTACCGTTGTAAACACAGAATGATGAATTCTACTATCTTGTCTTATATCTAAAGTTGCAAATCTGTATCCAAACAAATGTACTCTGTTAATTAGATTGTTTATTTCATTAACGTAAAGTGATTGATGATCTTCAACAACAATATTTCTAATCTCAAAAAGTTCTTGTATAAAATCCTCTAAGCGTATTGCGTTTTTAGATTTTAAATCTATACTATAATCATACATTATAGTTTCTAACTTAATAACTCTTTCTTCAACTCCTCTAAATGTAAGTTTCTTTCTTAAATCTCTTAAGTCTTCGTAATATTTTTTAAGTATAGAACGCTTAAGTTTATTAGCAACCTTTAATGTGGTTTTAGGTTTTACAAAAGGGTTGCCATCTCTATCGCCACCAGGCCAAAAACCTATGTTTATAATGTCGTTATGCTTTTTACCATCAGCATATATGTTATTTTGGATGTAGCTATATATGTCTCCAAACGTTTTATAAAATACGTTCTCTAAATACCACATTAAGCTTTTTGCTTCTTGGTAAGGTGTTGGTTTTTTATGTTTAAAAAAAGGTGTTTTACCTAATTGCCCAAATAAATTATTGATTTCAGATAGGTCATTCTCCTTTATGGCCTTAGTTAAAGAGGTGATAATACCTAAAACAGAACCTGGGTAAAATTGTGTTGGGTGTGCTGTTAGTACAATACGAACTTTAAATTCTTCTAAATAAGCTTTTAAATCCTCAATGTTTCCCTCAGAGATAGCAGAACCTTTAAGGTTTCTTAAAGTACCCACACCCTCCATATTATTTACCGTAGGAAAAGCGGCGTCTTCAATGGCATCAAACAAAACCACTTGTCTTTCTATATATTGGATAAACCTGAATAATAGATTGATTTGACTCTCTTTATTGCGACGTCCCTGATACTTTTCAAAAAAAGTTTCTACAATAGTCGTTGGATTGTCTCCGTTTTTAAATCCTTTTTCACAGGTTTCATGAAATAGAGGCAATAATACCCCTGTTTTTGTAACTGCATCAAAGGGTAGTGTCATAAATATACTGTTGTATATATTGTATTTTGACAATACAGTTTGGTTAAATCTCGTTAACTTTGGTTCTACAGACATAATTCGGCTTTAGTAAAATGAGCAGTAAAAATACTAAAGCTTAAGCGAAACAACCTTGCGTATTTAAAGATTTATTGATTTTTTTTGTTTCTAGAATTCTTATTGTGAATAATTAAAAAACTTTAGCTTAATATCAATTTATTTTAATTCTATAAAATTAAATTTTAGCTAAGGCTTATGTATTAAAATCTTTTTTTGGTTTTGTAGTTATTATGATTTATGTCATGTTCTTCATTAGTATTTAACAATACATTAGCCAATTAAAAATCTAACTTGTATGCATAGAACACATTCATTTCATATTCCAGTAATGGGTATTGGCTTTACAGCTGATACACCAATTAAAGTTGCTCATTTTGGGATAGACTCCGTAATTTCTTTAGTTGATGACATTTTATTAGAAAAGTTAAGAAAAATGTATAGCAAAAAATTTAGAGTGCCTTATAAAGAGATTACAGATAAAATAGATGATTTTAGAGCAAAACGAATTACTGCATATTTAAATTTAATACGTACTTGTGTTGAACAAAAATTTGAGCATATAAAATCGATACCTTGGGAAAAAAATAAGGAGTTATTGGATTATATTAACATGCTTCCTAATACCTCTAAGCTTAAGATTGAATTTAATAATCACACAGTTAATGATAAGCAATTTTCTAACATAAAGCAAAAGATTTTAGATACGCTAACTTTAGGGCATATCGATGTTAACATAATGACTAAAGTAGATAAAGAGAATTATAAGGAGAATAAAAAATTACCTGCAGAATATAACGATGCGCATGCTGCTTTAAGAGGGTTTGCTAATAGTAAATTAAATGCATCTGTTGTACTTTCTGCGGGGCTTAATCCAAGACTGTTTTCTTATATGGCCAAGTTTAATGATTTTTTTCCAGATGCAAATGGCGACTTCAAAAAACAAATAATTCTTAAAGTTAGTGATTATAGATCGGCTTTAATTCAAGGTAAGTTTTTGGCTAAAAAAGGATTGTGGGTGTCAGAGTATAGAATTGAGTCTGGACTTAATTGTGGAGGACACGCCTTTGCTACCGAAGGTTATTTACTTGGGCCTGTTTTAGCAGAATTTAAAGAAAAACGAAATGATTTACAGCAGCTAACACAAAAACTATTATTTCAGGAACTTGAATTACAAAATAAAACATTACCAAATACTTCTTTGTCTTTTAAAATAACTGCCCAAGGAGGTATTGGAACAAGGGAAGAGCATAATTTTTTATTAGAACATTATAAGCTTGATTCTATAGGTTGGGGTAGTCCTTTTTTGTTGGTGCCAGAAGCCACAACTGTTGATGATAAAACATTAGCACAATTGGTAAAAGCGAAAGAAGAAGATTTATATTTAAGTGATATTTCTCCATTAGGCGTGCCTTTTAATAATCTTAAAAACAATACAAAAGACAAAGAAAAACAAGAGTTTATTGATAAGGGCAGACCAGGGAGTTCGTGCCCAAAAAAGTTTGTTGCATTAAATAAAGAATTTAAAGAAAAAGGGATCTGTACTGCATCTAGAGAATACCAGTATTTAAAAATAAAAGAGTTGGATGGCTTAGGATTATCCGAGAAACACTATAAGAATGCGTTTGAAAAAATTATTGAAAAATCGTGTACATGTGTAGGCTTAGGTACATCGGCATTATTAGCATATAACCTAGATACTAAGGTTGAGGGCAAAGGTGTATCAATATGCCCAGGCCCAAATATGGCATATTACTCAAGCGTTATGAGTTTGAAAAATATTACCGATCATATTTACGGAAGAACAAACATCATAACAAGAAAAGATCGTCCTAATGTTTTTATTAAAGAGTTACAGATATATGTTGATTATTTGAAAAATAAAATTACTGAAACCAAAATACCCATGCATAAAAAAGATGAAAAGTATTTGATGAATTTTACATTAAATATGAAGTCTGGTATTTTATACTACAAATCATTATTTAATGATAGAAAAGGGTTTTTTGATGAGCTAAAATCAAATATCTTTAAAGAGTTAGTAAAGTATGACGATGTTTTAGATCATATATACAGAGATATAAAAAAGGCAAAAATTGCCATTTAATTAAGCTGCTGATATTTTTTGTGCTTTTATTATTTATAGCCTATAAAGTATTTACTTATTAAAAAGATTGATTTTTTTGTAAAAAGATAAAAAGTATTCAATTTCAATAATTTTTTTAGTGTAATTCTAATTCCTTCTTTATTATATTAAGATATTTGTGCTTTAGAGTAAAGATTAGTGTCTCACAATCTGTATTACTAGTAAACGTTATTTTAATTAAAAATGGACTTAGTAAAAGAAATAAACCGCCTTAAAAAAGAAAAGAATGCTGTAATTTTAGCGCATTATTATCAAATTGGAGAAATACAAGATGTTGCAGATTATGTTGGTGACAGTTTAGGGTTGTCTCAAAAAGCTGCGGAAACCGATGCAGATATGATTGTATTTGCGGGTGTGCATTTTATGGCTGAAACTGCTAAAATTTTAAGTCCTACCAAAAAAGTAGTATTGCCAGATGTAAATGCAGGTTGCTCTTTGGCAGATTCTTGTCCGCCAGAAGCTTTTGAGAAATTTACTAAAGCGCATCCAAATCACGTGGTAATAACTTACGTTAATTGTTCTGCCGAAATTAAGGCATTAAGCGATATTGTATGTACATCGTCAAACGCACTAAAAATAGTAGAATCCATTCCGAAGGAAACTCCTATTATTTTTGCGCCAGATAAAAATTTAGGTAAATATATTATTAGTGAAACAGGTCGAGATATGTTGCTTTGGGATGGAAGCTGTATAGTACACGAAGCCTTCTCTATGGACAAGTTAATTGAGCTCCATAAAAAACATCCGGATTATAAAATTATTGCGCATCCTGAATCTGAAACACATATATTAGATACTGCCACCTATATTGGTTCTACATCTGGTATGATAAATTATGTAAAAGAACACCAAGACCAAAAGTTTATTGTGGCTACAGAAGCTGGTATTTTACACAAAATGCAACAAGAAATGCCTAATACAGCATTAGTGCCAGCGCCCGCTAAGGATGATAATACTTGTGCTTGTAGTGAGTGTCATTTTATGAAAATGAATACCATGCAAAAATTGTACGATTGTATGTTGAATGAATCTCCAGAAATTCATGTAGATCCTGCAATTATAGATCGTGCTTTATTACCTATTGCAAGAATGTTAGAGCTTTCAAAATAAATTATGATTATTACTAATTATTTGGTGATTGGTTCTGGAATAGCAGGATTAACTTTTGCCGTTAAAATAGCCGAAGCATTTCCAGATAGAAAAATAGTTATTGTTACTAAGGATAGTGAAGACGAATCGAACACGAAATATGCACAAGGTGGTGTAGCCATAGTTTTAGATAAAGATCAAGATTCTTTTCAAAAACATATAAAAGATACCCTAACAGCTGGTGATGGACTTTGTGATGAGGCTGTGGTAAAAATGGTTGTTGAAGAAGGCCCTAAACGCTTAAAAGAATTACTGTTTTGGGGCGCAAATTTTGATACAAATGCAGATGGAGAATTTAGCTTAGGAAAAGAAGGTGGACATTCAGAATATAGAATTATACATCATAAAGATATTACAGGCTACGAGATAGAACGTGCGCTTTTGGCTCGCGTAAGCCAATTACAAAATATAGAAATATTACCCTATCATTTTGCTATTGATCTAATTACAAACCATCATATAGATGATGCTAAAGCAGTACCAGAAACATGTTATGGTGCATATGTGCTAAATCAAAAAACGGGACATATAATTACGGTTAAAGCAGATAGTATTTTACTAGCTACAGGAGGTATAGGGCGTGTATACGGTCACACTACAAATCCAATAATAGCCACAGGAGATGGTATAGCCATGGCATACCGAGCAAAAGCTAGGGTAGAAGATATGGAGTTTGTACAGTTTCATCCAACGGCTTTGTACGATGTAGAAGGTGGTTCGTCTTTTTTAATTTCTGAAGCAGTAAGAGGCTTTGGAGCACATTTGAGAACTAAGAAAGGCCACCGCTTTATGCCAGATTATGATGCGCGTGCAGAATTAGCGTCGCGAGATATTGTATCGCAAAGTATTGATAATGAACTAAAAAAATCTGGTGAAACCAATGTGTATTTAGATTGCACACATTTAGATATGGATGCGTTTATGGCGCATTTTCCCAATATTTATAATGAATGTTTAAAACGCCATATTGATATAAAAATAGATTGGATTCCTGTGGTACCAGCATCACATTATTTGTGCGGAGGTATAAAGGTGGATAAAACAGGTAAGGCAACTATTAAAAATCTCTTTGCTTGCGGAGAATGTACAAAAACAGGTTTGCACGGGGCAAATCGTTTGGCGTCTAATTCCTTATTAGAAGCCTTGGTGTACGCACATAACATATATAAACACCATGTTGGGCTAGAGTTAACCCCTGTAAATATTAAAATACCAAGATGGAACGATAAGGGTACAGTGATAACTAAAGAACATGTTTTAATTCAACATAATTTAAAAGAGTTACAAGCTTTAATGAGAGATTACGTTGGTATCGTTAGAAATAACAGACGCCTGAAACAAGCTGTAAAACGTTTAGATATTATTTATAATGAAGTTGAAGATTTATATCGGGAGTCAAAACTTACAACAACGCTTTGCGAATTAAGAAACATGGTAAATGTAGCGCATTTAATAATCCATCAATCTATAGCACGAAAAGAAAATAGAGGAGGTTTTTTTAATAGTGATAATCATTAAAGCAGCTAATAGGTAAGCCTTTTGTATTATAAAGACATAAAAAAAAGGTGCTTCCCTCAAAGCACCTTTTTAATTTTTGGGCAAAAAAAGGTTTATTTACTAAGCATTAGCAGTTCATTACATACAACCTCTGTTACATAACGTTTTTCTCCGCTTGCTGTTTCGTAACTTCTATTAGTTAATTTACCTTCAACGGCTATTTCTTTACCTTTTGTAATGTAGCTTTCAACCACTTTTACAAGGCCACCACGAACTACCACATTGTGCCAGTAAGCGCGTTCTACTTTATTGCCATTTTTGTCTTTGTAGCTATCATCGGTAGCAAGCGAAAATTTCGCCATTTTGTTACCATCGGTAAAGCTAATAATTTCAGGATCTTGTCCTAATCTACCAATCAACTGTACTTTGTTTCTAAGTGCGTTCATAATTTTAAATTTTAATGTTTAACAGTTAATACTATCGAGTTCTTATGTTTCGACACTGCAAAGATGTAACGACTTCAAAACTTTATTCGGTACTTACGCGTTTAATTTCGTTTGTAAATGTTTGTAGTCGTTTGTACTTGGATAAATATTTGTATATTGCCCTATGGATACTGCAACAGAAGAACTTCAGGTGGTTTTTAATCAACTAGAAAATAATACACTAGTTTTTAAAAATCTTTTAAAAGATGTTTCACAACATGACTATTTATGGCGACCTGAATCTATAAAATGGTGTTTACTGGAAATTGTTTGTCACCTTTTAGATGAAGAACTTAATGATTTTAGAGCTAGGGTAAAACATGCTTTAGAAACTCCTCAAAAACCCTTAGTACCTATAGCGCCAGAAGTATGGGTAAAGGAACGACATTATATGTCTAAAGATTATAACGAAATTCTTAAAACATTTTTAATTGAACGTGGTAGTTCTATACAATGGTTAAAACAGCAAGTTAATATGGATTGGAGTAATGTGGTTTTGCATCCCGAATTAGGAAATTTATCAGCTGAATTGTTTTTAAGAAATTGGTTGGCTCATGATTTTTTACATATTAGGCAGATACTTCAATATAAATTTCAACTTTTAAAACAGTCTTCAAAAATAGATTTAGAGTATGCGGGTAATTGGTAATAACTATGATATGTTATCTAGAAATAGAACGCTTAATTTTAAGAGTATTAGGATTGAGATGAAAAGAAAATTTAAGTTAGGTTTTTGGTTGTAAAGTGCTTAAATATTTAGTTGACTTTAAACCGGTATAAAAATTAAATCACATAACTATGGAAAAGCAATGTTTAGAATGTGGAGAGAAAATTATAGGCAGAATTGATAAAAAGTTTTGTAGTGATGGTTGTAGAAACTCGTATAATAACCGCATTAATAAAGATAGTAAAAACTTAATACGTAACACCAATAACAGGTTGCGTAAAAACCATAGAATATTAGAGCGATTAAATCCTGATGGTAAAGTAACACGCTCTAAAGGCACTCTTATAGAAGCTGGTTTCGATTTTAATTACTTTACTAGTATTTACACTACCAAGGCTGGAAAGGTATATTATTTTGTGTACGATCAAGGGTATTTACCTTTAGATGGCGACTACTACGCGTTAGTAAAGCGAAAACGCTAGCTGTGTAACAAAAACATAAAAATTCACTCTTATAATATAAATACCAATTTTTTATGTCTCCACAAATTATCATTCCGTTTATTATTGTTATAGCTATAACAATTGCTATTACAGCATACTATTTCGGGAAGAAACAACGCATATTAAGAGGTTTATCTAAATTAAAAACTAAAGATATCCTTCAATTTAGAACAAACGAACCTACTAAAGTTACTGGCAAGGTACTGCATGTGCATGAGCCTTTTGTGGCGCCATTTAGTAAACGTAAATGTGTGGCGTTTCAGTTTAAAATTCAACAAAAAAAGCGTACAGGTAAAAACTCGTATTGGAAAACACTTTTAGATGAAAACAACATACAAGATTTTTTTGTTAAAGATAAAAAAGAGGAAGTAGTTATGATAAAACCAACAACTACACCACTAAATTTTGTAATGTATTTAGAAGAAGATAAACGAGTAACATCAGGTTTTTTGAATGCTCCAACACCTGAGTTTGAAAATGTTTTATCAGCTTATAAAATTGAAAGTGAAAACTTATTGGGGTTTAATAAAACCTTGCGTTATACAGAGCGTATCTTAGAAGTTGGAGAAACTGTAACTGTTGGCGGTATCGCAAAATGGAAAGCTTTAGATAAAACGATAGACGGCTATAGTTATTCTAAAATTGCAACCTTAGAGAGTAACGAACATCAAAAAATAATTATAACAGATATAGCAGAGGCTAGGGTAAAATAACGATCGTAAATTACGACGTTATACAAATTAACGTTCCTATTTAATCTATTTGAAATAGGAATGTTAATCCATTTAGTTTTGCGGTATTTTTTTTTAAAAAACGATTTATTTCCAAGTTTGTCCTTTTAAAGCCATAGCAGCTTTTAGCACATCTTTTTGGCTAATTTGTCCTACTAGTTTTCCATTCTCAACTATAGGAAACCGTCGGCGTTTAGAATCTAAGAATTTTTTTGCGGCATCAAAAATATTCATATTACCATCAATGGTTTCTACATTATTTACCATGTGTTTTTCAATAGTTTGTTCTTGTAGTGGCATATTGTAATAGCGGCTTTCACTAATTTGCTTAATACAATCACCCTCAGAAATAATACCAACTAATTCTTGTTTTTCATTTACTACAGGACCTCCAGAAATTCTATTTTTTACTAGTGCTTCCATAACACTCTCAATACTTTGAGTAGTAGAGAAGGTTACCAAATTTCTCGTCATATAATCACTCACTTTAAGTGGTGTGGTATCAGCTGCTGTAGATTGTTGTCTTCTCGACCCTTGAAAACTCTTTATTCCCATAATATTTAATATTTTAGTAATTCTAAATATAGCTAAAAAAAAGGAGTTTTCCTAAAAATGTATTTAGGTAAAAAACTGCAATTATAAATTTGTGTATTTTTATAACTACTAAATTATAATTATGATGAAAAAGCCAAACGTATAAGCTTGCTTTTTTATGTTGTTCTGCATTATTTGTTTCTAAAAAAAACTAACTTTTAGAACTACAAATTACTATTCCTATAAATTAAGACACAGAATTTTTACTTTATGAAGCCTCTTACGATTTGCTAGAAAATAAAGTATTAAACCTTCCAGAGCGGTATGCGTATATGATACCTAAACCTTTTGTATTGAATGATGTTGTAATGGTAAAGCAAATTATAAAAATTAATTTGGCATTGAACAATTAATAAACTTTTAAGAGATTACATCACAAATTTTTATAGTTTTGGGCGTTAAACTAAAATAAACAGAAGATGAGACAAATTATACTGTTGGTGGTATCTGTGATAACCCTGCAAATAGGTGCGCAAAGTAATACTGAATTAATACAACATTTTGAAGCCTATGGCAAACAAATGAGAGCACAAGGTGATGTACAAGGTATGATTAATGCTATGACGCATTTAAATATTTTAGCACCATCAGAAGCAAGAAAAGATACTTTGGCTTATATATACATGAGCGAAGGCAAATACATGCAAGCACTAAATACTATTGGTATTGATACAAAGGTAGATGACTCTAATATTGCTGTTGAGGTAAAAGCTATGTCGCTTAAGGCCGTAAAACAGCCAGAGCGTGCTTTGGTACATTTTAATGAATTATTTAAAAGATCGCCTAGTGCTAGTTTAGCTTACGAGTTGGCAGAACTTAATATGCAATTACAAAAGTTAGATGAAGCTTTAATACACATTAACTATGGTTTAGCCAATGCAACACCAGATATGAAACATGCGTATTATGAGCAACAACAACCTTACCAAGTAGAATTAAAAAGTGCATTTATGTACTTAAAGGCACTACAATTATTTCAACAGGATAGAAAAAATAATATAGATGCTGCAGTTGATATTTTAGATGATACGTTAAAAGCATCACCTAACTTTAATTTGGTAAACCTTAGTAAAAATGAATTGCTAAGGCAAAAACAAATCATGCAGGCCCAAGCAGCAGAAACAAAACAGTAGTTTGATTAAACATAAAATCTAAAAAAAGAGTATCGCTTAAAAACGATACTCTTTTTTTGTATAAATATTCAAGATAAGTTTAATGGTAAGCTAAGATTTATTGCTATGCGAATGAAAATACAGTATTAAGTTAAGGCATAAAAAAATATGCTTAACATGACTAATTTTTGCGTTAGGGATTGTAGCGGCATCCTTTTTTGAGGCACGAGAAAAAGATATAGCGTAAAGCCCGACCCCTTGTGGGTAACGCCCTAATTATTATAACCTAAAAGGTAATTCCCTCAATCTTTTTAAAGTTTTGTATCGCTTTACTATCTGATAATAATGAAACGTAATGGCATACTGCTAGTAACCTTTCATACAAACTACTATGGCTAAAGTTTATAGTTTTTGGCAAGCTTTGTAAAATGAGTTCGTCATAATTTGAAGCGGTATCACTAAAACTGTTGTTTACGGCGTTAGTATATATGGTAAGTAGCTTATTGATAATTTGGTAGCCAGCAATTTCCTTGTCTATAACTTCTTCAGACTGGTAAACATTTTCAATACTTATTTTGATGATATCTCGTATTTGTGGGTCGTATTTACTTTTGTCGAGTAGTGCGCTATCAAAGGTGCCGTTTAAAATAGCATCTTCATGTTTCATAAATATAGCCACGGCATCGTTAATGAGTGCGCCAATGGCAAGAGCACGTAGGTAACCTATGCGATCTTGTTTATTAGATAGGGCATAATAATTTTCTGGTTTTATGTTGTCTCTAATTACTTTTGAAAGGTATTCTAAAGCGTATTCCTCTGGAATGAGTCCTAGATTTATACCATCTTCAAAATCGATAATAGTATAGCAAATATCGTCGGCGGCTTCAACTAAATATGCCAATGGATGGCGCGAGAAACTTAGGTGCTTTTCACTACGTTTTGTAAGTCCCAATTCGTTAGCAACATCAGCAAAAGCCTCTTTTTCAGATTGAAACACGCCATATTTTTTATCTGCGATATGTGGTGTTGGTTTTTTTGGTAAGGATTCTTTGGAGTATTTGGTAAATGCACCTAGAGTAGCATAGCTTAAACGGAGTCCACCTTCGCGTCCAGCTCTATTTTGGGTTAATATTTTAAAGCCATTGGCGTTACCTTCAAAATCACAGAGGTCTTGGTATTCTTTATCGGTTAATTGGTCTTTATATGTTTTACCTTTGCCTGTTTTAAAAAATTCACCTATAGATTTTTCGCCAGAATGCCCAAAGGGCGGGTTACCAATATCATGCGCCAAGGCTGCTGTTGCTACTATAGCTCCAAAATCGTTGGCTTGATACCCATGCACATTCTGTAGATGCGGATGCTTTTCTAGTATTTTTTTCCCTACTTGTCGCCCTAACGAGCGCCCTACGACGCTTACCTCTAAACTGTGTGTTAAGCGCGTGTGTACAAAATCGGTTTTAGATAATGGAATAACTTGCGTTTTATCTTGTAAACTTCTAAATTCTTGCGAAAATATAATACGATCGTAATCTACCTCAAAGCCTAAGCGGGTTTCGTCTTGTTCTTTTCGAATACGTTTATTGGTGTCGCCGTAGCGTTTTAAAGAGAGGAGTTGTTCCCAGTTCATGATGTTTAATTAAGCTGAGGCAAGATACTAAATTCATAAAAAAATATATTGTAAAATCGCTTAACATTAGGGTAACGTTTTAATCATGGTTGTTTAATGATTTGGTAACACTAGATCATGGCTTTAGAGTCTATTTTTGCAGTAATTTAGACTAATACATGAAACATATTATTTACATAGCTCTTTTTTTTATTTCTGCATTAACCCATGCGCAAGAAACGGGTTCTATAAGAGGTAAGTTATTAGACGTAGAATCTAATAATGCGCCCTTAGTGTTTGCTAATGTTGCAATTAAAGAAACAGGAGCTAAAGTAATGACAAACGAACAAGGTGTTTTTACGTTTGAAAATATGGCAAGCGGTACGTATACTTTAGTTTTTAGTTTTACAGGATACGATTCTAAAGAAATAATTACTGAAGTTACCCAAATACCTAAAGAGATTAAAATGGCTTTAAGCGCTAGCAGTGTATCACTAGATGACTTTGCTATGGTATTTACCACTTCTGAAACTAAAGATAATGCGGTAAAAAATAATTAAAGCATATTTTAAAACATACTAAAAAGTCCTTTTTGAGTTAACAAAAAGGACTTTTTGCTTTAATACCTTTTTGTAAAATAGTTGTATCCCGTTGAATTAAAATAGCTTCTATCTCTAATGTTAAGTAATGGTAAACAAGTTATAAAAAAAAGTGTTTTAGTTAATGTTAAGTTAACACTTTTATTACAGTTCTTTAATTTTCTGGTAATAGGTTTTTTATAAAACAGTAGTTTCTTTGCAGGACAAAAAATTAATTAAACTAATGAAATATTTATTACTATTATTTTGCTCAATAACAGTGTTTAGTTACTCTCAAAACACTGGTTCTGTAGTTGGAAAACTTACGGATAAAGAGTATAATAATGAACCTCTCGCTTTTGCTAACATTTTAGTAAAAGGAACAACCAAGGGTACTACATCAGATTTTGATGGATTATATGAAATAGCTAACCTAGACCCAGGGAATTATACACTTATATATAGTTTTGTAGGTTACGAAACACAAGAAATTCCTGTTATAATAGTTGCGGGGAAAGTTATAGAGGTAAATGTACCTATGGGTGCAAGTGCAGCTGCTCTTGATGAAATTATTATTAAAGCTCCTGTAGCGCAACGCGAAAGTGAAACAGCGCTTTTATTACAACAAAAAAAAGCAGTAGAAATTAAAGAAAGTATAGGTGCTCAACAATTATCAAGACTCGGCGTTTCTAACGCCTCGGCAGCAACATCTAAAATCTCTGGAGTTTCAAAATCAGATGGTACAGGTCAAGTGTACGTTAGAGGTCTTGGTGATAGATATTTAACAACTACGCTTAACGGCTTACCAATTCCTTCGGATAATATTGATAAGAAAAATATCGATTTAGCACTCTTTCCTACAAGATTTGTGCAAAATGTATCCATAAGTAAAACATTTTCTCCAAATAATTCGGCAGATCAAGCTTCTGGTAATGTTAATATTGAGTCAAAAATAGTATCTAAAAATAAAGATATTGGTTTAAGTTTTACTGGTGGCGTAAATAGTAATGTTGGTGATGGCGAAATTTTTAATGATTTTAAAGTAACTGCAAATAATGAAGATTTAAATCTTGGAGTGTATTCTAGAGCCTACAGCCAAGACGAACTTTCTAATGCTATTACAGAGCAGGGTTGGGATACTAGAACAACATCTTTACCTTTAGATTATTCGTTTGGTTTTAATGTTGGAGGAAAACTTGGCGAAAGCAAAAAAGTAAATCTGTATTTAAGCGGTGGACAATCTGTTTCTCACGAATATAGAGAAGGCGAATTCTTTGAATACGACCAAGGTAATTTAAGAGATTCTGTTCCAGACAATGACAATAGAAGGTGGTTACGTACAATTAACACTACTGGAATGTTTCACAGTCAGTTTAAAATAAACGATGATAACCGCATAAAGTTAAATACTTTTTTAGTGAACAAAGTAGTCGAGGAAACTTATGAAGCTGGTAGACAGCGTTCTACAATTGTTTTTGAGGAGTTAGATCCACCGTCAAGAGGTAATCAATTTGTTAGAGACCAAAATATTAAAAATACAATACTATCTATAACACAACTTATTGGTAACCATAGATTTTCTGATAAAAATGTGTTAGATTGGGGAGCAGGTTTCAATTATGTAATTGCTAATGAGCCAAATCGTATAAGAAATGAATTTAATATACTTAATGATGATGCTAATACTGCTGAGAATGAAGATGGTATAGTTCAATTTGGTTTTACAGGAGGAACACAGCAGCGTAAATCTGTTCAAGAAATTACAGATCAAGAGCTAAATGCTAGACTACAAGATAAAATTATATTAAAGGAAAGCGAAGATGGAGATGATATTTACAAGCTTACTTTTGGTGGAGATTTTAGAAATAAACAACGTGATTTTACGTCTCAATTTATTGGAGTAACAGAAGCCTCCAGAGGTCTATTTACTATACCTAGTTTAGATCAAGTATCAGAAATATTTACACAACGTAATTTTGATATTGGTGCACTTAGGCTCCAAGAATTACCAATAGATACCTACCAAGGCGAATTAACCTCTTTTGCTGGTTTTATAGATTTTATTGGTGTTTTTCACAAATTTACTGCTCAATTGGGGTTGCGCTACCAAAATGATGAAATTGATGTGAATTTTGATGTTGGAAACTTTGTGAACCAACAAACTGGTCAGTCGCGTATTGGAAATTCACTTCAAAATTACGAAAGGCTTTATCCTTCATTTAATTTAAAATATGATATAAACGACAAAATGGCCTTGAGAATGGCAGGTAGTTTAAGTCAAACTTTACCCGAATTTAAAGAGATTGCTCCTTTTCAATATGTATCACCAGAAAATCAAGTCACACAAGGTAATCCAGATGTAGAGGCCTCTAAAAACCTTAATATAGATTTAAAGTTTGAGTTTTTTCCAAGTGATGACGAACTTTTATCTGTTACAGCATTTTACAAAAGAATTGAAGACCCAATTAACAGAGGCTTACAACGCGGTGGAGAAGATATATTTTCTTATTTCAATACTGGTAACGAGGCAAGAGTTATAGGTGGAGAAATAGAAGGAAGAATATATCTTATAAAAAAAGGCGATTCTTTGCCTAACCTAAAGCTGTCTGGTAATGTTGCATACCTCAACCATACACAAGATTTGAAAGAAATAAGAGATGATAATGGTAATCTAATACAAACTTTTAGATATGGTGGTATGGATGAAATAGGTTTAGAAGGTGCATCAGATTGGATTACTAATTTAGCACTTACATATAGTTCTGGAGGTAAATATCCTTTTGAGATAACCTTTTCTGGTAATTATGCATCTGATAGAATTTTTTCACTAGGAGCACCTAGAAACCAAAACCAACCTGATGTGTTTTTAAATGGAGAAATTATTGAACAAGGCGTAGTAACTCTAGACTTTATTTTAAATAAAGAGATAAACGAACATTTAAGCTTAGGTTTATCTGCTAAGAACTTAATTAACCCAACGGTTAGGAGATTTCAGAGAAACCAAAGCTCGGTAACAGGAATTCCTTCCAAAGACACAATACTTACTTATAATAGAGGTACAAATTCATCTCTATCTATAAGATATAAATTTTAAACAACAAATAATTAAATTTAAATTACAATGAAAACTCTTAAAAAACTATTTTATTTATCTATTCTAACTGGATTGTTTTTTACATCCTGTAGTAATGATGACGATAATACAGTTGGTCCAACTCCTGGTCCTTTAAATGGAACTGTATTATCTTCTGGTACAATAACAGAAAGCGTTACTCTTGATGCTTCACAATCTTATACTATTGATGGAAGTTTTTTAGTTGGAAATGGTGCAACATTAACTATTCCTGCTGGAACTATAATCACTTCAGAAGTTGGAGTATCTAACTACATAGCGGTACTTAAAGGTGGAAGTATCGATATTCAAGGAACTCCTACCAACCCTGTTATCATGCAATCTAATGGTACTGCTGGATCTTGGGGTGGTCTTGTTATTTGTGGTGATGCTACTACAACCGAAGGTACAAATGCCATAGCAGAAGTTGGTGGTTTACTTTATGGTGGTAGTAATGATGCAGATGATTCTGGAGACATTGACTATTTAATTATTAGAGACGCTGGCGCACAAATTAATTCAGATTCACAATTCAACGGTTTAACGCTATACGCCGTTGGTTCTGGAACAAACATATCTAACGTTGCAATTATCAACGGAACTGATGATGGTGTTGAATTCTTTGGAGGTTCAGTTAATGCTACTAACATGTATTTAGAAAATAATGAAGATGATGCTGTAGATTGGACTGAAGGATGGAACGGTACATTAACAAATGCCTATGTTATCAATAATATTGCTGGTTTTTCTACAGCTATAGAAGCTGATGGTGTAAACAATAACCCAACTTTAGTTAATTTTACTGCAATTTCTTCTACTGGTGGAACAGCAATACAAATTAAAAATAACTCTGGCGCTACAATAAACGGCTTATCATTAACCGGTTTCGAGACTTCTTTCGATTTTAGAGATGCTGCTCCAGTATCAAATCTTCAAATTGACGGTTCTGATGCAGATATTGCAGACGATGCAGTTTTTGTAACATCGTCTACTAACGCAAGTTTATTTGCATGGGTAACTGCTGCCAGCACTATTTCTGGAAATGTATTACCAGCAAACATATCAGGAAACGTAACTTTAGATGCTTCTATAGAGTATTCAGTTAGTGGTCCTGTTTTAATAAATAATAATGCTACATTAACTATACCAGCCGGAACTGTAATTGTTTCTCAATCTGGTACTGCTAATTATATAGCTGTATTAAAAGGTGGTAACATAAACATTGAAGGTACTGCCAATAACCCAGTAGAAATGAGATCTGTTGACGGTGAAGCTTGGGGTGGTCTTCTTATTTGTGGAGATGCAACTACTACAGAAGGTATTAATGCTATAGCAGAAGTTGGCGGATTAGTTTATGGTGGTAGCAACGATGCTGATGACTCTGGAAATATTGACTATTTAATACTTAGAAATACTGGTGCACAAATTAATGCAGATTCTCAATTTAACGGTTTATCTTTATATGCAGTTGGTTCTATGACTACAATTGATAACGTAGCAGTAATAGAAGGTGCTGATGATGGTGTTGAATTTTATGGAGGTACAGTGAGTGTGACTAACTTTTATGCTGAAAATATAGAAGATGACTCTATAGATTGGACTGAAGGTTGGAACGGTACCCTAACAAATACATTCGTGAAATTAACTATAAGTGGTTTCTCAACAGCTATTGAAGCAGACGGTGTTAATAATAACCCTACGTTGGTAAATTTTACTGCTGTGTCTTCAGGAGGCGGTACTGGTATTCAGATAAAAAACAATTCTGGAGCTACAATCAACGGTCTTAGCTTATCAGGTTTTAGTTCACAATTTGATTTTAGAGACAATGCTCCTGCTTCTAATTTAGTAGTAGATAGCGTTAATGCTGCAGAAGCAACAACGTACTCTTCTTCTACAACAGTAGAGAGTGATTTTTCTTGGATTAACAACTAAAAGATTAATTTTTAAAATAAAAAAAGACCATCTAAAGTATACTTTAGATGGTCTTTTTTTTAACTTAGTTTAGATATTAGTAACTATATTCTTAGAATAATCCACTTCTTTTATCTTTCCATCAATTACATAAATCCATTTTCCTACTTTTTTTCCATCTTTATAATAAGCAGTTACGGTTTTTTCTCCTTCTTTATTAAAACTTAACCATTGTCCTTCTAATTTACCATCTGCAGTGTATGATCCTGTTTGACTAACATCACCATTATCGTGATAATAAACAACATCTATTAAATTAGTTTCTTTATTTAATGTTAGTGTTCTTTCTTTTTGTGCAAATACTGTTGCGCTTATCATTAAAGCTGCTAAAATTGTGATATATTTTTTCATGTCTGTGGGGTTTTAATTAATAATTACTTTACAAATATAGTTTTAATTTTACTTTTAGGCAACATTTATATAACATTAAATTAACATTAAACCTGCAAAGTACTGATTTTAAATTAGTTATGTTTTACAAAAAAATGAATTCTTAACATTGGAGTTGTAGTAGGCTAATTAAACAATGGCTATTTCAGCACTTATTTAAACTATTTTAAAATAGAACATAACATTCCGTTAACATTGAGTTCGTTTTAAAATAAGACATTTGTTTATATATAATTTTCATCTACTTAATGGATAATTTTTACTCTTACATGTTAATTGCTTTAGCTATTTTGGCAATTGCAGATTTGGTTGTTGGTGTTAGTAATGATGCTGTAAACTTTCTTAATTCGGCCATAGGCTCTAAAGCAGTCTCTTTTAGAACACTAATGATAGTTGCAAGTATTGGTATTGCATTTGGTGCCGTATCTTCTAGTGGTATGATGGAAATTGCCAGAAAAGGTATTTTTGTGCCTGGTGAATTTATGTTTGATGAAATTATGATCATTTTTATGGCGGTAATGATAACCGACATATTACTACTAGATTTCTTTAACACACTAGGCTTGCCAACATCTACAACCGTTTCTATTGTTTTTGAGTTATTGGGTGCATCCGTATGTATTGCTATTTTAAAAATTACTGCAGATGGTAGCGGACAAACCCTACTAGATTTGGGGAATTATATTAATAATGAAAAAGCTATCGAGATTATTCTAGGTATCTTATTATCAGTATTTGTAGCCTTTACCATTGGTGCGTTAATACAATTTGTGTCTCGTTTATTACTTTCGTTTAATTTTAATAATAAGCCGAAATTTTACGGTGCTATTTTTAGTGGTTTTGCTACTACATCTATCTTATACTTCATTCTTATAAAAGGTATTAAAAATGCAACGTTTATGAGTGCTGATTTTAAAACACTAATTGCTACTAATAATTTTGCATTATTAGGTATTAGTTTTTTAGTATTAACAGGACTGTCCTTTATAGTTGTTTCATTTTTTAAAACTAATATTTATAAAATAATTATTGTAATAGGTACTTTTGCGCTTGCTGTAGCCTTTGCTGGTAACGATTTGGTAAACTTTATTGGGCCTACAACAGGAGCATATCAAGCTTTTTTAGATTTTTCTAACCCTGCGGTAAATACTTTAGGACTTTCAGCTTCTGAATTTAGTATGGAAAGCTTAGGTCAAAAAATATATACACCCACATATATTTTATTAGCAGCAGGTGTTATCATGGTGCTTACATTATGGTTTTCAAGTAAAGCTAAAGCTGTTGTGAAAACATCAGTAGATTTATCGCGTCAAGATGATGTTAATGAGCGTTTTCAACCTAATTTTCTGTCAAGAAATATTGTGCGTTTTAGTATTGGAGCATCCGAAAGTTTTAATAATTTACTGCCAGTACCACTTAAACAATATATAGACAAACAGTTTAAGCATACCAGAATTCCTCCATCGGTAAAAACTAAAGATTTACCAGCTTTTGATTTGGTAAGAGCTTCTGTTAATTTAATGGTTGCTAGTGTGTTAATATCTATAGCAACATCAATGAAACTACCTTTATCTACAACATATGTTACATTTATGGTGGCCATGGGTACATCTTTAGCAGATAGAGCTTGGGGAAGCGAAAGTGCTGTATATAGAGTGGCAGGTGTGTTAAACGTTATTGGAGGTTGGTTTTTTACAGCCTTAAGTGCCTTTGTTGCAGCAGCTGTTATGGCGCTTATTTTATTTTATGGAGGGGCGTATGCGCTTATTGCGCTTTTAATTTTTACTGTAATAGTGCTTTTTAAAAACTATCTAATACACAGAAAACAATCTAAAGAGCAAAAGGTGGAAGATAAACTTGAAAAGGCAGAAAGTAGCTCTACTCAAGGTGTAATTATGGAAAGTGCTAAAAACATTGCCAATGTAATTAAAAGAGGAAATAAAGTATATACTGGTGCTGTAAATGGTTTAGCTACACATAATTTAAAGCTCCTTAAAAAGAATAAAAACCAAATTGAGAAGCTTTCTAATGAGATTGAAGACCTTCGTGATAACATTTATTATTTTATTAAAAACTTAGAAGACCCAAGTGTTAATGCTAGTAATTTTTACATCAGTATTTTAAGTTACTTGCAAGATATGGCACAGTCTTTAACATATATTTCAAATGCGAGTTTTAAGCATGTTAACAACAATCATAAAAAATTAAAGTTTACTCAGATAAAAGAATTAAAAGATTTAGATACACATTTAGAGCAATTATTCAATACTACTAAAATAGCATTCGATTCTAGTTCTTTTGAACAAATAGGTTTTATTCTGAATGAAAAGAAAAAGATTTTTGATGTTGTAACTGATAAAATCCAAAAACAAGTAGAGCGCACAAGATCTGAAGAATCTAGCCCTAAAAACACAACACTATACTTTAGTTTATTACTTGAAACCAAAGATTTACTAAAAGCAACAATGAGTTTGCTTGAAGAGTATCACAATGCGCACGATGCTTCGGTTATACCTGCCCAAGTACCAGGACCTGAAGAAGAATAAATACTTTTTAAAACTCTCGTTTACCAAACTCACTATCAATAAATTTTGATGTATTAGTGCCTTTTTTAAAGGTATATGATAGATTGATACTAACAATATCTACTTCGTAAATATAGTTGGTAGTAGTAAAAAACTCGTTTTGTCTAAATGTAGTTATACGCTGCTCATTGGTATTTAAAAACCCTAAATCTATATTTTGCCATTGTAGTGTCGCCTTTAACCTATCATTCATAAATGCTTTTTGAAATGTTAAGTTTGGAGCATAAAATCGAGAATCTTCACCTTGAGCTGTATTTCTGTCCGATAGGTAATTGAAGGTAAATTGTAAGGATGCATTATCCCAAAAGCGCCAAGTTGAATTTAAGTTAACAGTATAAATGGTAGCATCAGTATTTACTGGCCTGTTATCAAAACTACCGTTTATGGTATAATTATAAACATTTATACCAATAAAATTATTCCATTTTTTAGTGGGTTTAATTTCTGCTCCAACTTCTAAACCAATAGTTTTTGCGTTACCAACGTTAGAATATATTCTATTTAAAATAGTGTCATTAAATACTGTATTTACACGATTTACTAGATTGTCAACATGCCTAAAATAGCCAGTTGCAAAAATAGAATTCCCTTTTTTTAAATCTTTAGTAACTCCAATTTCAACTAAATCTATAAATTCGGGTTTTAAATTTTTATCACCTTGTTCTAACGTTTCAGAATGTTCACGTTCTGCAAACGGATTCATTTTAAATGTTGAATTGCGTTCTACACGTTTACTATAAGCTGCTTTTATGGATGTTGTTTCATTAATTTCGTATTGTACAGATGCTGAAGGATATAACTTAACAAAATCGAAAAAAAGGGTTTCGTCAATAGTGTTTGTTTTGTCTTTTAATCTAAAAGATCTATCCATAACTTCTAGTCTAGATCCTGCTGCATACTGCCATTTTCCTGTTTTACCTGAAAGCTGAACGTATCCCGAATGAATAGTTCGCTTTAAATCCACTTCACTTGAAAACTCAGGTACTAATTCAAAATCATCATTAAAATCTGTGCGTCTTTCATAAATAAAGTCGCCTGTATGGGTTAAATCTCGAAATTGATATCCAGTTTCTATAACACCAAAATTAAAAGGTTTTAATTTATAATCGAGCTGAAAACGTACACCATTTAAAGGATTGTCATTAGTATTAAACTCATCTTGAAATAATATAGTTCTATCGGGTTCACCTAAATTCTGGTTTACCGTTGGCCCGCCTAAAAGCGTATATTCATATAAAAATGACGCAGATAATTCTGAAGTATTATTAAAACTATGCGTCCAATCTAAACTTCCTAGCACAAAATCGCCTCTACGCTCTCTTAAATTATGATTAAAGTATTGAAATGTATATAAACGATTGTCACTATCTGCAGGCCTTACCGCATGATTGTCAAAATACACTATATCTGCCAAACGTGCTTTATTGCGTTTTCCGGCAAAAAAACCAAGAGCGTAGCTATCGGTTTTATTAGGTGTAAAATCTACGGTAAAACGACCACTTAAATTAGTTTCGTCAAAACTTCGTTCTCCAGTTGATGGAAATTGTGTTTTAGTATCATTTATAATGGTGAATACATCTCCTTCACGTCTGCCTCCTAAATCATTTCTTTGGTAATTTGCCCCTAAAGAAATATTCCAAGCATCAGTTCTAACGTTATATGTGGCATCAATACCGTGACGTTTATGAGACACATCATTACCATAGGTTTCTATAGAAGGTAAACCAGCTTTAATATTTACCTGCCCAAAAGCGCCGTTTACAGCGCCTTTAGTAGTTAAAATATTAATGATTCCAGCTTTACCTTCAGGGTCGTACTTTGCAGATGGCGCTGTAATAACTTCTACCTTTTGAATGGCATTTGCAGGTATTTGCGCTATTAGATTACTTGCATTTCCCTGAATAGGTTTTCCATTTAATAACACCACAAAACCTGAGCTACCACGAACACTTATCTCGCCCTGGCTATCGATACTTATTGATGGCAAATTTTTAATTACATCGATACCAGAACCACCTTGTGCATTTTTAAACTTTGAGGCTTCAAATATCTGTTTATCAATTTTATTCACAACCGTACTACGCTCTGCTTGCACTACAACTTCATTTAACTGTGTACCTAATGCTAATTGGATAGTTCCTAAATTTATACTTTGCCCTTTAGTAGTAACATGAATATTATCTATACGTTTTTTTTCATACCCTAAAAAAGAAGCTTCTAGATAATAGGTGCCTTTTTTTATAGCTTCAATTTTAAACACACCATTTTCGTTAGATATTACACCTGTTATTAAGGTGCTATCTTTACTGTTAAATAGTGCAGCGGTAGCATATTCTAACGGCGTGTTTTGGGCGTCAACTATTGTAGCCTGTATTTGTGCACTACTTGTGTTTCCAAAACATATACAAGTAAAAATGACAACAAAATATTTTAAAATCTTCATATTTATTTTAGATAAAAAAGAGGTTTCAAACATTATTCAAAAATAGGCAAACAAACGTTTATTATTAATAATATCTGTTGTATAATTTAACCTCATTTAATAGTAAAGTTGTATATCGCTAAAGCTTTTAAAATGGATTATATTTGCGAACTTAATTGTTAATTTAACTACTAAAACTAGAGATATGATTTCTACAAACGAATATTTTGATGGTAACGTAAAATCATTAGGTTACACCTCAAAAGAAGGTAATTCTACAATTGGTGTCATGGAAATTGGCGAATATGAGTTTGGTACAAGTACGCATGAAACAATGATTGTTGTTGAAGGTGAAATGCATGTAAAACTTCCAAATTCAAACAGTTGGAAACTATTTAAAGCAGGTGAGCGTTACGAAATTGAAGCTAAACAGAAATTTAATGTAAAAGTCTCTAAACAAACATCTTACCTATGCAAGTACGCGTAGTATTTTATTTTTAATTAAATAAAAGTCATTTTTAGACGTCCAAGCTTTCTCTTTCATCGTAATTACAATAAACTTAAAGTTATTATTATGAAGAAAGTTTCAGTTTTGCTATTACTGGTAGCAACTACGTTTTCATGTGTTTCAAAGAAAAAATTCTTGGCACTACAACAAGAGAACGGAGAAATTAAAAGCGAATTACAAAAAACAAGAGTTGCTAAAGAAGATCTTGAGTCAAAGTTTGATAAAATTCAATCTAGAGTTGATGCTTACAATTCTAAAATTGCCACTTTAAAACAAGAAAATAACACAAAGCTTGATGTTGTTGGAAACATTGCTGTGATATCTAAGGCTACCAAAGATAAAATGCGTGAAACGCTAAAACATGTAAATGCTGAAAAATTAGCTAATGCCAAAACACTTAAAGACTCAATGAATTTGGCTGTGGCATATAATTTAGAAAAAACTATTAGTGAAAGTAATATAAATGAAGACGAGGATTTTGCTGTAAATATTAATGAAACAGTTGTTATGATTTCGATTGCTGACAATATGTTGTTTAATACAGGAAGTTATAGGTTAAGTTCTAAAGCAGACAATGTATTGAAGAAATTAGCAGACGTTATTAATTCTGAACCTAGTTTAGATGTAATGGTTGAAGGCCATACAGATGCTAGGACAATAAATACTAAATTTTTAGCCGATAATTGGGATTTGAGTGTGATGAGATCAACTTCGGTAGTGCGTAAATTACAAGAAAAATATAATGTTGCTCCAGAAAAATTAATAGCAGCAGGAAGAAGTAGTTATCAGCCTATTGCTGAAAATGATTCAAGTGAAAACAGAGCCAAAAACAGACGTACAAGAATTATTATTCTACCAAATATTAATAAGTTTTTTGCTTTAATGTCAGAAAACAATACTACCGTTGCTGAAAATAATTTATCAGATTAGTTAGTCCATTTTCAGTAATTGAAAAAGCATCACGCCCTTACGTGATGCTTTTTGTTTTTATTATTTAAAAGATATATTACTTGTCTTTAATAAGATGTGCTCCAATTTGTTCCAGTTCATCGTAAGATTTTTTTATAGCTTCAAATTTAGCGATATCTACTACATAAGTATTTGATATTACGTCGTGCCACCCCTTGCCATTAGTGCCTAGAAATGACAAGGCATCAAAGGGAATCATTCTACTTAGGCTTCGTTTAGCTATATCTTTATGTGTTGGTTTTTGTCCATTAGTCATAACCACCATTGTTTTTGTAGCATATTTTCCTAAAGTTCTATGTGTTGTACTCTCCATAATAAAATAATATAAAAACAGTAAGAGGTAGGAATAAAAATAATCCTCAACCGTCGATATTTCTGCCCAATAATCGTTTAAAGCGTAATTTCCTGTAAACTCACCAATATAAAAAAATGAGTAGGATATGGCATACATTATAGCATATTGAGGAATTAAGTCTATAAGGTTATTTACAAAACGCATATTTTTACTAGCTAGCACATCTTCTGTGATATAAAACGTATTTTCTTCCATAGATTTTTACCTTTTGAAGTTTAAATATAAAAATATTAGTACAAAAAAGACATCTCGAGTTGAGATGTCTTTTATAAATTTGGGTTCCCCTTTGGAGGGAACCAAATTAAAAGTTTATGTTTTAGCCTTCACAGCTAGCACACTCTTTTTTCTGTTTGAATTTTTGAGCTGCATTCATACTGTGTTGGTAGTACAATGATTTTAAACCTAATTTCCACGCGGTAACATATATTTTATTGATGTCTTTCACAGGCATATCAGGATGTACAATAATATTCAAAGACTGTCCCTGGTCGATATGGTTTTGTCTGTTAGCTGCTTGATATACAATAGCTAGCTGGTCTATTTCAGAATAGGTTTTAAACACATCACGCTCTTCTTCGGTTAAAAATTCTAAATGTTGAACAGAACCATCATGATCGCGAATACTACGCCATACATCAGGTGTGTTTTGTCCTTTTTCTTCTAAAAGATGTAATAGGTATGGGTTTTTAATTGTAGTCTTAATTTTTGCAATATCCTTTACATAGATATTAGACCAAATTGGCTCAATACCCTGAGATACTTGTCCTAAAATAAATGCCGAAGATGTTGTTGGTGCAATAGCGTTTAATGTAGTATTTCGTCTACCATAGCCTTTTAAAACTTCTGGCTCGCCAAACATATCTGCTAATTCTTTTGATGCTTTATAAGACTTCTCTTCTATGGTTTTAAATATCTTACTATTTAATTCATAAGCTTCTGCACTATCAAAAGCCAACATTTTTGATTGTAATAAAGAGTGCCAACCTAAAGCACCTAAACCTAATGCTCTGTTTTCTTTTGCAAAATTGTAGGCACGTTCCATAAACATAAACGTTTGTCTGTCTTCTAAATTATTAGAATCTCTAAACTCTTCAAGTTTTTCAGTAAATTCAGTAATTACAGCGTCTAAGAAATAGACCATAGTTTCTACAGCATCCGTATCTTTCCACTTGTCATAATGCAGTAAGTTTACGGATGATAATACGCATACAAACGACCATTTATCATTAGATGGCAACATAATTTCTGTACATAAATTACTAGCCACAATTTTGTGGTTATTTTCTTTGTACACATCAGCTGCTTGGTTGTTTGCTTTATCTTTAAAGAAAATATAAGGATAACCTATCTCGCCTCTACGTTGAATTACTTTTGCCCAAATAGAACGTTTATCAACATCACCAGCAATCATCTCTTCCATCCATTTATCAGTAACACTAACACCGTGTGTTAACTCTTGGATAGAATTACCTTCTGTACCAATTTCTAAAAACTCATTAATATCTGGGTGCTCTACTGGTAAATATGGTGAGAAACGCCCTCTTCTTACAGAACCTTGACTAACAACATCCACCATTTTCTCAAAAAGTTGCATAATATGAACAGCTCCAGAAGACGATCCATTATTTTTTACTGGCGCCCCTCTATGTCTTAAATTTCCAAAATACCCAGATGTTCCTCCACCTAACTTAGACATCATTCCTACTTCAGATTGTGTGTATAAAATATTACCCATATCATCAGCAATATTAGAACCAAAACAACTAATTGGTAATCCTCTCTTTTTTCCGAAGTTAGACCAAACTGGAGATGCTAAAGAGTAAAACCCTGCAGACATATATTTGTAGAACTTATCGGCATAACCATCTATTTTTAAAATTTGTTCTGCACGTTCTGCTATTTCTCGTATTCTTACCTCTGGTGTAGCATCATCAGTTAAATATCCTGAGGCTAAAAATTTGCGACTATTTTCAGTTAACCATTCAAAACCTTCTTCAGATGTAGATTGATTAGCATTTTTAATCTGTTCTTTTCTTGCGTTAACAAGTTGGTCGTAATTAGATTCCTTTTGAGAGGTTTCGTTGTTTTGAGGGATGCTTGTTTTTACTTTCATAATTTAAAATAGGTCGTCGCTAGTTATACTTTTTGTTCTTTTGCTATAGTTAATGGATCTTTTTACAAAGAAATCGCCATGTTTTGTACCAATAATTTCATCATCAAACCATTCAGTTTGTGCTAATAAATTATCATCAACTTCAAAAACTTTTTCTATGCCAATACTCTCTAAAGAGTCGTTAAAACGTTTTTTAATAAACTCATTTACAACTGCTTTAGGTAGAAAATCTAATTCTCCTGCTTCAAAAATCCATTCTACAACATCACTTTCGGCTTTATAAGCTTCTTTACATATAGTTTGAATTTTAGCATTATACTCAGCTCCAAACCAATCTGGATTTTCCTTTTTTATAATTTTTATAACATCAATACCAAAATCTCCATGTATTTGCTCTTCTTTTGAAGTGGCTTCAACAACATTAGATATGCCTTTTAGCATATTTTTATGCTTATTGAATGCCATAATTATTAGAAACTGGGAGAATAACGATACGTGTTCTATAAATAGAGAAAACAATAAGATTGATTCTGAATATTCTTGAATATTATCACTCTTAGAATTCTTTAGGGCAGTTTCTAAGTAATGCACACGACGCATAATAACTGGCTTCTTTTTAAGTGCTTTAAATTCTTCATTTAAACCTAACACCTCTAAAAGGTGAGAATACGCATCGTGATGCCGCACTTCACTCTCAGAAAACGTGGCACCAACTGAGCCTATTTCTGGTTTTGGCATTTTTTGATAAATATCGCCCCAAAATGATTTAACCGCTACTTCTATCTGAGAAATTGCCAACATGGTATTTTTAATAGCCGATTTCTCTACAGGATTAAGTTGCGCCTTAAAATCCTGAACATCACTTGTGAAATTAAATTCAGTATGAATCCAATACGAATGTCTAATCGCGCTTACATATTCATATAAATCTGGATATTCATAAGGTTTTAAATTAATACGTTTTTCAAAAATATTAGTCTGTCTCTTTCTTGCTTGTTCGTCTCTGTAAAGAATAAAAGCTTTAGCTGCATTATGAAATGCACTGCTCATCAATTTTTCTTCAACAATATCTTGTACTTGCTCTACATTAGGTACATATCTTGAATCTAATGCTTTTCTTGCCAATAGAGACTCAAAAACTCTATCAGAAATATCTTTTGCATCTTCCTTAGTACCATGATTTACTGAAAGCATTGCTTTCTCTATGGCGCTAGTAATTTTTTCTAAAACGAAAGGTGTTGTTTCGTAGTCTCTTTTGATGATGTGTGTTATTTCCATGCGTTGGTATTGGTTAAATATTGACATAAAAAGGCTTGCAGGATTTTCCTGGAAAAACAAAAGCAAACAGCCAGTGTTTCTTTTAAAACTTTATTGAAAATGTTTTTAAATAAAACTGACTTCAACAAAGATTGTAAATTGTTAAATGTATTTTAGATAATCTTCTAATACATTTTAACACGTTTATTAACAAGCTAAAATTGTGTTTTTACTCTGGTTTGAGTTATACAAAGATTGCAAAATGATTGATACGTTTTTAAAAGAATACAAAAACGTTTTCAACAAGTTTTTAACAAAGAAATAACTACCTGTTAATCAATAAGTTTACAAAAAAAAATAACTATAATACTGATTTTCAGATTTTTAGTTATTTTGATAATTCCAAAAGTTTACAAAAAAATAAAAAGTTTAAAATATGCTGTCTCCCTGTTTTCGGGGTGTTTTAAGGTGTTTTATTTAAGAATTTTGAAGTGTTAAAAAGTTTCAGCAACCTTTTCTAATTCTGCATACCAATCTTCACCAAATTTGCGTATAAGCGCTTCTTTTACAAATTTGTAAATAGGTACTTGTAACTCAGCACCAAAAGCACAAGCATCATCACATATTTGCCATTTATGATAATTTACTCCAGAGAACTCAGTATAATCTCTAACACGTATTGGGTATAAATGGCAAGAAATTGGTTTCTTAAAGGAAATTTCTCCTTGGTTATATGCTTCTTCTATACCACACAATGCTACTTGTTTGTCATTAAAAATTACATAAGCACAATCTGCACCTTTTATTAATGGGGTTTCTAACTCTCCATCTTCTGTAATTACAGATGTGCCTTGTTTCTCAATAGCTTCTATACCTTCTTTACGTAAATAGGGTTTTACTTTAGGGTATATTTCCTCTAGAATTGCTACTTCGTCTTTGTCTAAAGGGGCGCCAGCATCACCATCTACACAACATGCACCTTTACAAGCACTTAGGTTACATAAGAAATCTTTTTTTATAATATCTTCGGAAATAATGGTTTTTCCTAACTGAAACATATATTTTATGAATTAAATAACAAAAGTAGTTAAACTTTCAATTTTTCTGGTATTGCGGTTTCATAATAAATACAGACCTTTGCAAAAAGTTAATTATTGAAACTAATGCAGCTTAATTTTAAAGAAATATTTACTGCTTTTATGATTTTGTTTGCCGTAATTGATATTATTGGCAATATACCTATTGTAATTGATTTGCGAAAAAAAGTAGGCCATATAGAAAGTGGTAAAGCTTCTTTTATTGCTGGGTGTATTATGGTATTTTTTTTATTTTTAGGAAAAAGTATCTTAAATCTTATTGGTATTGATGTAAATTCTTTTGCGGTTGCGGGTTCTTTTATTCTCTTTTTTATTGCTTTGGAAATGATTTTAGGTATTACACTCTACAAGCAAGAAGAAACAAATCCCTTAACGGCTTCAATTTTTCCATTAGCGTTTCCTTTAATGGCTGGTCCTGGTAGTTTAACAACATTGTTATCGCTTCGTGCAGAATTTAGGGTTGAAAACATAATTGTTGCAATTATTTTAAACGTTATTTTTATCTTTATTGTACTTAAAACATCATCTAGAATTGAACGTTTTTTAGGTGTTAACGGTATCAATATTGTTAGAAAGGTATTTGGTGTTATATTATTAGCTATAGCCGTAAAACTATTTACTCAGAATATTAAAGCTTTATTTATATAAATTATGAAATATCTAGCTTACATTATAATACTTATCGCATTCGCTTTAGGTGTTTTTAACGCTACAAAACTAAACTTTAACTCGCTTTTTGAAGGCGAAAGCATCACTGGGCTTATTACAGTTTTGGCATCGCTATGCGCTATTGTATTAATGTTAATTTTACTTACTGTAAAGCGTATAGAAGCTAAGGTAAAAAATAAAAAATAACATGTACGATGTTTTAATTGTTGGTGGTGGTGCAGCTGGAATGTCTTGCGCCTTGGTTTTAGGGTCTTCAAAGCCAAAAGCTTTTGCTAAAGATAAAACCGTTGGCATTTTCACTCACCAAAAAACATCACATCTGCAAACAGCATTATTTAATAATGTTTTAGGATTACTACCAGGTACAACTGGAGCGTCTATTTTAGAAAGTGGTAAACAACAACTTACCGAACAATACCCTCATGTAGAACAAATAGATAAAGAGAAAGTTCTAAAAATTTTAAAGCATAAAGAAGGTTTTAAAATTACAACTAATAAAAGTAATTATAAGGCTAAAATTGTGGTTATTGCTGTTGGTTATACTAATTTAATACAGATAAAAGGTTTAGAGCATTACATTGAACCACACCCTAGAGCAGCTATTAAAAAAAATAGAATATGGTTAAGAAACAATGATCATTTGTTAGAAGATGACCTTTATGTTGCAGGAACTTTAGCCGGATGGCGCAGTCAATTTGCTATTGCTTCTGGAAGTGGGGCACAAGTAGCCACAGATATTTTAACGCTTTGGAATGGTGGAAAACATACTAAGGTGCATGATAAGGTTGAATATTAAAAGTTTCTATGTAAATCTTTACTTCCGTGTAGCACTCTAACGATTCTAATATGATTCTTTTTAATTCTATAAAAAATAGTATGTTCTTGCTCTGAAATACTATACAACCCTAATTTCAACTCATTTCGTTTCCTACCAATTTCAGGATTACTAACTAACTGTTTAAAAACAAAATCTAAATCACTAAGATATTTTACTGCTTGATTAAATCCATGACGATGATCTGTATAATCAAAAATATCTTCAAGGTCAAAATCTGCTTCCTCAGATAATTTGTAGAACTTTATTTTATTTAACATTTAGCCTACTCTATCGTGACGCTTACTATTAATAATATCCACGACACTTCTATTGCTCGTAGCACCAGACCAACCTTTTTCAATTTCAGCCTTTAAATCACTTATCACACGGTTTCTATATACTTCATGTAATCGTAAAGCGTCTCTAACCAATTCGCTTGCATTTTGAAAATCACCGGATTCAATTTGTTTTGCTATGTATTCTTCTTGTCTCTTTGTTAAACTTACGTTCATGATTCTGGATTTGGATTATACTCAAATATAATTAAAATATCTATATTTGATAAATATAGCCATTAAGCATTTGGTTTAAGTAATTGTTGCGCAAGTAACCACAGATATTTTAACGCTTTGGAATGGTGGAAAACATACTAAGGTGCATGATAAGGTAATTTAGTATATCGTAAAATCACAGATACTTAAATACATAACAGCTAAAAAAATCATCTTAATAGATACAGTTAAACTAAAAACTATTCTTTTTTACTCAACTGTATCACCTCGTCAATCATAATATCACGTTGGTTAATTACTTCCTCAAAGGCACCTTCACCAAAAAGTTGGTCGGCTAGTGTGGCTTTTAAATATTGTTTTACCTCTTCGTGATAGGCTACAAAAGTAATGTTAGAACCTGTTCTAACGTTTAAATACTCTTGAAATGCTATTACAATATCATCAGTAACTTTAAAATTATCTATAAAATCCTGCCTTCTATAGTCTTTATAAGTAGCACGCTCTTTGTCTAAGGTTTCAAACACAAAATAGCCAATAACACCTCTGCGTCTCAAATAGTTTAGAGTTTCATTATTCATAGATTTGTCTACGGGTACAAATACATCTGGAATTATACCACCACCGCCATAAACTATTTTACCATTAGGTGTTGTAAACTTTAAAGAATCTGCGACTTCTATTTTAGCACCGTCCGATAGTTCTCCATTTTCTAAACGTGTGTAATAATCTTCATAATATGCTTTATTTCCTTTCTCGTAAGGTCTTTGAATAGAGCGACCTGTAGGCGTGTAATACCGCGATACGGTTAAGCGTACGGCACTCCCATCGCCCAAATCCATTTCACGTTGTACTAGCCCTTTCCCGTAAGAGCGTCTCCCCACAATAGTACCTTTATCATTATCTTGAAGCGCTCCCGCAACAATCTCACTTGCAGAGGCAGAGTTTTCGTCAATAAGTACAAATACATCACCATCTTCAAACTCACCTTTACTGGTAGCAAAACTCTTTTCAATATCACCACGTTTATTTTTAGTAAATAAAATAAGCTTATCGTCTTCTAAAAACTCATCTAGTATTTTTTCAGTAATATCTAAACGTCCACCAGGATTGTCTCTTAAATCTAAAGCAATTTGTAATGCTCCAGCCTCCATTAATTTATCTAATTCTTTTTTAAATTCTTTATACGTAGATTCTGCAAACTTGTTAATTTTTATATACCCCAAAGTTTCAGTCAACATATACGCAGCATCAACACTTTTAATAGGTATTTTACCGCGTTTTACTTTAAAGGTTAATAAATCAGGTTCGCCTTTGCGAAACACTTTTAGCTCTACCGTAGAGTTTAAAGGGCCTTTTAATTTCTTTACTAACTCTTTATCCTGTGTATCACCATATAATGTATCACCATCTGCCATTACAATTCGGTCTCCACCTTTAATACCAACTTTGGCACTTGGTCCGTTTTCAATAGGTCTAATTACAGTAATAGTATCCTTATAGGTATAAAAACTAACACCAATACCTACAAAATTTCCACGCATTTCATCAGCAACACGCTCCATATCATCTCGTGGGATATATACAGAATGCGGATCTAGGTTTTCTAAAATACCATTTACCGTTACATCAACAATACTATCTGTATTTACATCATCAACATAGTCGTATTCAATATAATCAATCAGTCTGTTTAGCTTATCTTTCTTACTATTAGAGGTAAATAACCGGTCTGGTGCATCACTAAAATTAAGTTTCCCACCAACAAAAATACCAGCAGCAATAGCTACTCCCAGTATTAAAGGCAAATATTTTTTATCAAATCGCATTATGCTTTCAAATCTTCTATTAATTGTAAATCTATACCGGCACGTTTTAAAAATTTTAAACCAGCATCATCCTTATATGCTTTGTGGTATACCACCTTAACAATACCAGCTTGGTGTATTAACTTGCTGCACTCCTTACAAGGCGATAGCGTTATATACAAGGTAGCACCTTTACAAGATTGGGTAGAGGCAGCAACTTTTAATATGGCATTAGCTTCGGCATGTAATACATACCATTTGGTATAACCATCGTCATCCTCACAAAAATTCTCAAACCCTGTTGGTGTACCATTATACCCATCAGAAATTATCATTCTATCTTTAACAATAATAGCGCCTACTTGCTTTCGTTTGCAGTAAGACAGCTTACCCCATTCCTGCGCAATTCGTAAATAAGCCTTATCGTATTTTAATTGTTTCTTGTTTTGCATTAATTTTATTTGGGCGTTACCCGCGATGATTGTTTAGAAAGGTGTTATATAAATCCGTACTCGGGTCGGGCTTTCACGAGTCGCTCTCTGCGAGGAGCTCCAACAATCGCTCAATCCCTAACGCAAAACACCATAACGAAAATAATAGGTTCATGTTGTAATTACAATCAATTACGCGTTAAAGTTTTATAAAATTGATGTATATGTTTTTGCTTTACGATAAAAAGTCACTATTTAATAGCATTGGGATTACCAATCCAACTACAATAGCCGAAATTACCATAACCCAATCTCGCTTAGAAAATCTAAAAATTGTTTGCACTAAATACCCTAAAAACAATACTACAAAAACAATAATTATTTGGGCAAACTCAATACCTATTGCAAACTCTAAGAGTAATAATAATTTATTGTCTGTTTCTCCTAAAAGCATGTGAAATTCTCTAGCAAATCCCAGTCCGTGTACTAAGCCAAAAAACAATGTGCTTAAAAATAATATTCCCACACGTTCCTTCTGTGCGCCTCTTCCTGCGGTAAACACATTATACACCGCAACAATTAATATCGTTACAGGAATAAGAAATTCAACTAAAGCACCACTAACAGTTACAACATTATACGCTGCCAAAACTAAAGATATGGTGTGGCCAAGTGTAAATAAAGACACTAATAATAAAACTCGCTTCCAGTTTCTAAACAAATACGGAATGGTAAGCACTATTAAAAATAAAACATGATCGTAAGCGTTAATATCTAGCACATGTTTAATGCCGTACTCTACATTGAAAAGAAAATTATCCAACATTTTTAATTAGATTTTAGGGTTTACCAAATATACAATTAATCAAAACATAAAATATATATTTGCATTGAGTAATATAACTTAAACAACCTATGATACTAAGGCTTTTTAAAATTATATGTTTTTGTGTTGTAATTACAGCATGCAATGGTAAAAAACAGCAGGAAATAGATAAAACAACAAAAACCAATACAACTAATAGTTTAATAGAGGCTGATGTTGCAAAACTTAAATACCTTGAATTTGATTTAGATCCAAAAGTTGAAGTTTTAGCAGAACCCTGGCAACCTTACACAAGATTAAAAACAACTACAGAACTTGTAAAAAAAGCAGATTTTTCGTTTTTTGAAGAAGACGATCAAGCTGTTTTTGAATTAATTAAAGACCTAAAAAGAACTATCCCCGATACGCTAAAAACACAATCGGTATTATCAAGAATTACTATTGTAGAAAATATGCTTTACAAATTAGATGAAAATTATAAATTAAGTACTACCACAAAGCCAGAACTGTTATCGTCTGTTAAGTCATTTTTAGTTTCTTATTCAAATTTAAATTTTCAACTCAATAAAAAATTAGAAAAGGATAATCAGAATATAATTCGACCTAATTAAAATATGAATTAAGTTTTTTTTACAAAAAACGGTTTAAGTATTTGGTAAGAGTAATTTAATTTTTTTAGATAAACTTAAAACATCCAGTCCAATTAAAGCGTGTAATTCTGTTACACTACCATGCTCAATAAAGCCATCAGGAATTCCAAAAGTTTTAATAGTATTTTTATAGTCATGGGTTGCAGCAAATTCTAAAATTGCAGATCCAAAACCACCTTTAATTGTGTTGTCCTCAACTGTAATAATAGTTTTATAAGTTTTAAAAATAGTATGTAACAAAGTTGTGTCTAAAGGTTTTATAAAACACATATCATAATGTGATACTTTTAAGTCTGTTATAGCTTTAGTAATAGTTTTAGCAATAGCACCTATACTTAAAACAGCTAACTTTTCTCCTTGTTTTAGCTGCTCACCTTTGCCAATTTTTAATTTAGTAAATGGTTGTTTCCAATCTAAAATAACGCCTCTGCCTCTAGGGTAGCGAATTGCAATAGGCTGCTCTAAACCTAATTGCGCAGTGTACATAATGTTGCGCAACGCTACTTCGTTTCGTGGCGCAAAAATAATAAGATTGGGTATGCAACGTAAATACGATATATCAAAAACACCATGATGTGTAGCACCATCTGCACCAACCAAACCTGCACGGTCTAAACAAAAGATAACAGGTAAATTTTGTATAGCCACGTCATGAATTATTTGATCGTAAGCACGTTGTAAAAACGTGGAATAGATATTGCAAAAAGGTATCAAACCTTGAGTAGCCATTCCTGCAGCTAAGGTAACCGCGTGCTGTTCGGCAATGCCAACATCGAAAGCACGATCTGGAATTTCATCCATCATGTATTTTAGAGAACTTCCTGTGGGCATTGCAGGGGTAATACCTACAATATTTTTGTTTGCTTTGGCAAGTTCTACTATAGTATGCCCAAATACATCTTGGTATTTTGGTGGCTGTTTTATATTAGGTTTTACTGCCAAATCTCCAGTTTTTGCATCAAACTTTCCAGGAGCATGGTATTTCACTTGGTCTACCTCTGCTTGTTTTAAGCCTTTACCTTTTGTAGTAATAATGTGCAATAACTTTGGGCCTTTTACTTTTTTTAGGCGTTGTAACTCAGAAATAACAGTATTTAAATTATGCCCATCGATGGGGCCAGAATAATCAAAATTTAAGGCTTCTATAATATTATTACGCTTATTTGTACCCTTTTTCACATTGGTTAAATATTGTTTTAAAGCACCAACACTCGGGTCTATACCAATAGCATTATCATTTAAAATAACGAGTAAATTTACATCTGTTACTCCGGCATGATTTAAACCTTCAAAAGCCATTCCACTAGCAATAGATGCATCACCAATAACCGCAATATGGTGTTTGTCTTCACCTTTTAATTGTGAAGCAATAGCCATTCCTAAAGCTGCCGAGATAGAGGTTGAAGAATGCCCTACACCAAATGCATCATAAATACTTTCATTTCGTTTTGGGAAACCGCTAATACCTTTTAGCTGCCTATTGGTATGAAATATATCTTTTCTGCCTGTTAAAATTTTATGTCCGTAAGCTTGGTGGCCTACATCCCAAAGTAATAAATCTTCTGGCGTGTTAAATACATAATGGAGTGCAATAGTTAATTCTATAACACCTAAACTCGCTCCTAAGTGGCCTTCTTTTGTGGCTACTACATTAATAATAAAGTGTCTTAGTTCTTTAGCTAGTATGGGTAAGTCTTTTTGATGTAAAAGACGGAGCTCGGTAGGTGAATTGATGTTATCTAAAATAGAATTTCGCACATAGCAAAAATACGAGATTTTATTTTTTTTCAAATGGTTATTTAGCGGTATAAAATAAGTAAGCAAGCATATTGTAAGAATAAACAGTGATTAATACTTTTTATTTCAATAACAAGAGGTGATACGTCGAAAAACCAATGGATTAAATTTTGGTTGTTAAATATTTCTTAAATTCACAAAAACTACAATTATGAAAATTTTCGTTAAAAAAATTACACTAGTAATTTTTGTGCTAAATATAACTTGTTACGTTAATGCTCAATCAGAATTAAATAAGTCTAAATACGGAGGTGTAATTTTAAATTATCTGAAAAGTAACTCTAGTGTTTCTAAAGCTTCAAATGAAGATATAAAAGATGTCTATGTAAACAGAGAAAATTTTTCTAAAAAAACAGGAATAGCCAACGTGTACTTAAACCAAAGATATAAAGGTGTTAAAATATTTAATGCCATTACAACTGTAGGGATAAAAGAGGGTAAGGTGTTTCATTATGCAGATAATTTTAAAACTAATTTAGAAAAAAGAATAACATCCTCCACAGTAACTATTAACGAAGTACAAGCCATACAAAAAGCTGCAACATTTTTTAATGCGGGTAATCTTGGGCAGATTAGATTTTTAAAAAATAAAGGAAGTAAAAAAGTATATTCTAAAGGGGCCTTATCCCAAGAACCTATTCCCGTTGAGTTAGTATACGCTGAAACTAAAAACGGAGATTTAGTATTATCATACGATTTAAGTTTTTTTACTATTGATAGTTCGCATTGGTGGAGTGTACGCGTAAATGCTAAAACAGGTGAGATTATTAATCATAACGATTGGGTTACATATTGTAATTTTGGTGATACCTCTAAGCATTCTAAAAATCATAATACACACACCAGTACTAAAACTAGCGTTAATCTATTCAAAAATAATAGTTTATATACGCCTTCAGATGGTTCGCAATATAATGTGTTCGCCTTACCTGTAGAAAGTCCATCTCATGGTTCTAGATCTATTGTTACCGAGCCTGCTAGCGCAACAGCTTCTCCTTTTGGATGGCATGATACAGATGGAGCTATAGGACCAGAATTTACTATTACTAGAGGTAATAATGTATGGTCTTTAGATGACATTGATACAAGTTCTCCAACCAATGGTTTTTCTGCTGAAGGCGGCAGTAGCTTGAATTTTAATTTTCCGTTGGATTTTAATGATGATCCACATACATATTTAGATGTATCAACAACTAATCTATTTTACCTTAATAATATGTTGCACGATATTTTATATCAACATGGATTTGATGAGGTAAGTGGTAACTATCAAGAAAATAATTATGATAAAGGCGGATTAGGAGAAGATTATGTGCTTGCTCAAACACAAGATGGCTCAAGCCTTAACAATGCCAAGTTTAGTACGCCACCAGATGGCGGAAGACCGAGACTAGAAATGTATTTATTTGATGCTACAGGAGCCGCTGGTAACTCTCTAACTATTAATAATGGACCTTTAGCTGGAGATTATACAGGTTTTGTGGCACAGTTTGGAGAATTTGCTGTTCAACCATTAACCTCAGATTTAGTTTTAGTTGTTGACGATGATAGTAATGCACCAGAACTTTTTGAGAACCCTTACGATGCCTGTGATATTATTACCAATGCAGCTGAAATAAATGGTAAAATAGCTGTAGTTGAGGAAGGACTTTGTTTTGAAGATGAAAAGATTAAAGCAATTCAAGATGCTGGCGCAATAGGGGTAATAGTAGTTGCTGATAATGGTAGGGACGCAGAACTAATGACATCTACATTATATGGAGATATTATCACCATACCCTCCATAATGATAGAAAATGCAATAGGTACATCAATAATCGACGCACTTAAAAATGGAGAAAATATTAATGTTTCTATGGTAGATGCTGGACCTTATCCTGTAGATGGTACTTTTGATAATGTTGTTGCTACTCACGAATATGTGCATGGTGTATCATTTAGGCTAACAGGTGGTGCAGATACCGTTAATTGTCTTAGAAGTAAACTTCAAATGGGAGAAGGTTGGTCTGATTGGTTTGGTCTTATGGTAACGATGAAAGCGACTGATAATGGAGAAGACGGACGAGGTATTGCTACGTTTTCTTTGGGTGAACCAACCGATGGCAGAGGATTTAGAGGTAGAAGATACTCTACAGACTTTAATGTAAATGAATATACCTACGGGTCTACAAATAATCATCGTTCAGTTTCACCTAATACAGGAGAACCTTTAGTAAGTGTGCATTATATTGGAAGCATTTGGTGTACTATGCTTTGGGATTTAACATGGGCTTACATTGATAAGTATGGTTTTGATCCAGATATGTTTAACGGTAATGGAGGAAACAATAAGGTTATGAGACTTGTTATTGAAGGTATGAAATTACAGCCTTGTAATCCAGAATTTATAGAAGGAAGAGATGCCATATTAGCAGCAGATGTCGCTTTAACAGGTGGTGAAAACCAATGTTTAATATGGGATGTTTTTGCTAACAGAGGTTTGGGGATTAATGCTACTGGTGGGAGTAAAGAAGATGTTGAAGACCAAGTTGAAAATTTTGAAGCACCACCATCGTCTGATCCTTCTTTAGCTAATTGCTCAAATGCAACTTTAAGCACAAATAATCTTGATAATAATAATTTTATAATACATCCAAACCCAGCATCTAGTGTGATAACTATAACAACTTCGATGCCTTTACAAAATGCTACTATAACCTTAGTTGATGTTAACGGACGTAAAGTTTTAACTAAAGAAGTATCACTTCTAGAAACCATTACTTTACCACTTAATAATATACATAATGGGTTGTATTTTATTAATATTAAAGGAGATACTGTTGAGGTTAATCAGAAAATAATTATTAGTAGGTTTTAATTATATAATACCAAACCTTAGTAAGGTATTGTAGTTTTGAGAGACGAAATTATAAGATTTAGCCGTTTATTCAATTAAAAGTTAAACAATCTTAAATTTTGTTTACTTAGGTTAATAGTATGTTTTTATACTTAAGAAATAATATATTATGTAATTACGGTTTATCTCATAAAAAAAATAAAGAATGAAAAATATTCAACACTATATATTCGCTGCACTACTAAGTTTTGCTTTTTTAAGTTCAGTCAGCGCTCAAAATAAATTAACTGATACACCATTAGGCTTACAGGTTTTAAATTATATTAAAAATAGTGACGATTTAGGGTATTTGTCGGTAGATGAGATTGCAGATATTCATATAGATAAGCAGAGTTTTTCTAAAAATTCAGGCGTAACACACGTGTATTTATATCAAACATACAAAGGTGTTAAAATACACAATGCCATTTCTAACGTGGCTTTAAAAGATAACAAGGTATTTTATTTTAAAGATAACTTTGTGTCTAATATAAAAAGCAAGATCAATGCCTTAGCACCTGCCTTAAAACCTGAGCAAGCATTACAAAAAACAGCTTCTCATTTTAATATAACTCTTAGTGAGTCATCAAAATCTATTCAAACTAGTAAAAACAAAAATGTATTTTCTAATAGAAGTATGTCTCAGGAAAAAATTCCTGTAGAACTTATGTATTGTAAAGATGATGCTGGAAATTTAGCACTAGTTTGGGATTTAAATATTTTTACACCAGATAGCAAACACTGGTGGAGTGTGAGGATTGATGCAGTTACAGGAACCGTTTTAGAGCAAGACGATTGGGTGGTTAATTGCAGTTTTGAAGGGGAGCACATACATGTAAATGAAACTATAAGTTCTGTTTTGAAACAAGAACATAAAGGATTTAATTTTGAAACGGAAGCATTCTTTGTAGATAACTCTCAGTATAATGTACTACCCTTACCAGCAGAAAGCCCAAATCATGGTAGTTTTCAAGTAGTAACTGAGCCAGCAGATAATGTAGCCTCTCCTTTTGGATGGCATGATACTGATGGTGTTTCAGGTCCAGAATTTACAATTACTAGAGGTAATAATGTTTGGGCGCAAGACGATTTAAATGCAAACAATGGAGAAGGCGCATCACCAGACGGGACATCAAGTTTAAATTTTAATTTTCCACTTACAACTTTAGAGCAACCTGCAACAAATTATATTGATGTTGCTGCAACAAATTTATTTTATCATAATAATGTAGTACACGATATCTTTTATCAATATGGATTTGATGAGGTTAGTGGTAATTTTCAGATTAATAATTATGGAAATGGCGGTAATGATGATGATGCTGTTTTTGCTGATGTACAAGACGGTGCAGATACCAATAATGCTAATTTTGCAACACCACCTGATGGGTTTAACCCCAGAATGCAAATGTTTTTGTGGACAAGAAATCAATTACCAACCGATAATTTAACTGTTACTGGCGGTTCCATTGCTGGAACTTATGTTTCTGCAAACCCATCAACAGGTAATGGTCCTAACGGTTTAGGGAATATTACTGGCCCATCAACAACACCAGTTACTGGAGATTTAGTTGTTGTAGACGATGGTACTGCTATACCAGAAGAAGGTTGTGTAGCGTTAGTTAATGCGGTAGATGTAGCTGGAAAAATTGCAGTAATTAGGCGCGGTAATTGTGCATTTACAGAAAAAATTCAAAATGCTCAAGATGCTGGTGCCATAGGGGTTATTGTAGCTAATCATAACAATCCAGATAACGATCCTAATTATAGAGAATATATTAATATGTATGGTGTTACAGATCCTGTAATCACTATTCCTTCACTTTTTATAAATTTTGAAGATGGAGAAACTATAATTAATGCAATAAATGCAGGCGAAAATGTATCGGCAACTATTGTAGAAAATGGTTCATTTCCAACAGATTCTAGTTTTGATAATGGTATTATTATTCATGAGTATGGTCATGGTATTTCAACACGATTAACAGGAGGTGCTAATAATTCTGGATGTCTAAATAATAATTTTCAAATGGGTGAAGGCTGGTCTGATTGGTTTGCTCTAATGCTTACTATGAAGGCTACAGATTTACCAACAGATGGTAGAGGTATCGGAACGTTTGTAATTGGGCAAAATATTGACGGACTCGGTATTAGAACTCGTCAATATAGTACAGATTTTTCTATTAATGAATATACCTTTGCCGCAACAAATGATGATAGAATACTAGGACAAGATGAAGATGGAGATGATGTTATACTTAACCAACAGGTACACTATGTTGGTTCATTATGGGCAACAATGTTATGGGACTTAACATGGGCTTATGTTGAAAAATTTGGTTTTGATCCTGATTTATATAACGGTACTGGTGGAAATAATAGAGTACTTGATTTAGTTGTAGAAGGGTTGAAATTACAAGGTTGTAATCCTGATTTTATTGATGGTAGAGATGGTTTGTTGGCTGCGGATGTTGCTTTAACAGGTGGAGAAAATCAATGTTTAATTTGGGACGTATTTGCCAATAGAGGTTTAGGTGTTAATGCATCAAGTGGAGATAGAGCTGTGTTTACAGATCAAGTTGAAGATTTTGATACACCAGATCCTTCAGACATTAGTTTAGCTAATTGCTCAACGTTAGATGCAGCATCATTTGAAGATACTATTTTTAAAGTATTTCCTAATCCGGCTAACACTTCTGTTACTATTACTATGGAAGGAGAAATGGAGCCTGTTACCTTTAACTTGGTAGATATTAATGGAAGACGTGTGCTATCGCAAACAACTACAACCCCTAGAAGAACAACGTTAAATATTAGTGCTTTACAAGCAGGAATTTATATTTTACAAATTGAGAGTAGCACAGTCAATATGACGCGAAAATTAATAAAAAATTAAGTTTGAAAAAGGTAAAATTGTATTTTTGAAATTATGATTGAGCCTTTTGATGATTTGTATTTTATGAAAAAAGCCTTTCAGGAAGCAGAAATGGCTTTTGAAAAGGGAGAAATTCCTGTTGGTGCTGTAATTGTTATCGATAATAAAATTATTGCTAGAGGACATAATCTTACTGAGACCTTAACCGATGTTACAGCACATGCTGAAATGCAAGCTATAACGGCAGCTGCTAATTTTTTGGGTGGTAAATACTTAAAAGGGTGTACACTTTATGTTACTCTAGAACCTTGCCAAATGTGTGCGGGTGCTTTGTATTGGAGTCAGATAGAACGAATCGTATATGGCGCTAGAGATGCAGAACGTGGTTGTATCAATCTAAATACCAAATTACATCCTAAAACTAAAATAGAAGGTGGAATTATGGCAGATGAAGCCAGTAGTTTGTTAAAACGTTTTTTTATTATGAAGCGTAATTTAAATTAACTTTTACGTTTGCATATACTACAAAAAATTAATATTTATCACCTTTTTGACTTTTTCTCATTTTGTCCAGATTTTCTTGTGTAAGCATGTAGTCTTTCAAGTTTTTACCCTTCCATCTATAATAAGAGAATAAAGGAAATACGACTAAAAAGAGTAGTACTACACCAGAACCAATGAGTTTTTGTGAGTTTTCAAATTCTAAAATAAATCCAATAATAATAAGTCCGAAAGCGACGAGCGTTAGTAATAAGATGAGATACTTCATAATATTAATGTGTTACGTTAATTAACTGTCTCCTGTAGGCGGTTAATAACTTAGATTTTGAGATATAACCATAATATTTACCTTGTTTTATAACAGGTAAATTCCATGCACCACTGGTTTTAAATTTATCCATAATGTGTCTCATCGTATCTTTTTCATAGTTGATAATACCAGCATCAGCATGCATTAAACTTTCTACATCTACCTTATCGTAAAGTTCTGTATTAAACATCATGTGTCTAACATCGTCTAAACGAATAACACCTAAAAATTCGTGTTTTTCATTTACAACGGGAAAATGGTTTCTAGAGGATTTTGCTACTGCATTTTCTAATACTTCACGTAGTTTCATTTCTGGTTTTAGAATAATAAAATTGGTTTCAATCACCTTATCTATTTCTAACATCATCAATACGTTTTTGTCTTTATCGTGAGTGATAAGTTCTCCTCGTTTAGCTAATTTTAAAGTATATATAGAATGTGAAATATAATATTTTGTGATGGAAAACGATATGGCAGCAACAAGCATTAATGGTACAAAAAGCTCATATCCGCCTGTGATTTCAGCAATCAAAAATATAGCTGTAAGAGGTGCATGTAGTACACCTGCCATTAACCCCGTCATACCAATTAATGTAAAATTAGATTCAGATACATGAAAATCTAAGCCTAAATTATTGATGATTTTTGCAAATGCATTTCCAAGTGCGCTACCCATTACTAAAGTTGGAATAAATACGCCGCCAACACCACCAGCACCAAATGTAGTAGTCATGGCTATGGCTTTAAAAACGGCAATTCCTAGGAGTAAACCTATAACTATCCAAATATTTTCTAAATTTAAATTAAACGGAGTGTTGCCTATTGCTGCAATGTGATCACCTTTTAATAAGTTGTTCATTACACCATAACCTTCACCATAAAGCGGTGGTATGATATACAACATTGTGCCTATAGCTAAACCGCCTATAACGAGGCGTTTTGCACGACTATCAAACTGTTTAAAAAAGTTGGTAATACCAAAAAACACTTTAGAGTAGTATACAGACATTAAACCTGTTACAACCCCCAAAAGTGCGTAAAACCCAATATCGTTAATTTGAAATGTATCGGTAAGTTCAAAGCGCAATAATACGTCGGTTCCTAAGAAAAAATAGGAGGTAACCACAGCAGAAACAGATGCTAAAAGTAGTGGCACTAAAGATGCAAATGCAATATCTAAACTAAAAATTTCTATAGCAAAAATAATAGCTGCAATTGGGGCTTTAAACATAGATGCCATAGCACCAGCAGCAGCACAAGCAATAAGTAGTAAACGCGTTTTTCTATTCATATGAAATAAACGCGCTGCGTTGGAACCTAATGCAGAACCTACGCTAACTGCAGGTCCTTGTAGCCCAACAGAACCACCAAAACCAGCGGTTAGTGGAGCTGTAATTAATGCAGCATAAATATTATATCTTGGGATGATACCGTTTAATTTAGAAATGGCATGTAATGTGGTTGAAATGCCATGGCCAATATGTTTTTTTAACCAAGTTTGTTTAATAATATAGACTAAAAGTAAGCCAATTATTGGAAGTATAAAATAGAGTGTGCTTTGGTAATCTTTAAATACATAAGAGTTGAATAGGTGTCTGATAGTATGAGTTAAGTTTTTTAAAACCACAGTACCCATTCCTGCAAGAAACCCTACTAAAATGCTTAAAATGTAAATAAATTGAGCTTCAGAAATATGTTTATATTTCCAAATTAAGAACTTTCGTAAAAGACCTTTAAAACTCATTATTCTTCAGCGGGTTTTAAAATATCTGTTCCTAAAAGTGTGTCATCTTTATTAATGTACCAAGCTCTAATTTTTGGCATTTTTATACCTTTGATGGTCTCCTCTTCTGAAAGTAAAATATATTCTCCATCATTTTTAGTTTCATCATGATAAAATTGATAAATCTCCATAGCATAAGTGGTTTTGTTAAAATAAAAATACCAAGTGTCCTTACCTATTTTTTCATCATATGTAACTTTTAATACCCAATAGGTTTTACCTTTAAAAGTTTTATTTTCTACATGGTTATGTATTACAGTTCCAGTATCTTTTAACTTCATTGGTAAACCATACAAATACGTATAATAGTTTTGATACAGTTTTGCCCTTTCTTTACTTAAGCGATGTGTTTTTAGAATATCTTTTGAAGGGTTTTTGTTGCCGTTAAATAGTATTGTGATATTATCTTTATCAATTATATATTCTGAAAGGTTATTGTTTGTTTTAGCTTTTACTGAAAAATATTGCTGAGGCAAATCTATGGTTATATGGCTTTCTCGTTTAGCTTTTTCAGGAATTTCCATTGTAATGTTAAAATCGCCTTTAAAGGTTTTCCAGTTACCACTAGGGTCATGATACTGTATGGCGTTTTCTAAAAGTTGTGCGCCAGTGAGTTCTTGCGAGTATACAAAACCAGCAACAAGCATTATAAACAGAGGAACAAAACATTTTATTTGCATGACTAAAATTAACAAAAAATCCCGCAAAAGCGGGATTAAAAAGTTATGATTTTAAATTAAGTTTTAAACTCAATTCTTCAAGTTGTTCATCATCAATTGGCGCAGGTGCATCTATCATCACATCTCTACCAGAATTGTTTTTTGGGAATGCAATAAAATCTCGAATGGTTTCTTGTCCGCCTAAAATGGCAACCAATCTGTCTAGCCCAAAGGCTAAACCACCGTGTGGCGGTGCTCCATATTGAAACGCATCCATTAAAAAGCCAAATTGTGCTTTAGCTTCTTCGGGTGTAAACCCTAAATAATCAAACATCAAAGCTTGTGTTGCTGCATCATGAATTCTTATGGAGCCACCACCAATTTCATTACCATTCAATACTAAATCGTAAGCATTAGCTTTTACTGCTCCAGGATCTGTTTTTAATAAGTCTAGTTGTCCTGGTTTTGGTGATGTAAATGGATGATGCATGGCGTGGTAGCGCTCTGTGTCTTCATCCCATTCTAATAATGGAAAATCCATCACCCAAAGCGGTGCAAATTCATCTGGTTTGCGTAAGCCTAAGCGTTCTGCTAATTCCATACGAAGTGCGCTTAATTGTGCTCTTACTTTATTAGTATCTCCTGAAAGTATACAAATTAAATCACCAGATGTTGCACCAGTAACTTCTGCCCATTTTGCTAAATCGTCTTGATCGTAAAATTTATCTACAGACGATTTGAAAGAGCCATCTTCATTACAACGACAATACACCATGCCTAAAGCACCAACTTGTGGGCGTTTTACCCAAGAAATTAATTTATCAATTTCTTTTCTGGTGTATGTGTTTCCGCCAGGAACTGCAATACCTACAACTAATTCTGCTGATTTAAATACATTAAATTCTTTATGTTGCGCTACTTCGTTTAGCTCGCCAAATTCCATACCAAAGCGAATATCTGGTTTGTCGTTTCCATATAAACGCATCGCATCATCGTAAAGCATTCTCGGAAATTTGTCTACCTCAACACCATTAATTTCTTTTAATAAATGGCGTGTTAACCCTTCAAAAGCATTTAAAATATCTTCTTGCTCAATAAACGCCATTTCACAATCAATTTGTGTGAATTCTGGTTGTCTATCGGCACGTAAATCTTCATCTCTAAAACATTTCACAATCTGAAAATACTTATCCATACCACCAACCATCAACAATTGTTTAAAGGTTTGTGGCGATTGTGGTAAGGCGTAAAACTGACCTTCATTCATTCTAGACGGCACCACAAAATCGCGCGCACCTTCTGGTGTAGACTTGATTAAATAAGGAGTTTCAACCTCAATAAATCCATCATTAGATAAATAATTACGTACCTCTTGGGTAACTTTATGTCTAAAAATTAAGCTGTTTTTTACTGGGTTACGACGAATATCTAAATAGCGGTATTTCATGCGTAAATCTTCACCACCATCGGTGTTATCTTCAATAGTAAACGGCGGCAATTCAGCTTCATTTAAAATAGTTAATTCAGCTACTAAAATCTCAATATCACCTGTTGGAATATTGGAGTTTTTAGAAGCGCGCTCTACCACAGTTCCTTTTGCTTGAATTACAAATTCGCGCCCTAAATTATTTGCTTGTTCTAAAAGTGTTTTTGATGTGCGTTCTTCATCAAAAACCAATTGTGTTATACCGTAGCGGTCGCGTAAATCTACCCAAACTATAAACCCTTTATCTCTAGATTTTTGTACCCAACCTGCTAAGGTTACTTCTGTATTAATATGTGCCGCTCTTAATTCGCCGCAATTATGACTTCTGTACATTGTGTGAAAATTGATGTGCAAATTTACATAAGTTCTAGGATTTTATGTGTATTTGTGAGTTGAATTTGCTTTTACGTTAATAAGATTAAAAAGTACGTGAAAGTAGTGCTAAAAATAAAAAAGCGCCACAAAACAATTTACGGCGCTTTCTTAATCTGTATATTAAAAATTAAAACATTTTATGCGTTTTCAATTCGTTTATCCATATTAAAAACTTCCAGTTCTTTCTGTTTTAGAGATACTTGAGCAATTCTATTTTTATAGAGCCACATTTTAAATAGCGTGACTAAATAGAACAGAATTGGCACAACAATTAAGGTTAAAAATGTTGCGATAAATAAACCGTAAATCACTGTCCACGCTAATGGTCCCCAGAAAATTACATTATCACCACCAATATAAATGTTTGCATCAAACTCACTAAATAAGGTAAAGAAGTTGATGTTTAATCCTGTTGCCAGAGGAATTAAGCCCAAAATGGTTGTAATAGCAGTTAATAATACAGGACGTAAACGTGCCTTTCCGCCTTTTACAATGGCTTCTATTAAATCATCGGTTTGTAAATATTGGTCGTTTTCTAAATCTAGCTTTACTTTTTTTCTATCTATTAAAAGTTGGGTATAATCTAGTAATACTACACCATTATTTACTACGATACCAGCTAGAGAAATAATACCCATCATAGTCATCATAATTACAAAAGCACTACCTGTAATTACTAAACCTCCAAATACACCAATTAAACTTAAAAAGATAGCCAACATAATAATTGCTGGTTTTGACACAGAGTTAAATTGGAATATTAAAATGAAGAAAATTAAACCCAAACCTGCAAAAAATGCACCCATTAAAAATGCCATTTGTTTGTTTTGTTCTTCAATCTGTCCGGTATAATCCACCTTTACACCATCTGGTTTTTCTGTAAAGCCTTGCATCTCGTTTTGAATTATTGATACAATGGCACCTGCATCTGTAAATCCTGGGGCTAAAGCAGAATATAATGTTACTACACGTTTTACATCTCTATGCTTTATGGCGCTAAACCCAGAATTATTATTTTGTTTGGCTACGGTGGATACAGGGATTTCTTTAATTTGCCCCGTGGCCATATCTCTAAATGTTATTTTTTGATTAAAAATAGCACTAGTATTGTATCGGTTTTCTTCATTAAAACGCACATAAATATCGTAATCTTCACCCTCATTTTTATAAATACCAGCTTTAGCTCCAAAAATAGAATTACGTAATTGTTGCCCAACTTGTCCTGCAGTTACACCCAACTCGCCTGCTTTTTTTCTATCAACAAGTACTTGCATTGAAGGTTTGGATTTATTCACATCAATTTTTAATTCATCAATACCTTGTATATTTTTAGAATTGATATAATCACGCATTTTTTCGGCAGTGTTAATTAATTCCGCATAATCTTCACCTTCTAATTCTAAATTAATAGGATAACCAGCAGGAGGACCAACGGCATCTTTTTCAACAGAAATTGCAACTCCAGGATATATCCCTTGTAATGCTTTTTGAACTTTTTTAAGTAATACGTTACTATCTGCACCATCTCTAAATTTATACTCTCGCATGGTAGCCGTGATTTTACCACGATGTGGCATTTCGGCAGCAGAACCACCATCGGTTTGTGGGTTTCCAGCACCTTCCCCAACTTGCGATACGGCACTTTCGGTAAGAAAGTTAAAATCGCCTTTCATATAAGATTCTTCGTTTATAATCTTGTAAACGCGCTGCTCAATATCCTTGGTAATAGCATTGGTTTTTTTAATGTCTGTGCCTTCAGGATATTCTATATACACTATAATTTGATTAGGTGTATTATCTGGAAAAAACTCTACTTTTGTACGTTGGCTTCCTATAGATGCACCAAAACCCATAAATGCTATAATTAACAAAATAAAGGTACCCACAGCTATAAATTGCGGTTTTTTACCACCTAATGCCGCTCGTAAAGATTTTTCATAAAAACGTTCCCATTTTGGTAGTATTTTATTTTGAAACCCGTTAGACCACGATCTTAAAAACAACCTGTAAGCCCATAATAAAACAACGACCACAATCATTAAAGTACCTAAACCTCTATAAGCACCACCAAAAAGAGTAATAAGTAACCCAATACCACCTACTATTGCAGATATTTTAATAATATTTTGAAGTGGCATGTCTTTATCTTCTGTCGTCATAAATTGTGATACTAATACCGAGTTGAAAAATATAGCAACGAACAATGAAGAGCCTAAAACAACCGATAAGGTAATTGGGAAATATATCATGAACTGCCCCATAACTCCTGGCCATAAACCTAAAGGTATAAACGCCGCTACTGTTGTTGCTGTTGATATAATAATAGGAAATGCAATTTCCCCAATGCCTTTTTTTGCAGCTTCAATACGGCTCATGCCTTCTTCACTCATCAAACGATACACATTTTCAACAACCACGATACCGTTGTCTACTAACATTCCTAATCCCATGATTAATCCAAAGAGAATCATGGTATTCATAGTATAACCTAATAGATTTAAAATCATCAGCGACATAAACATAGACATGGGAATAGCAAACCCAACAAATAGTGCGTTTTTAAACCCTAAAAAGAACATTAATACGGTTACTACCAGTATGATACCGAAGATGATGTTGTTTACCAAATCGTCTACCTGACCAATGGTTTTAGCAGATTGATCATTTGCTATAGTTACTTGTAAATCTGGTGGAAATATATTTTCTACGGCGTCTTCTTTTATCTTTTGAATTTGTTCTGCAGCAGCCACCATGTTTTTACCGGCACGTTTTTTAACATCTAGCATTACTACAGGATGCCCAAACTCTCTAGCATAGGTTGTTTTGTCTTCATCTTTAAAATTTACTTTTGCGATGTCTCGCAGGTAAATAGGATTGTTTCTTTCGGATTTTACAACAAAACTTTCAAGTTCGCTAGGATTTTCAATTTCTCCAATAATTCGAATAGTTCTGCGTTGCCCGCTAGTAATTAAATTTCCGGCAGACATCGTCATGTTCTCTCTACTAATGGTATTAATAATATCATCAAAACTTACTTTTGCTGCCATCATCTTATAAATATCTACAGCAACTTCTACTTCTTTATCTTGTGCGCCACGAATATCTACTTGTTTAATTTCTTGAAGACTTTCAATTTCATCTTCCAAATATTCTCCAAATTCTTTTAATTTATCCACTGGATAATCTCCAGAAATATTAATATTTAGGATAGGTATTTCTTCAGACATGCTTAAATCGAACACGTTAGGTTCTACCTTAGCACCATTAAATGTTGGCCAATCTTCGCTCGCTGTTTCAGAATCTACTTCATCTTTTACCTTTTGTTTTGCGGCTTCAACAGAAATACTTTCATCAAACTCAACTATAACAATAGAGTAATCTTCTTGTGATGTTGAGGTGATTTCTACCACATTACTCACAGTTTTTAGTTTATCCTCAATAGGATCGGTTATAAGTTTTTCAATATCCTCAGCCGTATTTCCAGGATAAATAGAACTGATGTAAATTTTGGTTTCTTTTATCTCTGGAAAATTTTCTCTAGGCATACTAAAATAAGCACTAGTACCAAGAAATAATATTAAGGCAATCAACACATACATGGTTGTTTTGTTGTTGATGGCCCACGAAGAGAGTCCGAACTCTTTGTCTACGTTTTTTTTCTTTTTCTTTTTATCTTTTGCCATAATGGATTAGTTTTTTTGTTACCCAAAATAAATTCTAAGGGCTTTTATACTATTAAACTAGATAATTTTTTAGTGGATTTTTGCTATTAAAAGAATGACAATTTTATTCTACTACAAGAATTTTTACATCCTGTCCGTCTTTAACACTACGTGCACCTTCATCAATAATTTCTTCTCCATTTTCAATACCAGAAAGTATTTCGATATAATCACCTTGCGTCCTTCCAGTTTCTATAAACTCTCGTTTTACCTTAGCTTTATTTTCAACTTTATCTGTAATAGTATATACATATTGTTGGCCTTCAGCATTTTCAGAAATAATACTTTGAGGAATTAGAATAGCATTCTCATTAGTATAATCGTTAATCTTAAGTTTTGCAGAAAGATTTGGTTTTATAGAAATATCTTTATTCGGCAATGCTATTTCAACCTTAAATGTTCTGTTGGCAGGATTTATAAAATTACCAGCTTGTCGTACTTTAGCGTCTACTTCTTTACCTAAAACAGGAAAGTCTACTTTTACGTTTTTACCTTTTACAATATCTGAAACGTAGCGTTCTGGTACATCGGTTTCAATATACATATCATCAAGGTTTACAATTCTAAATAACATAGACTGCCCAGGAGCAACTACGCTACCTTGTTCTGTAATAACATCATCTATAGAACCAGAGAATGGTGCGCGAACTACTGTTTTACCAACCTGTTGTTGCAATTGTTTAGTAGCTTCAAGTTGTGCTTCATAGGTTGCTTTGGCTTGTAAAAACTGAATTTCACTACCTATTTTCTGCTTCCATAGGCGTTGTTGACGCTCAAATGTTGTTTTTGCTAAATCTGACTGAATTTTTAATTGCGCGAGTTGTTGGCTTAAACCACCGTCATCAATCTTAGCCAAAATTTGACCTTTAGATACTTTTTGCCCCTCTTTAACATAAACACGCGATAAAACACCAGAGAATTCTGGGTAAATCACTAAATTTTGTTTTGTGTTTACATTGCCTTGTAATTCTACAAAGTGATTGAATATCGTCTCTTTAGCAGCAAATGTGGTGATTAAAGGAATTTTTTCTTGCGGATCTAATTCTTTAATTGATGTTTCTAAGGCTTTTAATTGCTTAGAAATTTCTTGAGCAGAAGCATCTAGTTCTGTTTTCTTTTTTCTGAGGAGTTCTAAATCATTACTGGCAATGATATCTTCAAGAGATGCTTTTTTATCACCTCCGCATGAGGTTAAAAGGATACTAATAAATACGAGTGAATATATATATTTCATTTTTGATTGATTTTAATTGTTGATAGTGTTTAAAACAGTTTCTAGTTCAGCTTTTTTGTTAATTACATTGAGCATAGCTTGCAGAAATTCTTGTTGCGAACTGTAAAGTTGTGTTTGCGCTTGCCTTAAATCAAAACTAGAAGCAATACCTTCAAAAAATTTAGTTTGATTTTTTTTCTCAATACGTTCAGCAAGATTTAAATTTTCCTTTTTGTTATTATAGTCTTCAATTGTAAATTGGTAATCACTTTTAGCAGCTGCGACTTCTAATTTTATACGTTGTTCAGTTTCAGTAAGATCATCAATAGATTTTTCTAAATTTATTCTCGCACGTTGAGTTCTTGCATTTTTTTGCCCCGATCCAAAAATGGGAATTTGCATACTTACACCAAATAGCCCATACCCAAAATACTCTTGGTCGCTATTTAAAAAGTCAAAATCATTGCTAAAAGATAAATACCCGCCAGAAACAAAGGCACTTAAACTTGGTAAAGCTCTACTTTGCTCTAACTTTAATAATAGTTCTTTTGATACTTTATCGTTTTCAGCTATTTGGTAATCTATCGTATTATCTACCGTAAATGTTTTGTTAAGCAACTGTAAATCAATATTTTGATTTGTAAGTATTTCTAAATTATCAGTAAGAACTGTATTAGAATTAATATCTGTACCCAACGTAATATTTAACATTTGGTAAGCTACTTTTTTTAGTCTTATCGTGTTGTTAAGGTTACTTTTTACACCAGAGAGTGTTATTTTTAACTGTTCAACACTTTCCTCTTCCTCTAATCCGTTTTCATATATTTTTGTAATATCATCAAGATTTTTTTGAAGTGTAACTTTATTTTTCTCTAAAATGTTAATACTTTCTTCTATTAGTAAAACGTTGCCATAAGCATTAATTACTGCTTTTCTAACCTCTAAATCGGTTTTTATTTTAGCATTTTTTGAAATTTCTAAAAACACCTTTGCAGATTGCAGTCCTACAATGTAAGTGCCATCAAAAATTAATTGTGATAGTGTTGCTGATGCGTTAACATTTTGAGTAGTTCCAAAAATAACGGGTACTAACTCTGAATTTGGATCGCTAAAATCACTAGGTATGACTGTTACCTGTTGTTGTAAAAAGTTTTGATAATCTATGCTACCGTTAATTTGTGGTAATCCTGTTGAAATAGTTTCCCATTTTTGTTTTTTGGCAGCCTCAATATCACGTCCAGCATTTTTGGCGGTTCTATTATGCTCTAGAGCATAATCTATAGCTTCCTGTAGTGTAAAGTTATTAGTGTTTTCTTGAGAAAATATACTAACGCAATACAATAAGCTAAAAACTAAAATTAGTTTTTTCTTCATTTTTATGATTGATTTGATGTTATAAATTTATTTAATGTTTCTAAGCCTTTCTCTGTAACAATGGCTCTTAGATGGTATTCTAAATAACTTTCCATTAAGTAGTTCATGTTGTAAATATTCTGCGGAAAAATAGAGTTATCCTTTATTCCTGTCATACCATTAAAGTACATTCTAGATATAAAATCTATGTTGATATTAGACCTAAACAACCCTGTATCTACTCCATTTTTTAAACTATCTTTTACAGAATCGTGCATCTTTTCAAACTGCTTAAGTTTAAGTACTTCGTATATTTTTGGGTAGTATTTTTTGAGTTGAAATTGGGGAGACGATTTTTCATCCTTTAAATGATGCATTACAAACATTTTTATATCATAAAGTTCTTCTATAGGATTGTTTGATGCCTCACAAATACCATCAATACCATCGCAAATGATTTCGAAAAGCTCGAAAGTAACCGCCTCAACTAGTTTTGTTTTATTCGCAAAGTGTACATAAATGGTTTTTTTAGATATGCCCATTTCTTGGGCTATATCGTCCATTGTTACGCTTTTAAACCCCAAGTTTAGAAATAATTCAGCAGCTTTTCTTACAATGTTTTCTCTCATAATCGGTTGCAAATATACTTAAGGAAACTTTAGAAACAATAAAAGTTTCCATGGTTTTAATGTTTTTTTAACAAATGGTTTACATTCAAAGTGTTTTGAAATTGGAACATGGAGACATCTTTTTAAAATGAATTTTACTTATAGTTTTAATTGCCCTATTTTTGTACAATGCTTTCTATAGAAAAATATCAAGAAGAATTTACAGCTTACCTTAAAGCGTATTCACCCGAAAAAGAACCTAAAAATTTATATCAACCAGTTGCTTATATTTTAGGTTTAGGTGGTAAACGATTACGCCCTGTTTTAACCTTAATGGCAACAGATATTTTTAATGGTAATTATAAAATTGCCCTAAATGCTGCTTTAAGTATAGAGGTGTTTCATAACTTTTCTTTAGTGCATGACGATATTATGGATGATGCGCCATTACGAAGAGGTGAAGTAACAGTACATGAAAAATGGGATATAAATACGGGAATTCTTTCTGGAGATGCGATGCTAATTATGGCATATCAATTGTTTGAGAATTATGGTGCTGCTAAATTTCAAAATTTAGCAAAATTATTTAGTAAAACGGCTTTAGAGGTTTGTGAAGGCCAACAATATGATGTAGATTTTGAGACTAGAACTGATGTTACTATCCCTGAGTATTTAAAAATGATTGAATACAAAACGGCAGTTTTAGTTGGTGCAGCTATGAAAATGGGCGCTATTGTTGCAGATGCTTCAAATGACGACCAACATAATATTTATGAATTTGGACGTAATTTGGGTATTGCGTTTCAATTACAAGACGATTATTTAGATGCCTTTGGTGATCCAAAAACGTTTGGTAAACAAGTTGGCGGTGATATTATTGAGAATAAAAAAACGTATTTGTATTTAAAAGCTTTAGAGTTTTCTTCTGAAGATGAAGCTGATATGTTAGTGCAATTATTTTCATCACAACCCGATGATGTTTCAAAAAAAATAGAAGCAACAAAACAATTATTTTTAAATTCTGGAGCTGCTGATGCTACAAAAGCAGCTATTGAAAGTTACACGAATACGGCATTTTCGGTATTACAACATCTAGATATTTCTGAAAACAAAAAAATGTTGCTTAAAACGTTTGGTACTAATTTGATGAATAGAACTGTGTAATGCAACTGCCAAAAACTTTTGAACGTTTAATTGAAGACGCTACCCAATTAAATTTATACAAGAAATTGATAGTACAGCTTAATAAAGATTTTTTATTAGCTAATATTGATTTAGATTTTCATGAAGATGTTCTCCCTTCTAGTTTGAAGTTGATACTACATGAAACAGTTTTTAAACTTATACAAGAGAAATTTACAGAATACCTTAATTTACTTTATATCATTGATGTTGCTGAAAATAAAGTAAAAGCCTTAAATGGTGATGATACTTTAAAATTATCAGAAGACGTTATGTTTTTAATTTTGCAACGCGAATGGCAAAAGGTTTGGTTTAAGCATACTTATTCTTAAAACATTTAAAAGTATCTAGCGTTAACAAAAGTGCTATTAGTTACTAGCTTAAAATAGCGCGAGCAGATACCTGCAAAAGCGATAGTAACGGTTAGCTTTTGGCGAGGCGCGCATCGAGCCAAAACTAGTAGTGGATAGCGCGGTGGCTTGCCATTTGCCCAAAAACTATTAAAAGAAAAAGCGAACAAAGGGTATCCAAGGGTCTATATAAATACTTTTTTCACTATCGTGTAATACATTATACCTTACGCCAAAAACTACATTTCCGCTGCGGTATCCAGCACCTAAGAGTAATGCTGTAGACCAAAAATTATCGTCTTGTAAGTTTGTTCTAATATCAAACCGCCTACTTACATTAACTTGCTCTAACTCGGTAGATAGTTGTATTTGTGGAATTACATTGTAAAGCCCTATAACACTACCACCTAAAATTGTAGTTTTAAACACATCTCTTTGATTATTAAATGTAGCGTTTAGCCCTACACCTAATCCAAATTGATTATTAAATTGATAAATTGCGCTTGGTGCAATAGTTGCCCCAAAAAAACCATTACCAATATTTAAACCTAAGCCTCCGCCAAATCTTACGTTTTTCCAAAAATCATTTTGGGTTTCTTGTGTATATCCTTTTAAGCTAAAACATAAAACCGTTAAAAGTAAAATAGTAGTGATTTTGAATTTCATGATATTAATTTTTAATAAAGATACTAGATTTTGAACAAAAAAAACCACGCCTATTGGCGCGGTATATTTTAATGGACATTAATTAATATATAATTTTTTTGGTATAGTTTTTATATTTACACTTCAAAAGTAGGCGTACTCTAAGGTTTCAGCAAACCGATGTTTAGTTTTTTAGACCATAAGACGAATTACTCGTTAAAACTCCAAAAGCGTATGCGCTTTATCTATTCGTCGAGTTTTATCAACTAGCATTAATTTAAAATAATAAATTCTACACGTCTGTTTTCTTGTAAATCTTGGTCTGTACAATTTGATTTACAATCTATTTTTGGTTCTAGTTCGCCAAAGCCTTTAAATTCTAGTCTATTTTTATTAATTCCATTTTCAACTAGAAACTGTAAAGCAGATGCAGCACGTTTTTTTGATAAATTCATGTTATAAGACGCTCTACCTTTATTATCAGTATGAGCGTTTATAGATAATTTTATTTCTGGGTGTTTAGTTAAAACACTAACAATTTTATCTAGTGAAATATGAGATTCCTGTTTAAGACTCCATTTTGCAGAATCAAAATAGATGTTTTCTATAACTATTGCTAGGTTATTATTAACCTTTTCAATTTTTGGTGCAGTGGTATCTAGTTCTAAATTTTTAGAGTAGGTAGTTTCAAAACCTTTACTAGCACTAAAATTAGAGGTTTTATTTACATAACCGTCTTTTTCTGTACTTATCGTATATTCTTCAAAAGGTAAAACATCAAAAACAAAACCACCATTTTTATCTGTAAGTTGTTTAGCAACTTCATTGCCGTCTTCGTCTTTTAAAATAACTGTTGTATTGGGTAAGTTTATTTTACTTTTAGAATGCGAAACGACTCCTTTTAAAGATTGTTTTATTTCGTTATTTATAGCAGCATACAAGTCGTAACTCCCTTTTCCGCTTGGTCTATCAGATGATAAATAAGCTTTGTTTCTAGCGGCTAAAAAATATGCTACTTCATTATAAGGGGTGTTTATAGTGTTACCCATATTACGGGGTGCTTTTACACCTTTTTCAAGAATTCTACTTACAAAAATATCATAACCACCTATGTTTTGGTGTCCGTTTGAAGAAAAATATAAATATATCCCATCTAAAGAAAGAGATGGATACTTTTCATCTAAAGGCGTGTTTACGTTAGGGCCTAAATTAGTTACTGGTCCTAAAGTGCCATCATTATTTATATCAGCAACATAAATATCGTAACCACCATACGAGTCGCTTCTATTTGAAGAGAAATAAATTTTTTCACCCTTAGGATCAACAAACGGATTTTCTATTGAAGCACCATTTGTATTAATTGGTAATAACTTATGATTTATCCAATTGCCATGAGAACCTTCTTCCAAATTGGCCTTGTATAATTTGTATACCAAAGCGTTATTTTTGTCACTTCTCGTAAAAAAAACGGTTTTTTGATCAGGAGTAAACGTTAATTGGTCTTCATTATTACTCGTATTTAATATTCTTGAGAATAATAAAGGAGAACTTAAGCTTCCGTTTTTATTGATATCTAAGCAAAATAAATCTTTGTAAGCTTCATTTGTATTTGGATCAACTCTAGCAAGTGCACCAATTTTTTTTGAGGATACCATTATAAGTTTATCCATAAAAAAACCTGAACCAAATTCTGAGTATTTGGAATTAATACCAGTGTCTAGAATTTCGAAATTAAAGCCGTTGTTATCTATTTCAATAGATATAGTTGAGTAGTCCAAATTATTAATATCGTTTTCAACGATTAAATTTGATGATTCTTGACTATAAAGAAAATAGAAGGATAACAGGGATAATATGAATACATTAATCTTCATATTTTGAGGGTTTTAAGGTTTAGTTGAAGTTAAATGTATTGATTAGTTAAGTTCTACAAATATTTTTAGATAAATAGTCTCTAAAAATCGTTAAGGCACTGTTTTAGAGGCTATTCTGACAATAAAAAACGCTTAGTAATTTAATTTTAGTAAATCGTCAAGGTAGTCTCTCGTGTTGGAAAGTCTTGGTACTTTATGTTGTCCACCTAATTTGTCATTTTGTTTTAACCAATCATGGAATAATTGAGGTCTTGCAATATTTATGGTAGGTTTGTTTAGTGTGATGTTATTATAACGTTTAGCTTCATAATCAGAGTTTAAAGATTTTAAGGCATTATCAAATAACTCATTAAAGTAATTGATGTCTTTTGGTGGTGTTTTAAACTCTATTAACCATTCGTGAGCGCCTTTTTCCTTGCCTTCCATAAAAATTGGTGCAGCTGTAAAATCTATAATTTCGGCTTTAGTACGTTTACACACTTTTTTTAAAGCGGTCTCTGCGTTTTCAATAATTAACTCTTCTCCAAAAACGTTAATATGATGTTTAGTTCTACCTGTAATTTTAAGACGATAAGGATCTAATGAGGTAAACCTAACAGTATCACCAATTTTATAACGCCACAACCCTGCATTAGTAGTGATGATAACAGCGTAGTTTTTTTTCAATTCAACATCACTTAAAGGAATTGCTTTTTCTTTTGAAGTAGCGTAGATATCAATAGGTATAAACTCATAAAAAATACCATAATCTAGCATAAGCAATAATTCATCAGAATTGTTTTGATCTTGAATAGCAAAAAAACCTTCGGAAGCATTGTATATTTCGTAATATTTAAAACTCTTTTTAGGTAGTATTTTTTTATACTGATCTTTATAAGGTACAAAACTAACACCACCATGAAAATAGACTTCTAAATTTGGCCAAATGTCGTGTAGACTTTCTTTACCTGTGGTTTCTAAAACGTTATTTAGAAGTACTAACATCCATGATGGTACACCTGCTAAACTGGTAACATTTTCATTTATAGTTTCATTTACAATAGCTTGCATTTTATGTTCCCAATCGCTCATTAAAGATACCTTATTGCTTGGTGTACTGCTGTACTCTGCCCAAAAGGGCATATTATCAATAAGTATGGCAGATAAATCTCCAAATACGGTTCCATTCTCCTTGTATAGTTCTTTACTACCACCAAGCCTTAAGCTTTTACCTGTAAAAAGTTGTGAGTGTTCGTTGTTATTTAAGTACATGCACAACAAATCTTTGCTAGCTGCATAATGGCATTTTTCTAAAGATTCTTCGCTTACAGGTATAAATTTACTCTTAGCTCTTGTAGTACCACTAGATTTTGCAAACCATTTAATAGGCGTAGGCCAAAAAATATTGTTTTCGCCTCGTCTTGAGCGTTCTATACAATCTTGCCAACCATCATAATTTTTAATAGGTACACGTTCGGCAAAGGTGTTGTAATCTTTAATAGAAGCAAAATCATGTTGTTTGCCAATTTGAGTGTTTTTTGCAAAACTAATTAAATTTAGCAGTAGCTCATTTTGTACTTCGTTAGGGTATTTTAGAAATAATTCTATTTGATGAAATCGTTTCTTAAGAAACCATGACGCAATGGAATTAACTAAAGGGATTGGCATATTTACACTATCTTTATTTTTTTAAAAATAATACTTTTTTTAATATGACCTACCAAGGTGTTTTAAGGAAAATGGAAACTGAATTTTCAAACCCTATTCAATATTATTTAGTGTTTGATAATGACTTCATTAACATCAACCAATTGCTAAATAAATTTTTAAAATTAGAATTTGTAAAGTTTCAATGCTTGAATTGTGGTTTGGATAAACCAATTTATCGACAAGGTTTTGATAAACAGTGTTTTTTTGATACAGCCAGAGCTGGCGATTGGATTATGCGCCCAGAATTAAGTACAGCACATTTGGATAAAGAAGATCGTGATTTAGAATACGAAAAAAGAGTACAATTACAACCACACATTGTGTATTTGGCAAATTCTAGTAACGTAAAAGTAGGTGTAACCCGAAAAACACAAGTGCCCACTAGGTGGATAGACCAAGGAGCGCATGAAGCTATTGAAATTGTTGAAGTGCCAAACCGATATTTAGCAGGTATTACAGAGGTAGCTTTAAAAAATCATGTGGGCGATAAAACCAATTGGCGAAAAATGTTAAAGAATGATATTGAAGACGAAAATCTATTAGAATGGCGAGAACGCTTAAAATCATTTATTCCAGATGAAGCCAAAGCGTATTTTATAGCGCATAATAGTGAAACAAATTTAGAATTTCCTGTACATAAATATCCAGAAAAGCCCAAAAGTTTAAATATTAAAAAGGAATTGTCTTATCAAGGTAAATTAGTTGGTGTAAAAGGACAATACCTTATTTTTGAAGATGATACTGTATTTAATGTGCGGGCTAATGAAGGCTTAGTAGTAAATATTTCAGTACTTTAATTAGTGTTGTTTTGGTAATGCCAACTGTTGTTATAAATTACAGAAGGTAAAGTTGTGTGCTTTGTATAAGTCCGATAATTATTAATAATACACCTGTAACTCTATTTAATGTTTGCGTAATATTAGTCACTTTATGTTTAATAATAACGCTCATTTTACTGTAAGCATAAAGCGTTACCAACTTGCCTATATACACACCAGCAAAAAACAAGAACAATACGAGAATCGACGACTGTAAAGACAGCATAAAGTCGTTATTATTTAATACTCCAAAGGCAATTACCCAATAAATTAAAACAGGAGGATTTATAATACCCAATAAAAAACCAGTAGCGTATTTAGATTGTGCTAGTTTACTTTTTTTTGCTGTTTTATTTGTTTGCTTCTTAAAAAACAAATAGCTACCGGCAGTAAAAAGTAACAATACTACAGTAGTTTGTACCCATAAGTTATCATCAAAAAAAAGTGTAATAGCTTTATTGCAGTCTAATGCATAATATGAAAGTAGTACCTCTGCTATACCAGCAGTAATTGCAATTTTAAAAGCTTGTTTAGCATTTTCTTTAAGTGTTGTGTTTATAACAGCAATGTTTGATGCTCCAAGGGGTAGTGCACTTAAAATCGCAGCGATAATTCCTATAAATAAATAAACAAGTATCATAGGGTATTTGTAGCTATAAATTCTAAAAGCTTACAAACTATAAAACCCATTTACTAAAAAAAGTAAATGGGTTTTCAATATTATGTAGAGATTAAGACCTATATATCTTCTTGATCTCTTAAATTTTGTATATAAGCCGCTTTCTGTACTTCACGACGTCTTTTAATAGATGGCTTAGTAAAATACTGTCCTTCTCTTAAATTTTGCATTACTTTAATATTTCTATGCTTACGCTTGTAACGTTTTAAAGCGCGCTCTATATTTTCACCGTCTTTTACTATAATCTTTAACATGAATATATTTATTTTATTTTTTAAGCTTTCCTAAAAAAGGTTTGCAAATTTCACACTTTAAATTATAAAAACCTAATATATTAGATTTTTTGTTTTAAATCTAACCCAAATATGTTCGTAAAACCATACTCTTGTTAGTATTTCTAAGCCTTCTAATGCCTTTTTCTTTTATTTGTCGTACGCGTTCTCTAGTTAAACCTATTTTATCCCCAATCTCTTGTAAGGTCTCAGGTTGCTTAATATTAATACCAAAAAAGTGTTTAATAACATGCGCCTCATTTTCAGATAATGTGTTTAAGGCACGATTAACCTCAATATTTAGCGATTTTTTTATCAAATTAGCATCAGGTCTTGGAGATTCATCAGACTGTATAACGTTGTATAAATTAGAATTTTCTCCCTCTTGAAAAGGTGCATCCATTGATAAATGTCTGCCCGAAACACTCATAGATTGTTGCACATCACTAACGCTTAAATCTAAATTTTTAGCAATTTCATGCGCATCAGGTTCGCGTTCATGTGTTTGTTCTAGGTAAGAGTACGCTTTTCTAATTTTATTAATAGATCCAATTTTATTTAAAGGTAAGCGTATTATTCTAGCCTGTTGTGCAATAGCTTGTAAAATAGCTTGACGTATCCACCATACCGCATAACTTATAAATTTAAAACCACGGGTTTCATCAAAACGCTTTGCTGCTTTTACCAATCCTGCATTACCTTCGTTAATTAAATCAGATAGTGTCAAGCCTTGGTTTTGGTATTGTTTAGCAACCGAAACCACAAATCTTAAATTAGCCGTTACCAATTTATCTAACGCTTTTTGATCGCCTTCCCTTATCCGTTGCGCCAATTCCACTTCTTCCTCGGCGGTAACCATGGATAGCTTACTAATGTCTTGTAGGTATTTGTCTAACGATTTAGATGCTCTGTTGGTAATTTGTTTCGTGATTTTTAATTGCCTCATATATTATCCTGAATTATAATTTATAATTAAACATAAATATAACTTAAACTTATAATCGAGATTTCCTAAGAAATGAACGTTTTTTGTCAAAAAAGTATCAAAATCGATAAAAAACGACGTTTTTTTTGCGATTTTAGACTGTTTTTGATCATTTTTGAGTTAAATTAAGTTATCGTATTTATAGTTCTGCCAATACAAAAAAAGCATATTGTATCAAGAAATTTGGTACCTGCCTACAGGCGGTATCACAGTTAGATGCCCCTTCTAAAAGTAGACGTATTTTCTAAGTCAATAAGAAGGGATGCCGCTTCAATCTTTAATTGAGGGCAGTGTGTTATTTAAGTTTGTATGGGAATTTTTTTGGGGTTATTGGAGAGGTTCGTTTAACGATCTAATGGATATACGTCGTTCTAACAACTTATATCCAATGTTAAACGAAGTTCGATGATTTTTTTTAGAATGTCAAGAAATACTAGATATTGATTTTAAAAAAATGTAATGTTTAATTTAAATAACTAAACTTAATTTACAGTATCCTTAACTTTCTTTTTTTTCCCTCCTAATAAACCGCCTAATACATTTTTTATCACTTTTTTTCGGTAGATTTTGTTTCTGTTTCTGTTTCTGTTTCTGTGGTGTCTTGTGGTTTTTTAGATTTTAAAATATCAGTAAGCACATCGCTAACGGTGTTATTTTGCTCTTTTTTAATGGAATCAGTCTTAGTTTTATTACCACCAATAACGTCTCCAATTAAATCTTTAACCTTGTCTTTGCCTTGATTTAATAATTTTTGTTTCTGAATTTCAATAAGTTGATTGGTTAAGTTTTTTACACCACTTGTTAAGTCTGTTTTAACCGTTGGATTTGTAAAAATTCCAGAAATATTAGCCGTTACTGGTACAGTAATATTATTTACTTCCGCATCATTTATTTTTCCTATTAATCGGTTTACTTCACTTCCCAAATATTTTGCAGGTACATTAAATACGGCGTTATAGTTTAGTGTTTTATCAAAACCATGAGCGCCAGAAACCTCAATGTTTATATCTTTATATTTAAAATCAAAAGGTTTTACTGCTACTTTTCCGTCGGCAAAATCTAGTTTTGTTTTCACATCTTTTAAATCTAATTTATCAAAATCTATAAAGTTTAAAGAACTTTCTAGTTTACTCAGTAACCCATCTTGGGTATTAATTTGCGTAGTTAATAATTCTGCCAAGGCATCACCAGATACAGAACTCATTATAGGCGAAAACTCGTTATCTAAAGCTCCCGAAAGGCTTAAAGTTGTATTAAGTTTACCTTGTAATAATTTTGCAATTGGGGCTAAGTTTTGCAGTAATTCCATGCCTTTAAACGACTGGGCAATATCAAAATCTTGTGCGCCTAATTTTAAATCGAAAACAGGGGTTTCGTCTTTTGTAGAGACTGCACCACTAATGGCTAATTTACCATCAAAAAGTGATGAGGTCATATTTTGTAATGCTGCCTTTTGCTCTTTTATAAATAGTGTTCCTGTAACGTTTTTAAGATTTAAATTGTCATAAACTACGTTTTTCGCATTTGCATTTATGGTACAATCCAAAAACTTTGGTATTTTAAGAGACGCTTCGTCTGTTGTGGTTTTATTGTCTTCTGAGACAGTTTCATCTTCAGACATAAAATCACTGACTTTAAATAGGTTTGAATTTACGTTAAAATTCCCCTTCAAGGTATTGTCGCTCAACAGGAATCCTAATAAATTATTAATAGTACCAGAGGCATTTAAATCGCTATCTCCAGTTTTTGCTTTAAAGTTATAAAGCGATACTTTTCCAGGATTAAAGGACATATTAGCTTCAGAAATATGAATAGGGTTCACAATATCTTCCGAAGAAAACACAAAATCTGTAATACTTGCAGTACCATTATTTTTAATTCGTTGGTAAGCATTAGTTTCTATAGCATTCATATCAAAAGTTGTGTTAATTTTACCTTTTAAAATACCAGTGAGTGTATTATCTAATGCTACAGGATATACCTTTGAAATGTTACCTAAGTTTAAAACACCATCTAAATTAGCATTAACCAACATGTTTTTGGTTAAATTTTTTAAAGTAATTGACGATTTAAATACATCTTCATCTATTTTGAAATTTAAAGTTTTAATATCTATATAGGTATCATCTAAGTTACCAGTTTCATTTTTTATTTGAGTGTTAATTGAAATATTGTTCACTTGTTTTGGTAAATCAGGATATTTAAATGAAGCATTATTAGAGGTGATACTTATATTTAAATTAGGAATAGTTGTTTCTGAGCTTAATCCCTTTATTAAACCTTTTACTTTAAAATCGCCAGTAGTTTCTACGTTTTCAATATTTTTCGAATACGTTTTGGGAATTACCGCTAAGAAATTTTTAAAGTCTGATTCTGGGTTTTCGAATGAAATGTTAATGTTTTGTCCGTTTTCAACAAGTTGTACAAACCCGTCAAACTCTAAAGGTAAATCGTTAATAAATCCTGTATTATCTTTAAAAGAGTATTTAGAGTTTTCTAGGTCTAAGCCTATTAAGGCATCAAGTTTTACGGGGTTATTGATTAAATAGCTTGTACTACCTAAGGTTATACTTACGTTGGCTTTACTTTGAGTATCTAGTTCTGATACTTCTGTAGAAAATGTACCATGACCTTCATGATTTAACTCTGTAACATCTATTAAAATTTCTGAGCCTTCATCAATATATCTAAACGCACTGTTTAGTATTTGGTAATCTTCAATATCAAAGCCAAAACTATTATTGTTTGTAGAAGGTGTATCATTTTTATTTTCCTTGGTAATGTCGTAATTATTATTACCTAATTTATCGGTTTTTAGGGTTAATAGTGCTTCTTCAACAGTAATAGAGTTTACTACTATTGCGCCTTCATCTGTAGATTTAAACAGCTCTTTGATAGACATGGTGAAGGCTATATCTTTTGCTGTAGCAAAGGTTTCGTCTTTAAAGGGTTCAAAATTAGTAATTACTAAATCGTTAACACTAACATATGCCTGCGGAAAACTGCGAATAAAACTTAAGTTTACATCACTAAACTCTACCTTGGCATTTACATTTTGGTTAACAAAACGTTTTACCATATCTTTAATTTGCCCTTGGAAAGCAAAAGGAATAGCTATTAAAAGCGCGATAATAATTAAAAGTGAAATACCTGCAATCTTTAAGACTTTCTTCATGAGTGTAACTTTATAGTAATATACGTAAGACACGTATTTTTTGACGAAGTAACTAAAAAGTTTAATAAAAATTTAACCTATGCGGTGTGATTGTTAACGGATATGGATGTTACGGTTACTTACAGTAAATCTAGTTCTTCATTTACTTTAAGATTAAAGCGATTTTTAAACAAATATACCCCAAGATAAAGTAGTGGCGTGTCTAAAACAGCAACAAAAACCTTAAATAGAAATCCGCTTACGAGCAAGCCTTTAAAATTTACCCAATCTATGATGCCAAAAGTACAAAGTAAGAATACAATAGTAAATGTGTCTACAAATTGAGAAAACCAAGTGGAGAAATTATTTCTAATCCACAAATGTTTGCCTTTGGTAAGGCGTTTCCAAAAATGATAAATTTGAATGTCTACAAATTGTGCAAATAAGTAGGTAAGCATGCTAGCAAATACTGCAATAACCGAGTTACCAAAAACAATTCTAAACGTATTATTATCCACAGGAGCCCACGGTGTTGCCGGAACTACATCAGCAGCGTAAATGATTAAAAGGGAAAATAAAGAGGCAAAAATGCCAACCACTACCACATCGTTAGCACGTTTTTTACCATAAATTTCACTGATTAAATCAGTAATTAAAAATGTAATAGGGTAGGGTAATATACCTACTGAAATTTCGAATAACTTGCTTCCAAAAATTTCAACATCAAAAGGATACCAATAAAAAAATTTTTGAAAAATAAGATTAGAAACTACTAGAGATGTTATGAATAGTCCTCCTAAAAGTATATAAATACGTTGCGCAGTCAGTTTGTCTTTACGTGTCATTAATTACCTGTTTGTCAGTTCTAATCTCTTGTGCTAGCAAGATGAATCGAGATTTTTTTAACAAAGATAAGGACTATATATTTTGATTTAGATGAATAAATGCATCTCAATACGATGTTTCACGCCTTAAAATCACAACAATAAATATAACCCAAATCCATTTAGTTTTTATTATTTTGCTTTCTCAATGGAAAAACCCAAAATATTTTATATAGCATTAGGTAGTAACAAAGGCGATAAGTTTAAAAACTTACAAACTGCTGTTACTGCTATTTACGAGCGCATTGGGAATATCAAGTTAATTTCTAAAGTTTATAAGTCGCCAGCTTTTGGGTTTGAAAGTGAAGATTTTTTTAATTGCTGCTTGGTGTTGGATAGTTATTTAAAACCTCAAGAGGTTTTAGGTGGTTTATTAAAAATTGAAACTGATTTAGGTCGCACACGAAGCGGTATTAAAGGTTACGAAGCTCGCATTATAGATTTAGATATTATTTTTGCTGAAGATGCTATAATTGATACTGAAACCCTGAAAGTACCACATCCTGAAATGGAAAAACGCAGGTTTGTATTATTACCTTTAAATGATATAGCTTCAAAAGTAATACATCCAAAATTAGAGACCTCTGTATCAGTTTTGTTGGATGAATGTGAAGACGATTCTGTTTTAGAGCCCATTAAAATTTGGTTAAAAAATCCGAGTAAACAATATGATTTTTCAAAGTTTAACTACATTGCTATTGAGGGAAATATTGGTGCAGGAAAAACAAGTTTAGCAACTAAAATGGCGTATGATTTTAATGCAAAACTCATCTTAGAGCGTTTTGCTGACAATCCGTTTTTACCAAAATTTTACGAAGATGCTAATCGGTATGCTTTTTCTTTAGAAATGTCTTTTTTAGCAGATAGATACCAACAAATTTCGGACGATTTATCCCAACTCGATTTGTTTAAAGACGTAATTATTAGTGATTATTATGTTATTAAATCATTGATTTTTTCTAAAATAACACTTGGTGGAGACGAATTTAGCTTGTACCGAAAATTATTTTATTTGATGTATAAAGATATTAAAAAGCCAGAGTTATATATTTATTTATATCAAAATACTGAGCGTTTACAGCAAAATATAAGAAAACGTGGGAGAACGTATGAGCAAAATATTGCAGATGATTACTTAGAAAAAATTAATGCAGGATATTTGGACTTCTTAAAAACTCAAAATGATTTTGATGTAAAAATTATCGATGTTTCTAATCGAGATTTTGTAGAAAACAGGGAGGATTATTTGTGGGTTTTAAAAAAGCTTTGTGAAAGTTAATTTAATAAGTATTAGCATTTTTTTAAGAAAATTTTATTTTCAAACTCTAGGAATTTTATTAATTTTATAAATGCTATACCAATTAAATATTATTGGTTTTATCAATAAATATAGGTGTTAAATAGTTTTGTTTTGGTAAGGTTTTATTATTTCTACGTCTAACTTATTTATAATAAATGGTGTTTTATAATTTTTATACCCTAGGAGTTCTATTTTGTTTTAAAAAGATAGACGATTAATTTATTTTTAAAGAAATCATAAATTGAAATCAAAATTAAAATTATGTATACACGGATAGATTTTTCTTGTGTTCTTTAAAAATAAATACAACTTTTAAGTAAGTCTATCGTTATCATATTTAGTGTTACGTTTATTAAAATTGTAATCTTATTATATAAATAAGAAATTTTGTTTAAACGTAATTTAATTAAAATAGCGATCCTTTGTTTATTTATACAGTAGCGTGGAGCAGTATAGGGCAGGATAGTTTGGTACACTTTGTTTATTATATTTGAAATAAAAAAAACAATATATATGAAAGACTTAAAATTAAGATTAAAAATTATGCCATTTTTGGCAATCCTAGTTATTTTTGGAAACTTGTTTTCATGTAGTAGTGATGGAGACACTATTGTTGATCCATTAGAAGTTGTTATTCCAGAAGAACCAGATGTTCCTGAGGAAACCGATGTAGAAGTTGCAAGTGATGAAGATACACGAGAAATTACAACTTGCACACCTGAAGGTGAAAATACTACTAGAACTTCTAGTGATATAGCAAATGCTGCCAATGTTGGAACTATTGATGATAGAAGTTGTTATGCAAACTATCAAGAAAGCGTTATTGATGGCACTACTTGGGGCATTTATAACATAACAGCAGACTCTAATAATCAAGATGCTGCAAACACTTTGCAACCAAGAATTGAGCGTGCATTACCTGTTGCAAGAAGTACTAATGTAGGTACATTTGTTAAATTTACTGGAGATTTCAGAATCCTTGAAACTGCAGATGCAGGTGTTTTTAGTAGAAATGGCTCTTACATAGCACAAGCCAAAGGCCAACATACTGGTGGCGGTGGTTCAGCAGATCCTGCTATTTGTTTGTATAGAGCGCATCCTGTTTACGGTACCGGTAGTAATGCTGACAAGCAAGTTGCTTTTGATATTTATGCAGAACGTATATTAGTTCGTGGAGGATCAGGTAGTGGTAGAGAAGTAGTATTTCTAAAGCGAGTAAATAAAAACGAGATTACTTCTTTTGAGTTAGAGGTAGGTTTTAAAGTAGATCCAACAGATACTACTAAAAAAATACATTATTGTAATGCTATAATTGGTGGTGAAGCCTTTAATTGGAATATTCCTGAACCAGATAGAGGGACGCAATCAAAAATTAGATATGGCGCATACCGTGTTCCAGGAGGTAGAGCACAAATAAGATGGGCGAATACTGCGCATGAAAAAGTGGAAATGTAATATTGTGCTCTAACAAATAGTAATAGATATTTTTGTTATAAAACAAAGGTTGCCATCAGAGGGCAGCCTTTTTATTTTAAACAAAGGCTTCTGTAGGTTTTAAACCTATCAGAATAACTGATACAACGTAGTAATTATTTGGCCTTTTTGGTTCTCTAGTATAGATTCTGCAAACTGCTTTGTTGCTTTAACTTTTAAATTAAATGGTGATTCTAATAAGTTTACGCCACTATTTTTCTTTAACCGAATACCTTGCCCTGAGATAATATCTGTATTGGCAGTAAACTTACCTGAGGGGATGTGTTCTGTAAGAATTATATATTTGTAATTCCCTAGTTTTTTTATGATTTTTTGTATTTCGGCGTTTGATAAATGTTGTAGCACGTTTCTTAGAATAGCGCAATCGGCGTATGGTAATTCGTCTTTTGAAATATCAATACATAAAAACTTTAAGCCATCTATATTAAATTTTTTTCTGTTCCTATCAATAAGATTGTCAACAATATCCACAGCAATATAACTTTTACAATACGGCGCTAAGTGCTTTCCAATATTAAAATCGCCACATCCCAAATCGCAAACTGTAATAAGGTTTGGTAATGACTCTAGAAACTTAATTACAACTTCTATATACGGTACTATAATTTCATGACGGTGTGAACCTTCGCCAGAATAAAAATCATAATTATTTCCACCCCAAAGATGTTGATTGTAAATTTGATTCATTACAGCCTTTGTAGGCCAAGGTGTCTTTTTCTTTTTGATAGCTATGTGGTATTATTCGTCTTTTGTATTATGAGTTTTAAGCCATGCTTCTCCATCCTTATCAACAAAAAAGTCCATCCAAACATAGTACATTTCTTTGTTTTCGTTTACGCTTACAGAATGACTAGAACCACGAGGAATGTGCAGCAACGTATATTCAGGAAAATTAATTTGTGCTTCATCTGCATATACAATAGTACTATTGTCTTTTAAACCCAAAAACAACTGCTCTAACATTCCGTGTTCGTGAGCGCCTACTTTATCTGGCCCAATAGTTTTAACAGTTCCCATCGCTACTCTTGGTATTATTTTATTAGGTAAAATAGTCCTGCTTGTGGTTTGCGGACTTTTAATAGGCTCAGTATATGACTTGCAATCTGTAAATTTTTTAAAATAGATGGTATTAATATTTTCCTTTGGAAATGTTTGTAGGTCTTTTACATCTAGTTTTGTTTGAAACACAGATACTTTAAGGTAATGTAATGACTCGTTTTTAAGAGGTTTAAAAGAAATATTATTTACATTATTTGGTAGCATAATGGTTTCTGGTACAATTTTATAAATTGAGTCACCAGACGTTAAGTTTCCATAGCCACTTATAAAAAGGTAAATAGTTTTGTAACCTTCTTTAAGTGTTACATGTTTAGTAATATCATCGGTAATTGTAACATGCTCTGTGGTTACACCATCAATTTCATTGGCTAAAATAGTTAGGGTGCGCTCCTTTTGGTTGGGTTGCAATTCCATTGAAAGAAATGCAATAGGTATATCTTGTTTTTTTTACATCCTGTAGTAAATAATGTAATTACAAAAAGATAGAGAACATAGTTTAGTTTCATAATTTATTACGTTTGGTATCGTAATTTAATAAATAGATAATAAAGTGTAATATTATTAAAAATCAAAACATACGAAATCTTTAAATTAAATTTCACTTTATAAGGCTTGCCTAAACTATTATTTTTTAAACTTTTAATAAGAAAGGTGTAAGCTGAAATGCTTGTTTTTGATGTTTTCGTTGGTATCAATTATTACAATACCTTGTTCGTATAAATCAATAGTAAAGTTAACTGATGGATCGTTTTTTATAATGCTCCAAGCGTCTTTCATGGCATCACTCCAATAAATATCGTCAAACACAAAAATAGCTGGAGATTTTATATTCAATTTTATAACATTAAAATATTGAAGTGTAGGTTCTTTTTTATGATTACCATCTATAAAAATTAAGTTGTATTTCCGCTCATTTTTCATGACTTCTGGAAATGTTATATCATATAAACCTTGCACTACTTTAAAATTATCAGGAGTTGTTATAGTTTCAAATTGTTTAGACGCAATCTCACATAGTTGTGGTAGGCCTTCCATTGTTGTAAAAAAACTATTTTTACCTTTAATGGCCTCTAATAAATACGTGCCAGAAATTCCTAAATTAGTACCTATTTCTAGAACGGTTGCTTTGGTTAGTTCTTTTGCGATATTGTATAAAAAGTGACACCATTTTTGTTTAGAGGCTGCTTTATTACAAATCTCTGAAACTGTTGCTGTATCGTTTATACCAAAGATTTCGTAATTTATGATACTGTCATTATTAATAAGTGTATCTCTGTAAGCTTCACACCTTTTAAAAGCGGTAATATCTTCTTTACTAAAAGAGTTGTTTTTAGCCAATTTAAATGCTTTTAATACTAATTGAAGTGTATTGTTTTCTATTTTAGAAATAGATTGTAATGTATTTTTTTGCTGTAATCGCTTTTGAAAAATTAGTTTATGCTTCGCTACTTTTTTTATTATCATCAGTACGTATGTTCTTTTGTTACTTCATTATAATTTACTAAAAACATCCCAAATTACAATACCACAACTTACCGAAATATTTAAAGAATGTTTGGTGCCAAATTGCGGAATTTCAATTATCATATCACTCGCCGAAACTACGTTTTGCGAAACGCCTTTAACTTCATTACCAAAAATAAAAGCATATGTGGTTTCTGGTTCTGTAGAGAAATTGTTTAGCATTGTAGCATTTTCGGCTTGTTCAACAGCACAAATTTTTACACCATTAATTCTTAATTTTTGAATGATATTAATTGTATTTTCAGCATATTCCCAAGCTACTGTATCTGTACTACCTAAAGCAGTTTTATGAATATCTTTATGTGGCGGTGTTGCTGTAATACCGCAGAGGTATATTTTTTCAACTAAAAACGCATCACTCGTTCTAAATATTGAGCCAATGTTGTTTAAACTTCTAATGTTATCAAGAATAATGATGATAGGTGTTTTTTTAGCTTCTTTAAACCCATCAACACTTAATCTATTTAATTCGCTATTTTTAAGTTTACGCATTAAAAAATCTTTTTTTTATTTACACCAATGTGGAAATCTTATTAGCATTTATTTTTTCTTTTTCCGCGAAAGCGAACATCTTTATTGTTGAAATCTCGTTCTAATTGTAGATAACTTCTAAAAAATCAGCTTCATAACACATGAAATTAATGGTACATTGCATGCTACAACTTTGGTAAAAATAACACTAAAAAACGATTTTACGTTGAGATTTTCATCTTCATGGAAATGAAAAAAGATTAAATGAAAAAAGCAAAAAAAGTAACCCCATTAATGAAACAATACAATGCTATTAAAGTAAAGTATCCTGATGCTTTATTATTGTTTCGTGTGGGCGACTTTTATGAAACCTTTGGAAGCGATGCTGTAAAAGCCGCAGGCATTTTAGGTATTATTTTAACTAAACGCGGTGCAGGTAGTGAGAGTGAAACCGAATTGGCAGGCTTTCCTCATCATTCTTTAAACACTTATTTACCAAAACTGGTAAAAGCTGGTGAGCGTGTAGCTATTTGCGATCAGTTAGAAGACCCTAAACAAACCAAAACCATTGTAAAACGAGGCGTTACAGAATTGGTAACTCCTGGTGTAGCTTTAAATGATGAGGTGTTAGTATCTAAATCTAATAACTTCTTGTGCTCAGTATATTTTGATAAAAAATACATAGGCATTTCGTTTTTAGATATTTCAACTGGAGAGTTTTTAACGTCTCAAGGAAATGCTGAGTATATAGATAAATTACTTCAAAATTTTAGTCCTAGTGAAGTGCTAATCTCTAAACAAAAGCGAACAGCCTTTAAGGACGCATTTGGAGACGATTTTCATACCTATTATTTAGAAGATTGGGTGTATCAAACCGATTATGCTTATGAAACTTTAATAAAGCATTTTGATACTAAAACCTTAAAAGGTTTTGGTATTGAAGATTTATATGAAGGTATTATCGCTTCTGGATCTATTTTACATTATTTAAGTGAAACACAGCATCATAAATTAAAGCATATAACGTCTATATCCAGAATAGCTGAAGACGATTATGTGTGGATGGATAAATTTACTATCAGGAATTTAGAACTTTATAATTCTACCAATAATAATGCGGTTACACTTTTAAATGTGATTGATAAAACAATCTCACCTATGGGTGGAAGATTGTTAAAACGTTGGTTGGCATTGCCTCTTAAAAATGTTAAAAAAATTAAGCAACGTCATGAGGTGGTTAACTTTTTAGTTAAACAAGATGAGATACTTCAAAATACTCAAAATCACATAAAACATATTGGCGATTTAGAGCGGTTAATTTCAAAAACAGCTACAGGAAAAGTAAATCCGCGAGAGGTTATTCAACTTAAAAACTCGTTAGAGGCTATTGTGCCTATTAAGGCTTTAGCATCAAACTCTAAAAATGAATCTTTACGAATTATTGGTGATAACTTACAAAGTTGCGAAGTGCTTCGTGAAAAAATAAAAGAAACCTTAAATGAAGAAGCGCCAGTAAATGTTTTAAAAGGGCATACAATTGCTACGGGTTTTTCTTCAGAATTAGATGAACTTCGCGGGCTATCAAAATCTGGAAAAGACTATTTGGATAACATGTTGGAGCGTGAAAGTGAGCGTACGGGTATAACATCACTAAAAATAGCATCAAATAACGTATTTGGATACTATATTGAAGTACGAAATACTCATAAAGATAAGGTGCCTGAGGAATGGATAAGAAAGCAAACCTTAGTAAATGCCGAACGTTATATTACCGAAGAACTCAAAGAATACGAAGCTAAAATTTTAGGTGCCGAAGAACGTATTTTAAATATAGAGCAGCAGCTATTTTCTGAATTAGTTGGCTGGATGAATCAATACATTAAATCGGTACAACAAAATGCATATTTAATTGGGCAGTTAGATTGTTTATGCGGGTTTTCTCAATTGGCAAAAGATAACAATTATGTATACCCTAAAATTGATGATTCTTTTGATTTAGAGATTAAAGATGGGCGTCATCCGGTTATAGAGAAACAATTACCTCTTGGAGAAGCTTATATTGCAAATGATGTGTTTTTAGATAGAACAGAGCAACAAATTATCATGATTACTGGACCAAACATGTCTGGTAAATCTGCTATTTTACGTCAAACAGCATTAATTGTTTTGTTAGCTCAAATAGGAAGTTTTGTGCCTGCCAAAGCAGCAAAAATAGGTTTGGTTGATAAGATTTTTACTAGAGTAGGTGCTAGTGATAATATATCGATGGGAGAATCCACATTTATGGTAGAGATGAATGAGACAGCATCTATTTTAAATAATATATCAGATAGAAGTTTAGTGTTATTGGATGAAATTGGGCGTGGTACGAGTACATACGATGGTATCTCGATTGCGTGGGCTATTAGTGAATATTTGCACGAACATCCCTCAAAACCTAAAACTTTATTTGCCACACATTATCATGAGTTAAATGAAATGAGTGAAACCTTTGGGCGCATCAAAAACTTTAATGTTTCAGTTAAGGAATTAAAAAATAATGTACTATTCTTAAGAAAATTAGTTGAAGGTGGTAGTGCCCATAGTTTTGGTATTCACGTAGCTAAAATGGCGGGTATGCCGCAACAAGTATTGAGACGTGCTAATAAAATTTTAGAGAAATTAGAAAAATCACATTCTAGCGAAGAACTTACAGATAAAGTAAAAACCTTGAATGATGATTTGCAATTAAGTTTTTTTAATCTTGACGACCCTTTATTAGAAAACATTAAAGACGAAATACTACATATTGATATTGATACACTTACGCCTGTAGAAGCACTCATGAAACTAAATGAGATTAAGCGTATGTTAGTTAAGAAAAAACAAGCCTAAAATTATTTTTATTTATTTTAAGAAAAGGCTTTGCAATTCCTAGAAATATTTTAAATTTGCATCCGCAATCGAAAGGTTGTACGTTCATTAAAACTGCGAAAGTAGCTCAGGGGTAGAGCATCACCTTGCCAAGGTGGGGGTCGCGGGTTCAAATCCCGTCTTTCGCTCTGAAACTTTCTTAAAATATACCAATTAAGTTGCTGAAGTGGTGGAATTGGTAGACACGTTGGACTTAAAATCCAATGGACATTAGTCCGTACGGGTTCAAGTCCCGTCTTCAGTACAAATTTAAAGCCGAAATGAAAATTTCGGCTTTTTTGTTTTTAAAAAGTTTGTTCGTTCTCGTAGTAATGTTGTCTTTATTTAAATATGTTAGAACTATTACTGTAACTGTATATTTTTTTTGGGTATGAGAAAACTCTAATTTATTGAATATTTTTTAGAAAAAGTAAATGCTAAGTTTTAAGCACAAAAAAACCACCTTAGTTAAGGTGGTTTTAAATTATAAAAAAGTGGACTTTAATTAGTGTGCACCTTTTAATTTGTTTGCTTGTGCTTTTGCAGCTTCTGCAGCATCATTAGCTGCTTTTTTTGTTGCATCCACAGCTTTGTCAACTGTTTCGCCTGCTTTTTTAGCGGCACCATCTACAGCCTCACCAGCGCTATTTACAGCTTCACCAGCAGCATTAACAGCACCATCTACAGCATCTCCTGCTTTTTTAGCTGCGTTATCTACTGCATTACCGGCAGCGTCAACAGCATTATCTACAGCGTCACCTGCTTTTTCGGCAGCATTTCCAGCCGCATCAACTGCATCATTCGCAGCATCTTTAGTTGCTTCAGCAGCATTTTCAACAGCATCCTCAATTGAAGAGCCTGCTTTTTTTGCATCTCTACATGATGTAAAAGATACACTTAAGGCTAATAATAAAGCTGAACTTAAAATTAATTTTTTCATTGTTGTTGTTTTTAGTGTTAATTATTTAGAAGTGCAATATAATCTTATAAATTGTATCTGCACAAGTTTTTGTTTTTTCTTAAAAACATTTTATATACGTAGGTAATCTAGTATTTGGATGACGGCACCACTATGTTTCTTTACAAACTCTAAGTTTTTAGACCCAGAATCAAAGCGAAAGTCACTATTTTCTAGTACTTTTATAAGTATATCATTAAATTGTTTTTGATTTTGTATCGAAAACATTCCTCCATTATTAATTAATGCTTGTGCTTCTGGAAATTTTTTGTGGTAAGGCCCAATAATTATAGGCACTCCAAAAACTGCTGGTTCTAAAGTATTATGTAACCCCGTATGTCCCATAGCACCACCCACATATGCAACATCTGCATAATTATAGATTTTTGATAAAAGCCCGATGCTATCAATGACTAAAACATTATAATCTTTAATTTTCTTATTTTGTCTTTCAGAATATAGAATGGCTGAAGTATTTATTTTTGAAACAAAACTTTTAATTTGAGTAGGTTTTATATTATGAGGTGCTACGATGAATTTTACATTAGTAATATCTAGTTTATTAATAAAATTAATAAATAGCGATTCATCTTCTGGCCATGAGCTGCCTACTACTACACATAGATTATCTCCTTTAAAGCGTTCAATAAAATCTAGGGTATTGTTAGTCTTAAGTTGATTACTCACACGATCAAATCTTGTGTCTCCTGATATTGTAGTATTTTTATACCCTATAGATTCTAAAAGATCTTTAGATTTTTTATTTTGAGTAAAAATATGTGCAAAAGTAAATAGTGCATTCTTGAAAATGCTGCCATACGTTTTGAAGTATATTTGATTTTGTCTAAAAGCAGCAGAGATTAAAATAGATTTTAGTTTGTTAGTTTTAAGCGTATTTAGATAATTAGGCCAAATATCATACTTTACAAAAACAGAGAGTTCTGGGTTCACAAGTTTTATAAATTTAACTGCATTCTTTTTGGTATCTAGCGGGAGGTAAACAACAACATCAGCAATTGGAGAATTTTTGCGTATTTGAAACCCAGAAGGAGAAAAAAAAGTCAACACTATTTTATGTGTATTGTAATGCGCTCTCAATTTCTCGAAAACTGGTAAACCTTGTTCATATTCACCAAGGGATGCACAGTGAAACCATAACGTTTGGTCTTTAGGTTTTAAATTTTTTTCTAAAATTATAAAACTTTTTTTACGTCCTTCAACCCCAAATTTAATTTTTGTATTAAATAACGCAATGATTTTTAAAATAAAACCAGTAAATCTAATGCCTATATTGTATAATGCCTGCAAGGGTAAAATCTTTAATGCTAAAATACATTTCTTTAAAAGAATTCTAAGGATAGCTTTAATGATTTTTGTAGTTTTGTAAGTGGAGGTCTTAATTTAATCACGAATAAAATAGGGTATTATTCACTCTTAATAAACTGACTTTCAAATTTTAAACATGAAGAAAATTCAAATGGTTGACTTAAAAGGTCAATACAGTGAGATAAAAGAAGTGGTAAACGCTTCAATTGAAAACGTAATAGAAAATACTGCATTTATAAATGGACCGAAGGTTCATGAATTTCAAAAGAATTTAGAGGATTATTTAGGAGTAAAGCATGTTATTCCCTGCGCAAATGGTACAGATGCCTTACAAATAGCCATGATGGGATTAGGGTTAAAGCCAGGTGATGAGGTTATTACTGCAGATTTTACATTTGCTGCAACTGTAGAGGTTATTGCGCTTTTAAATTTAACACCAGTTTTAGTAGATGTTAATGAAGATGATTTTAATATAGATGTAGAAGCGGTAAAAAAAGCTATTACACCAAAAACTAAAGCTATTGTTCCTGTACATTTGTTTGGTCAATGTGCCAATATGGAGGCTATACTTAAGATAGCTAAACAACATAATCTATTTGTGATAGAAGATAATGCGCAAGCTATTGGCGCAAACTACAAATTTGGCGATGGTACAAAAGCTAAAGCAGGAACCATTGGTGATGTTGGTGCAACCTCATTTTTTCCATCTAAAAATTTAGGAGCTTACGGAGACGGAGGCGCAATTTTTACTAATAATGACGATCTAGCACATACTATTAGAGGTATAGTTAATCATGGTATGTACAAGCGCTATCATCACGATGTAGTGGGTGTAAATTCTAGGTTGGATAGTATACAAGCTGCTGTTTTAGATGCTAAATTACCTAAATTAGATGCTTATAATACATCACGTCAAAGTGCTGCGCGAAAGTATAATGAAGCATTTAAAAATTTTAAAAATATTATTACACCAAAGTTAACTAACGGATGTGGAGATACTATTTGTGACACATGCGACTGCCATGTATTTCATCAATATACACTTAGAATTAAAGATGCGAATAGAGACGCATTGGTAAAACATTTAAATGAAAATGGCATTCCATGTGGTGTTTACTATCCCATACCGCTTCATAAACAAAAAGCTTATTTGGATGAAAGGTATAATGAAACTGATTTTAAAGTAACAAATCAATTGGTGAAAGACGTTATTTCATTACCTATGCATACAGAATTAGAAGACGAACAAATAGAATGTATTACATCAACAATTATAAAATTTATAAATGGATAAAGTATTAGTTACAGGAGGCTTAGGTTTCATTGGGTCTCACACAGTAGTTGAGTTACAAAATGAAGGATATGAAGTTGTTATTATTGATGATTTATCAAATTCTTCTGCTGAAGTTTTAGAAGGTATTGAAGCTATTACAGGAATAAGGCCTTTGTTTGAACAGATAGATTTAAAAGAAAAGTTAGATGTAGAGAATTTTTTTGTAAGACACAGCGATATAAAAGGTGTTATACATTTTGCAGCAAGTAAAGCAGTTGGAGAGAGTGTAAAAGAGCCATTATTGTATTATGAAAATAATATATCAACTTTAGTTTATGTTCTAAAAGAATTAAAAAAATTACCATCAGCAGCATTTATTTTTAGTTCATCTTGTACAGTTTATGGACAAGCAGATGAATTACCAATTACAGAAAATGCACCAGTTAAAGCAGCTGAGTCTCCTTATGGTAATACCAAACAAATAGGAGAAGAAATTATTAAAGATACTTGTAAAATTGCCCCAAACTTAAAAGCTATTGCATTACGCTATTTTAACCCTATTGGGGCGCATAAATCTGTTAAAATTGGTGAGTTGCCAATAGGTGTTCCTCAAAACTTAGTTCCATTTATCACTCAAACTGCTATAGGATTGCGTGATGAGTTATCTATTTTTGGAGATGATTATCCTACACCTGATGGAACTTGCATTCGCGATTACATACATGTGGTAGATTTGGCAAAAGCACATGTTATTGCTTTAGGCAGATTATTACAAGGAAAAAATAAGTCAAACTATGAAACATTTAACTTAGGTACAGGCAAAGGAAGTTCTGTACTAGAAGTAGTGAAATCTTTTGAGAAGGTTTCTGGAAAAAAATTAAACTATAAAATTGTAGGGAGAAGAGAAGGCGATATTATTTCTGCTTATGCAGATACAAACAAAGCCAATGATGATCTTGGTTGGAAAACAGAGTTATCGCTTGATGAAGCAATGCGTTCTGCATGGGAATGGGAGCAGAAAGTGAGAGGTTAAAAATTTTAAATTTATTTATAACTAAAAAGGTGCTGATTTTTTCAGCACCTTTTTTGTTAGTGATGTAAGCAGAATTATTAAGCTTTCTTCTTGTTTTTAAAGATCATAGCTACTAAAATAATCATTCCAGTAGTTACAGATAAATCTGCTAAATTAAATATACCTGTTCTTAATACATCGGTTATACGTATGTATAAAAAGTCAGTTACGCTGCCATAAGCAAAACGATCATAAACATTAGCAATACCTCCACCAATGATACTTGCAAATGCAAATAACGACCAGTTGTCTAAACTTTTATCTTTGATCACATGGCGCAATACAAACCCCAAAACTACTACTGGAAGTATAAGTAATAATATAAGTTTTAGAGTATCATTAAGCTCGCTACCCATACCTAAAAAAGCACCTTCGTTTTCAACATTCATCAATTGAAAAAAATCGCCAATAATTGGTGATGATGAGCCTTTTTCAACATACAGTCTTACCAATACTTTCGAAATCTGGTCAGCAGCAATAGTTAAAATAATAGTAATAAAAATAAAAACGGTTCTTCGAGTAATTTTCATTTATACGTTAGCTTCAAAAGTTGCAGATTCAGTTTTGGCATCTCTATTAATTTTCTTTACTAAACCTTGCAATACTTTGCCAGGTCCCACTTCAGTAAATAGGGTAGCACCATCAGTAAGCATTTGTTGTACAGATTGTGTCCAGCGCACAGGAGCGGTTAATTGAGATATTAAATTCTTTTTAATTTCAGTCTCATTATTTACAGCATTTGCCGTTACGTTTTGATAAATTGAACAGTTAGGTTTCGTAAACGTTGTGCTTTCGATAGCAGCAGCCAATTCTTCGCGAGCAGGCTCCATCAATGGCGAGTGGAATGCACCACCAACAGGTAATACTAAAGCTCTACGTGCACCTTCAGCTTTTAAAGTTTCACATGCCTTATTTATTGCTTCTATCTCACCAGAAATTACTAATTGTCCAGGGCAATTATAATTAGCTGCAACTACAATACCTTCGGTTGTTGTACATATTTTTTCAACAATATTATCTTCTAAACCTAAAACAGCTGCCATAGTACTAGGCTGTAATTCACAAGCTTTTTGCATGGCGATGGCACGTTGAGATACTAACTTTAAACCATCTTCAAAACTTAGAGCGCCATTTGCTACTAATGCAGAAAATTCTCCAAGAGAGTGGCCTGCAACCATATCTGGCTTAAAACTATCGCCTAAGGTTTTAGCTAAAATAACAGAATGCAAAAATATAGCTGGTTGCGTTACTTTAGTTTCCTTTAAATCTTCGGCAGTACCTTCAAACATAGTATTAGTAATAGAAAATTCGAGGATTTCATTGGCTTGCTCAAATAGCTCTTGCGCTAAAGGCGATGCTTCGTAAAGGTCTAAACCCATTCCTGAGAATTGAGCACCTTGACCTGGAAATATGTATGCTTTCATTTTAGATTAAATTTTAGTGCTGCAAAAATAGGAATAAATTTTTGGAAGCAACCTGCTTGTTTTTTAAAGTTAAGGAGTAGGACTGAGGCTTGCAGCTTAAAGCCTAACCATTGTGATAAACTGATTTTGATACCATAAGCAAGTATATGCGAAAATAGAAAAAATTACAAATTCCCAGTTGCCGCCTCAGCACAACGTTCCCCGTCCATAGCGGCCGACACAATACCTCCTGCATAACCACCGCCTTCGCCGCAGGGATATAAATTTGATATTTGAGTGTGTTGTAATTGATTATTTCTAGGTATACTAACTGGCGATGAGGTTCTGGATTCTACACCAACAATATTAGCTTCTTTGGTGTAATAGCCTTTCATTTTTGTACCAAAAGACTCAAAACCTTTTCGGAGCCTACCACCAATAAATTTTGGTAATAGTGAGTGTAGAGGTGCAGATTTTAATCCAGGTTGATAAGATGTGGTATTTAGGGTTGGCGATAATTTACCTTCAACAAAATCTGTTAATCTTTGTGCTGGTGCTACTTGACTTCTTCCTCCAGATGTGAAAGCTAATCGTTCTAAATTTTTCTGATATTCTAACCCCTTTAATGCGCCAAATTTCTCGTATTTGGGTATATCTGTGTTCACATCAATTTCAACTACAATACCAGAATTGGCATATAAATTATTGCGTTTAGAAGGAGACATCCCGTTAACTACGACTTCTCCATTTGCAGTGGCTGCAGGAACAATAAAACCGCCAGGACACATACAAAAAGAGTAAACGCCTCTGTTTTTAACCTGTTGCACCAAACCATAAGATGCCGCAGGAAGTAGCTGGTGTCGATTGCCTGAGCAATGATATTGAATACTATCAATAATATGCTGCGGATGCTCTACACGAACACCCATAGCAAACGATTTTGCTTCTAAAGCTATATTTTTTTTATAAAGAAGAGAATAGATGTCTCTGGCTGAATGCCCTGTTGCTAGAATAACTTTTTTAACAAAGATTTCATTATCATTATTTAGCTGGATAGCTTTAATTTTTTCATCTCTTATAATGAAATCTGTAACTCTAGTTTCAAAATGAATTTCACCTCCAAATTCCAAAATAGTTTCTCGAATATTTTGTACTACTTTTGGGAGTTTGTTAGTGCCAATATGCGGGTGGGCATCAATTAAAATCTGATCTGTAGCACCATGATATACTAGGTTTTCAAAAATTTTACGAACATCACCACGTTTTAAGCTTCTTGTGTATAATTTACCATCACTGTATGTGCCAGCTCCACCTTCTCCAAAACAATAATTGGAATCCTCGTTTACAATATGGTTTTGGTTTATGGCTTTTAAATCACGACGCCTCTCTTTTACATTTTTACCACGCTCTAGCACAATGGGTTTAAAACCTAACTCTATACAACGAAGTGCAGCATACATTCCAGCTGGTCCGAAACCAATAATATGGATGGGTTTTGCTTCTGAAACATCTTTATAATCAAACTGATATCCGGACGTTTTTGGTAAGGCTTGTTTTATGTAAACCGCAACTTTATAATTGAAAATTATTTTGGGTTTTCTGGCGTCAATAGACTTTCGTAATACTTTTACTCCTATAATGGTTGCTTTATTTATATCTAGTTTTATTGCAGATTTTAAGACTAAAATATCATCAAGCTCTTCCTCCTTAAGTGTAATACGAAGTTGTATTTCTTTTACCATATGACAAAATTACTGAAATTTGAAATAGTAATTTTAAAAAATGAGTTTGTACTGTGTTGATTAATTTTTAACCCATGTAGCGTCATCCCAAGTATCTGTTCTGAAGGATGACACAGGTAATAAACTAGTACTGAATAATGTGCCTTGTATCCAATTTTTCCAAGCATAACGCACCGCTACAGGGTTTTGTACGTTACTATTTTTTACGAAGATATATTTGCGATTTGTAATAACAGCTTCAGCTGGATAAAATATTTTGTCTTCTCCTGCAATTTCAAATCCTTTTAAGGTATCATAGGTAAATAGCCCTTGTTTAGCATGCTTAAATTTTAAAAGTAATCCACCATCTTTTGCTTCTTGAGTGTCAAATATAGGTGTGGTGTACTCAATACTTTTATAGCCATAAGTTTGGTTTAAAGCATTAAAAAGCAATCGGTTTGCAACTTCTTTTTTATGTGGCGGATGGATAAAATGCTCTGATCCAACATCCATAGTAATAGCAATACCAGAATTGGGTATTAAATTAACACAGTTAAGTTGAGATTCTCTCATAAATGCTGTGTTTTTATAAGTGTTAAAGCTTGTGTTTCCAGTATAGATATAAGGTGCAATTTGTACAAAGTAAAATGGAAAATCGCCAATATTCCATTGGTTACGCCAATCTTCTACCATAGCAGGAAACACCTTTTCGTAGTGCTTAGGTTCATTTCTATTAGATTCACCTTGATACCACAACGCGCCTTTTATGGTGTAATTGGTAATTGGGTTAATCATGGCGTTATACAATACTGTAGAAATACCTTGTGCGCCTTTAGATATATCTCGGTTATTAATGTCCACAGTTTCGTATTTAGAAAGCATATCATTACTTATCCAAGCTTGTACTTTACTACCACCCCACGAGGTGTGAATTAAACCAACTGGTACATCTAAAATTTCTTGTAATTGTTGTCCAAAAAAATAGGCTACGGCACTAAAATCTAAAACGCATTTTGGAGTTGCTTGTTGCCAACCTTTATAGTCTTTAACATCGTTTAATGGTAGTTTTGATGCTGTTTTTTCAACAGTAAATAATCTTAAATTAGGATTATTAGCTTTTGCAGCAGCCATAGGGCCATCAAAGGTTGGCTGCCCGTTATAACCCTTCATAGGTTGATACATATTGGATTGCCCAGAACATAGCCAAACTTCTCCAAAAATAATATTGTGAAGTTTAATATTAGAATTCTTGCTTTTTATTGTTATAGTTTGTGTCGTTTTGCTGCCAGTAGTTTGTGCGTTTACAGACCAATCGCCGTTAGCATTTGCTACTACTTTTAAATCATCACTAAGCCAACTTGTAGTAATGGTAATATGTTCGTTAGCATCTGCCCATCCCCAAAGTTTTATGGTTGTATTTCTTTGCAGTACCATATTTGAGGATACAATGGCGGGAAGTTTAACTTCAGCATGAATAAAAACAGTGAAAATACAACATACAAGAGTTGCTAATCTTGAAACCCTTAAGGTTTTATAATACATTATTTAAGGTGTTAAATTAGAGTCTTTCATAAGTTATGAAAGAAAACTCATGATCGTGGTCAGTATTTTTTTTATTAAATACATTTTTAGTTTCATTCCATAATGCGGTATTTAACTCTGGAAAAAAGGCATCGGCCTCAAAATCTTCATGAACCCGAGTCAGTTCAATTTTATCCACCAAATTAGCAGATAAAGCCTGTTTGTAAATTTGTCCGCCACCAATAATAAAAGGTTGTTTATCACTTTTTGCAGCATCAATAGCGTCATCTAATGAATGTACAATGATAACGCCATTAGGTGCTTTGTAATCTTTTTGTCTCGTAATTACTATGTGGGTTCTATTTGGTAAGGGCTTGGGGAAACTTTCAAATGTTTTACGTCCCATAATAATATGGTGTCCACTGGTTAGAGACTTAAAGCGTTTTAAGTCATCACTTAAATGCCAAATTAGTTTATTACCTAATCCAATTGCATTGTTTTCAGCAGCAGCTACAATAATAGTAATTTCATTACTTTTTGAAGTTTTATTTTCTTCAGGAGTATTCAGTTCTTTAAACACTTCGCTTTTTGCTTTAATTTCTTCTTCTTTTCTAAACCCATCTTTTAATTCGTCAATTCGCATTTGTTGTTTAGCTACCAATTTTTGAAGTTGTTTTTGCTCCCAAGCTTTACCCATAAATTTGTGAGTAACAAACACATTAAATAGATGATATAAGAATAGAAATAGCCAGATTAAAATAGCATAAACAAACCAATCAATACCAGCTACAGTAAAGTTTTTACCTATACCCAATACAGTATTAGCAGCAATAATAAGTATACATCCAAGTAAAAATATTACAAAATGCACATACAAACGCTTCTTTTGTTTAATGCGGTTTTGAGCATTTTCAATAAGTTCTAGTTGCTCTTTATCTATTTGTGGTTGTTGTTTTTTCTTTCCGAACATATGATAATTTAAAAAAGTAAAGTTAAAGTTTTTTAATCACATTCAAATGTATAATTCAAATTGAAAGATGAAAACATATAAGTATGGAAATGACTGAAAATCAATGTTAAACCTAAAAATTATATTGTTAATACTTTAATTATGCTCTTAATTTTTTTTCATACTATAAATTAACTAGAATACAAATTAGCAAATTGATAATTCTTATAAGATAAGTTTCTTAAAGATATGCATTAACATATTGTTTTATAAATTTGTATCATAATTAAACACTAATGTTATGGCAATTAAGAAACAATATTTAAAGAGTAAACCTATATGTAAAGTTACATTTTCAATTGAAGCACCAGATGCTAAAAAAGTTGTAGTAGTTGGTAGCTTTAACGATTGGAACGCTAAAAAAGCGCCATTAAAAAAATTAAAAAACGGTACGTTTAAAGCTACTGTTGATTTAGACAAAGACAGTTCTTACGAGTTTAAATATGTTGTAGATGGCGAGTTTGTTAACGATACTGCAGCTGATGCTTATGCATGGAATGATTTTGCAGGTGCAGAAAATAGTATAGTAACAGTTTAAATCTTACATTAAAATTATTACTTACACCTTCCTTTTAGAAGGTGTTTTTTTTGATTTGTATTTAGCTACACAAGTACTTTTTCTTATTATAATTAATAACGTTTTTGAAGCGGCAGAGTAATATTGTAAGTCTTTTAATTAGTTAACTGTTGGTTCGTATAGTATTTCAAAACCATCTTTTTTATTACATTTGATATTATGCAATAATAACATATGGAAGTATTAGGAATAGATATTGGAGGCTCGGGTATGAAAGGCGCATTAGTTAATTTAGAAACTGGCGAACTCACAACAGAACGTTACAGAATCTCCACACCAGCATCGCGAAAGCCAGAAGATATGGCAAACGTGTTTAAACAAATTGTAGAACACTTTAATTACAGTGGGCCAATAGGTTGTGGATTTCCTACCATCATCAAACATGGTGTGTGCAAATCTGTAAGTAATCTCAATAAAGCATGGATTAATGTAAATGCAGAACAACTCTTTTCAAAAGCATCTGGAAACCCTGTAACTGTAATTAATGATGCTGATGCTGCTGGATATGCGGTAATGCATTACGGTATTGGTAAAGATGAGCAAGGTTTAGTTATCATGATAACCGTTGGTACAGGTATTGGTAGTGGTGCGTTTTTTAACGGTAAACTCATTCCTAATTTTGAGTTAGGACAAATTCCCTATAAAAAATATAAAAAGATAGAACATTATACCGCCGATTCTATTCGTAAAAAAGAAGATTTAAGCTTTAAAGTATGGGGTAAACGCTTAAATACTTTTTTAGAATTAGTAGATACTATTGTTTGTCCTGATTTAATAATTCTTGGTGGTGGTGTATCAAAATATTACGACCAATACGAAAAACACATAAATATTGAGACTTCTGTAAAACCTGCCAAATTGGGTAATCATGCAGGTATTATAGGTGCTGCTGCGGCTGTTTTAGATAAAAATTCTACTAAAAATTAGGTTTTTTTATAGGAAACTTTTCCTTGATTTTATCTAAACTTAAATTATGAATACTGCCTACATGCGTGTGTTGTTTTGAGGTATCAGGAACGTAAGTGCCATCTTGTACTTGTCCGCCAATTTTTTGGTAGGCCTCTCTAAAACTTTGCCCTTCAACCACGAGTGTATTGATATTATCTACAGTGAATAAATATTTATACTTATCATCATGAATATCCACATTCTTCACTATAATTTGCTGAATAGAATAATTAAATATATCTAAGATGTCTTTTAATTCTTCAAAAGCAGCAATCATATTTTCTTTTAACAATTGAAAATCTCTATGATACCCGCTTGGTAAGTTGTTGGTGATTAAAACCATTTCAGTTTGTAATGCTTGAATCTTATTACACTTCCCGCGAATCAATTCGAATACATCAGGGTTTTTTTTGTGTGGCATAATACTACTGCCTGTTGTTAATTCATCTGGGAATGAAATAAATCCAAAATTCTGACTCATATACAAACATACATCCATAGCAAAACGCGATAACGTGTTGCATAAACTGCCTAAAGCTGCTGCTATGGTACGTTCGTTTTTTCCGCGTCCCATTTGTGCTGCCACTACGTTGTATTTTAAGGTTGTAAAATCCATTTCTTTGGTAGTCAATTCTCTATCAATTGGGAATGAACTTCCATAACCAGCCGCAGAACCCAACGGGTTTTGGTCTACCGTTTTAATGGCTGCATCTAATAAAAACACATCATCAATCATTAACTCTGCATACGCTGAAAACCATAAACCGAATGAGGATGGCATCGCCACTTGTAAGTGTGTATATCCTGGTAAAACTTTATTTTTATAGGTGTCGGCTAAACTTAAAAGCGTATCAAAAAGAGTTCTAGTTTTAGCTCTAATTATTCCTAAATTTTCTTTGTAGTATAAATGGCAAGCCACTAAAACCTGATCGTTTCTAGAACGTGCAGTATGTATTTTTTTTCCAACTTCACCTAAAGACTTCGTCAATTCAAACTCAATTTTAGAATGTACATCTTCAAACTGTGCGTCTATTACAAATGTACCAGCATCTATTTGAGATTCTAAATTTTTTAGTCCTCCCAATAAATCTACCAATTCTTCAACTGTAATAATACCAATTTTTTGCAGCATTTTTGCATGTGCTTTTGATGCTATTACATCATATTTCGCTATATGAATATCAATTTCTCTATCGTTTCCAACGGTGAAATTTTCTATTTTTTTATCTATTGATATACCTTTATCCCAAAGTTTCATTGTTAAAAATTGTTTATTTGTTTAATGGTTGATTTGTTTAAACGATTACTCGATTCAACAATTCAACATAAATCTTAATACCTTCTTCAATTTCATTCACATAAATAAACTCATTTGCTGAATGTGAACGCGTGCTATCTCCTGGTCCTAATTTTAAACTAGGGCAAGATAATGCGGCTTGGTCAGATAATGTTGGCGACCCGTAAGTATTTCTACCCATCGCTATACCTGCTTTTACCAAATCGTGTTCCACAGGAATGGATGAAGAGTTTAATCGTAAACTACGTGGTGTAATTTTAGTTACTGGTGCTTCTTCTTGTAAAATTTCTGCAATTTCTGCGTTGTTGTAAGCATCATTCACTCGCACATCAATCACTAAATCTACATGTCCTGGTACTACATTATGTTGCGAACCTGCATTTATTTGTGTTACCGATAACTTTACATCGCCTAAGGCTTCAGAGCCTTTTTCAAAAGTAAAATCTTTAAACCATTGTAATGCTTTAATACTATTATAAATGGCATTATTATTATTTGGATGAGCCGCATGACTTGGTGTGCCATCAATAACAGCATCAAAAACAACTAAGCCCTTTTCGGCTACCGCAAGATGCATTAATGTTGGTTCGCCTACGATAGCTACATCTATTTTAGGAATTATAGAAAGCATACTATTAAGTCCGTTTGGACCACTGTTTTCTTCTTCTGCTGAAGCGACAATAACTAAATTATATTTTAAATTTTCGTGATTATAATAATACGTAAACGTTGCTATTAAAGACACCAAACAACCGCCTGCATCATTACTTCCTAAACCAAATAACTTTCCGTCTTCAACAAAAGCCTTAAACGGATCGTTGGTATATGCTGAATTTGGCTTCACTGTATCATGATGAGAATTTAATAAAAGAGTTGGTTTCCCTTCTACAAAATATTTATTTACTGCCCAAACATTGTTTTTAGTACGTTTAAAATCAATATTATAACGTTTAAACCACGCTTCAATAAGTGCTGCTGTTTGCTCTTCTTCTGATGAAAAAGACTGTGTTTCAATTAGCGATTTTAATAATGCAATAGCCTCTTGTGTAAGTTGCTCTATCATAAATACAAGGTAGTAAACTTTTGATTTTTATTACTAATTACTGTGGGATTTCCAATATATACTCTTGATACCCCAGCCTCAATGGCGTTAAAACTGTTTTCTAATTTAGGTAACATACCATCGTGGAATATGCCTTGATGTTTTAATTGTTCGTAAGTGCCATAATCCATATATTCAATCACAGAATTTTCGTCTTCTACAGATTTTAAAACGCCATTTTTTTCAAAACAATAATACAATTCTACATGATATAATTTAGATAATCCGACAGCCAATTCTGAAGCAATCGTATCTGCGTTTGTATTAAATAATTGTCCGCTACCATCATGTGTAATCGCACAAAATACGGGTGTAAAATTAGCTTCAATTAGTTTATTTATCGATTTTTGATTCACTTTTTTTACATCACCTACAAATCCATAGTCAATTTCTTTTACAGGTCGTTTTATAGAACGAATACTATTTATATCTGCACCTGTTAAGCCAATAGCATCAACATGTAATCCTTGAAGTTTTGCCACAATATTTTTGTTGACCAAACCGCCGTATACCATAGTAATAACCTCTAAAGTTTCTGCATCTGTGATACGACGACCGTTAATCATATTAGATGTGATACCTAATTTTGAAGCTACATGTGTTGCACGTTTACCACCACCATGCACTAAAATTTTTTTGCCCTCTAGTTTTGAGAAATGGGTTAAAAAAGAGTTGAGAGCCTCTGTGTCTTCAATAACATTTCCACCTATTTTTACTATGGATAATTTTTCCATTTTTTAGCTATTAGACGTTAACTTTTAATTATTAGCAAATGGCCAATAGTAAAAGCTAAACACCAATTATAAATCTTCTAATATTTTCTTTAGTACCAATTGTGCTGCGTAGGTTCTATTATTTGCTTGTTGTATCACGATGGAATTGTCACTATCCAAAACAGCATCTTCCACCACTACATTGCGTCTAACAGGTAAACAGTGCATAAATTTTGCGTCGCCAATTTTGTTTTTGGTAATCATCCATTTAGAATCTGTATTTATCACTTTACCATAATCGTTATAAGAACTCCAATTTTTGGTGTAGATAAAATCTGCATCTTTAAACGCTTCTTCTTGATTGTGGTAAATTTTTGTGTTTCCTGTAATTTTTGGATTTAAATCATAGCCTTCTGGGTTTGCAATTACAAACTCCACATCCATGTTTTGCATGGCTTGTGTAAAGCTATTTGCTACAGCATGAGGTAAGACTTTTATATGTGGAGCCCAACTTAAAACCACTTTTGGTCTAGGTTTGATTTTAAATTCTGAAATTGTCAACGCATCGGTTAATCCTTGCAATGGATGCCCTGTAGCACTCTCCATATTGACTATTGGTACCGAAGCATAATTTTTAAACGCTTGTAATACCTGCTCGCTTTCATCTTTGGCTTTGTCCGTTAAGGTAGGAAACGCTCGAACTGCAATAATATCACAATACTGAGATACTACAGCCGCAGCTTCTTTAATGTGTTCTGCAGTCGATCCGTTCATTACCGTGCCATCTTCAAACTCTAAACCCCAAGCATCACCAGATACGTTCATCACAATAGGATTCATTCCTAAGTTCAATGCCGCTTTTTGTGTGCTTAAGCGGGTACGCAAACTAGAATTGAAAAAAAGTAATCCCAAGGTTTTATTTTGTCCTAAGTGATTGTAATTTAAAGGGTTTCTCTTTAAAGACTGTGCTTCTTTAATCCAAATATCAATATTATCTATATCGTTTATGGAAGTGTAATGTTTCATATTTAATTACTTTTTAAACACCAACAAGGTTAAAACACCTGTGCAGGAGATCAATCTATTTTTAATTCCATCTGCTGATGAATAATACCTGTTTTCTTTGATGGGTATTTCTGCCCTATAACTATAAAACCAAATTTTTCGTAAAACGAAATAGCCGTTTCTCTAGCTCCAAGTTTTATTGCAGTTACTTTATGTTTATTACTCTTTTCAATTAAAGCCTTTAAAATTTCTCTCCCAATTCCTTTATTTTGAAAATTCTCTTTTATTGCCATTTGGGAAATAGTGCCGACTTTATTTTCAATATTTAATCGTCCCGTGCCAACAACTTCATCTAAATTCAAACATACTAGATGTATCCCTTTTGCTTCAAACTCATCATGTATTAGAGCTGAACTATTCTTTATTTTATCAAAAAAAAGTTTCGTTCTAATGGCTACTGCTTCTCGGTAAAACGAACTTTCAATATTGATAAATTCTAATTTCAAAATTATTAATTTAAGCTTACAAGATTAAAAAAACCTTTTATTTTATTTTATTTTAGTAAACGGCACCGTGTCTTCCATAGCATTTACTATAAAATTATCTTCTAAACCATTTACAATCCATGTTTCTACATCAGCATTTTTAGCTACTGAAGCAGCTTCAATCTTACTTTGCATGCCACCACTACCATGTGATGATTTGGAGTTTACTACTTCTTGTTTTAATTCCTGAAAATCACTAACCGTTTTAATGGTTTCTGGTGTGCCATTTTCTATTGAGGATTTGGTGTAAATGCCATTGGTATTTGTCGCTATTATAAACAAATCAACATCTAACAACGATGCCGTTAACGCACCTAATTTGTCATTATCACCAAATTTAATCTCATCGGTAGCCACCGTATCATTTTCATTAATAATCGGGATGTAATTGTTATTTACCAATACATTAATGGTATTTGTAATATTGACTCTACTTTCCTTTTTTTCAAAATCGGAATACGACAATAAGCATTGCGAACTCAACAAACCATATTCTCTAAAAATCTCTTGATAAATACGAATTAAATGCGGCTGACCGATAGACGCTAAGGCTTGTTTTACAAAAACCTCTCCTTGTTTGCTTTCTAATTTTACAAATTGCTTAGCCACTGCAATTGCACCCGAACTCACGATAATAAATTCGCAGGTATCTTGAAGTTTAGCAATTTGATTCGCTATATCTTCAATCTTTCCTCTGGAAATATTATCGGTTTCCTTAGTTAAGGTGTTCGATCCAACTTTTAATAATATGCGCTTTTTCTTCTGCATGCTTATCGTATTTGTCCATTGCCATGAACATACCATTTATTGGTTACTAAATGCTGCAAGCCAATTGGCCCGCGTTGGTGCAATTTATCTGTACTAATGGCTAATTCTCCACCTAAGCCTAATTGTCCACCATCTGTAAATCTAGTTGATGCATTATGGTATACTGCTGCGGTGTCTACATTTTCCATAAAGGTTTTGGCTTCGGCTTCGTTACATGTTATAATAGAAGAGGAATGTCCACCAGAAAATTTATTAATCATAGCAATCGTTTCTTGATTTGATGCTATTTCGCCAATTAAAATTTTGTAATCTAGAAACTCTTCATACCAAATATCATCAGAAGTAATACCATCAAGATGATGTGCTTTTGAAATAGTTTCATCCCCTAAAACTTCAATTTTTGAATCTTTTAATTTTGAAATCAAACGTTCTACAAATTCCGTTTTATTTGGAAGATTTTCATCAATCAAAACTTTGTCCACCGCATTACACGCCGAAATTTTAGACTTCCCATTCATAATCACATCTAACGCAATATCAACATCAGCCTCATTATGTACATACACAAAATTATTACCACGACCACTTATAATAACAGGGCACGTAGCATGTTGCTTTACAAAAGCGATTAAACGCTCACCTCCACGAGGCACAATTAAATCCACGCGCTGTGTGGGTTGTTCTAAAAAGGTTTGTGTTTCGGTTCTATTGAATTGCAAGTATTCCACCCAATCGGTTGATGCATCATCTTCTTGTAAAGCCTGATGCCATAATTCCACAATTTTTAAATTAGAACGCAACGACTCTTTTCCACCTTTCAATAAGATTTTATTTCCTGATTTAAATGCAATTCCAGCAGCTTCCACGGTTACATCTGGTCTAGATTCATAAATAATCAATACCGTTCCAAACGATGCTGTTTTGTTATACACTTGCATCCCATTATCGTGCTTAAAACTAAAACGCTCTACACCAACAGGATCCTCTTGAGATGCCAAGTGTGTTACCGATTTAATCATTTCATCAACTTTAGCATCGTCAACCTTCAAACGGTCAAACATCGAAATATCATCGCCAGTATAGCTGTCTAAATCTACTTTATTAATGTCGATTATCGCTTGTCGTTCCTGCTCTAAAAGCACTGCCATTTTTAGTAAAACAGCGTTTCTTTTTTTTATAGATAGTAATGTGTTCATTCTTTTCAGTATTCAAACTCAGTATTGGTTTACATTAAAAACTAATACTTATTTTTTTAATTTAAGCTGATACGTTCATTTCTTTCAAAGCCTTTTCCAAAGCTTCAAAAAACGTATCAATATGTTGTTTTTCAATATTTAACGGTGGCAAAATTCGTAATACTTTTTTATTAGCTGCGCCACCTGTAAATATGTGATGTTTATAGATTAAATCTTTGCGAAGATCACCCACTTCAAAATCGAATTCTAAACCAAGCATTAACCCTCGTCCTTTAATATGTTTTACAGCAGTAATAGTTTTCGCTTTAGCTATAAAATACTCTGATATAACATTTGCATTTTCGATTAAATTTTCTTCCTCAATCGTATTTAAAACTGCTAAACCAGCAGCACATGCTAGATGATTACCACCAAATGTTGTTCCCAACATTCCATATTTAGACTCAATATCTGGGTGAATTAAAACACCACCAATAGGAAAGCCATTACCCATACCTTTAGCTATTGAAATAATGTCTGGCGTGACATTATAATGTTGGAACGCAAAGAATTTACCAGAACGTCCGTAGCCAGATTGTACCTCATCTGCAATAAACATCGTGTTATTTAATTTACACAAGGCAAACACTTGCTCAAAGAAATCTTTAGACCCTTGATCTAATCCGCCAACCCCTTGTATAAACTCTACAATTACAGCACAGACATCACCTTTTTCTAATTCTGCTTTTACGCCAACAACATCATTTAATTCTAAAAATGTTACTTTTTGCTGTGCATTTATGGGTGCTATAACATTAGGATTATCGGTCGCAGCAACTGCTGCCGATGTACGTCCATGAAAGCCATTTTTAAAAGCCACCACACGAGATTTTCCTGTTTTAAAAGAGGCTAATTTTAAAGCATTTTCATTAGCTTCAGCACCAGAATTACATAAAAATAATTCGTAACCGTTACAGCTCGATAAGGCTTCAATTTTATCAGCTAATTGTTTTTGTAATGGGTTCTGTATCGCGTTGGAATAAAACCCAAGTTCTGCAACCTGCTTAGTTACCGCGTCCACATAATTAGGATGCGCGTGCCCAATAGAAATCACAGCATGCCCACCGTAAAGGTCTAAATATTCAGTACCTTTATCATCGTAAACATGAATGCCTTTTCCCGAAACTGGGGTTACATTGTATAATGGATAAACGTCAAATAATGGCATTGTTAACTCTTTTTAATTTGATTAATTTTTTCAAACGAAGCTGTAATTCCTTGAATTAATGCAGAACTCAATCCTTGATGCTCCATTTCATTTAAACCTTCAATAGTACAACCACTTGGTGTGGTTACCCTATCAATTTCTGCCTCTGGGTGTCTTCCAGATTCTTTTAATAAACTTGCCGCACCATAACAGGTTTGTAATGCTAGTTGATGCGCTTCTTCCGCCTCAAAGCCTAATTGAATCGCACCTTGGGTGGTAGCACGCACCAAGCGCATCCAAAACGCAATACCACTAGCACAAATTACCGTTGCCGCCTGTATTTGCTCCTCTGGAATCACCATGGTAGTTCCTAGCTGGTTAAAAATGCTTTTCGCCAATTCTAGCTTTAATTGCCCCACGGCATTTGCCGACAAACAAGTCATCGATTTACCAATCGAAATCGCGGTATTAGGCATTACACGAATAATATGCTTATCATCACCAATAATACTTTCAATTTTAGAAATTGAAAACCCAGCAGCGACAGACATGATGACGTGATCTTCTCTAATTAAAGATTTCACATCTTGCAAAACACCCTCTATATGACGTGGCTGTAACGCAAAAATTACAACATCACTTTGTTCTACAGCCGTTGTGTTGCTATTGGTAATCGTTACGTAAGCTTCATCCACAAATTCATTGACTTGCGATGTGTTTTTATCGCTCAAGTATAACGATGTAAACGACTTATTTTTGATTAGTCCCTTCGCAATCGAACTCCCTAAATTACCTGTTCCAATTATTGCTATTTTCATGTCTAAATACTTTTTTTATTCTTTATTATGGCGCCTGCCTACCTGCGGTATCGCAGGCAGGTTACCCACAAGGGGTCGGGCTTTACGTTCCAAGTCCTCGCACCTCCTGCGTCGGGCTGTGGGCTTTCCTCTGCAATCCCTAACGCGCCACTCAAACGAGGCCTCCTCTAACTCCTCCGAAGGAGGAGAACACCACTCTTACTTATATTTTATTCTCCAGACCTCACAGGTTTTTAAAACCTGTGAGGTCTTAAAATTCAAACAACTCTCCGCAATCCATTCCTCACCTTTGGGGAGGCTAGGTGGGGCTTCGGGAAGGTGGGGATTAAAAATACGTCCCCTTCAATCCTAATCCAGTCGTCTCTTCTAATCCAAACATTAAATTCATGTTCTGTACTGCTTGTCCAGAAGCCCCTTTTAGCAAATTATCAATCGTACTTGTAATTAATAATTTGCCATTATGCTTATGTAAATGTACCAAACACTTGTTGGTGTTTACCACTTGTTTCATGTGTAAAAAATCGTCTGATACAAACGTAAATTTTGCGTCTTTATAAAATGATTTATAAATGGCTTTAGCATCCTCAACAGAGCCTTCAAAATCGGTATAAATCGTCGCAAAAATACCTCTTGAAAAATTACCTCTATTTGGCATAAAAATAATTTCAGAAGAAAAATCATTTTGCAATTGATTCACCGACTGATTTATCTCTCCCAAATGCTGATGTGTAAACGGTTTATAATACGAAAAGTTATTATCGCGCCACGTATAATGTGTTGTTGCAGATAATGATGTTCCTGCGCCTGTGGCACCAGTAACCGCATTAACATGCACATCTTTATTAATCAAACCAGCATCCGCCAAAGGCAATAATCCCAATTGAATAGCCGTGGCAAAACAACCTGGATTAGCAATATATTTAGCATTTACAATAGCATTTTTATTCAATTCTGGCAGACCATAAACAAAAGTTTTACCTTCAAAAACCTTATCAGCCTCTAGTCTAAAATCATTTCCTAAATCAATAATTTTCGTGTTTTCAGAAAACGTGTTAGCTGACAAGAATTTTACAGAATTACCATGCCCTAAACATAAAAATAACACATCAATATTAGGATTCACTGTATCTGTAAACTTCAAATCTAAAGACCCAACTAAATCTTGGTGTACTTTACTAATTTTATTCCCAGCATTACTTGTACTAAACACAAAATCAATATCAACTTCAGGATGATTAATTAATAACCTAATTAATTCTCCTGCGGTATAGCCTGCACCTCCTATGATTCCTACTTTTAAACTCTTCATTTTTTTACGTTTAATTGTTGAATCGTTTAAACAACTCAACGAACTAGCAAATCAACCTTATTTATTAACTTGCTGATATATTTTATTCTGATTTCCTAAAATCTTAATAAAACCTTTAGCATCATCTGCTGTCCAAGCTTTATTTTCTTCACCATACGTACTAAACTCACTCGACATCAAATCGTGTTTAGATACAATTCCATCTAAAGAAAAATGATACGGCTTTAAAGTGACAGTAACATCACCCGATACCATCTTTTGCGAACTTTGTAAAAACGCTTCTATATCTCGCATTACAGGATCTAAATATTGCCCTTCATGTAAATGCATACCGTAAAAACTAGATAAATATTCTTTATGTTGTAATTGCCATTTTGTAAGCGTATGCTTTTCTAATAAATGATGTGCTTTTACGGTAATTAAAGCAGCCGCAGCCTCAAAACCAACGCGCCCTTTTGTGCCAACTATAGTATCACCTACGTGAATATCTCTACCAATGGCGTAAGCCGAAGCGATATCATTTAATGTCTCAATATTAATTTCAGGCGTATTTTTTGCGCCATTTAGTGCTACAAATTCACCATTTTCAAACGTCAACGTTACTTTTTTTTCATCGTCTTTTTCTAATTGAGACGGATACGCTTCACTTGGTAATGGTTTTTCAGATTTTAAAGTTTCAACACCGCCAACACTAGTACCCCAAAGGCCTTTGTTTACAGAGTATTTAGATTTTTCCCAAGGCATATCAATACCTTCAGATTTTAAATAATCAATTTCCTCCTGTCGTGTTAATTTTTGGTCTCTAATTGGTGTAATAATTTTGATACCAGGTGCTAAGGTTTGAAAAATCATATCAAAACGTACTTGGTCGTTACCAGCACCCGTGCTGCCATGTGCAATATATTCCGCATCAATACTTTTAGCATATTCTATAATTTCAATAGCTTGTATAATACGTTCTGCACTAACAGAAAGTGGGTATGTAGCATTTTTTAATACATTTCCAAAAATTAAATACTTCACTACTTTTTGGTAAAATGTAGCTACAGCATCAATATTTTTATAGGTAGTAACACCCATTTTATAGGCATTACTTTCAATATATTTAATCTCTTCAGCAGTAAAACCTCCTGTATTTACGCTTACAGCATGTACATCATATTCTTTAGATAAACTTACCGCACAATACGAAGTATCTAATCCGCCACTATATGCTATGACTAACTTTTTCATGAATCTATTTAAATTTTATTTTTAAGAATCTTATTAAATTGATTAATTTTTGACTCGAAATAAGGATTAACGTAATATTTATATTTGTATTCGTCTCTTAATTTTCCTAGTTTTTCTAGGGTTTCAATTAAAACGGGAGATAAATCTTTTAGCGTAATAAATCGCATACCTAATAATTCATTATTATGATGTACTGTAGCATCTTGGGCTATTGAAATTAAAAACTCTTTAGAGAATTTTTTGGTTAAGCAATCCATCAAAAGCAGGCCCAAATTATTATTTCTGTATTGCTTGTGCACCCATAAAGAAGAACGTTCATAAACCGAATGTTTTTCTATAGTATGCCTATGCGCAAAAATATGTCCGTAAATGACACCATCTTTAATAATGAGAAAACATCCGTTTTTAAGACGGTCCAGTAACATACCAACACTTGCATGATACATAGCTGGTAAGTTTTTGGTGCGTTCTGAGATCATCTGCAACTCTGTTTTAGGAATCTCATTGGTAAACACAACCTCTAATCCTTTAGTTTTACAAAAGGCCTTAGCGTTATCTACTACCGTATTTTTTTCAATGTCCAATATTGAATTCATTTTTCAATTATTGCTAAATCAAATTATAGCAAATAGGTTTAGAAAGCTTTTTAGCTTTTAAAATTTATACTCTAAAAAAAAACGAAACTTAGAAAGCGAACTGCTTTCATAAAAAGATACACCCCACTAGGGGCGATTTTGAGGAAAACGTACAACAACTGCATCAGTATTTACTACTAAAGCATAAGAGATAAAAGATATGTTGTTTCCTGTTTCCACTGAATAACCACCTTAACTATTAACTCTAAATCGTCGGCGTGAGCCCCTTTCGTTAATATAAGTGGCAAAATTACAACTTATTATGAATTACACAACTATAAAAACAAATATCTTATGCTTTATAGTTGTGATATTATCAACTATATGCCTAAGATACCTTTCAAAAAATCGGTGTCAATATCACCTCCAGCAAAATCATCAAAACTTCGTGTTGCCGCTTCAATAACATGTTTTTGAATAAATGGAGCGCCTTCTCTAGCGCCTTGTTCAGAAGATTTTATACAACATTCCCATTCCATCACAGCCCATAAATCTAATCCATATTTAGTGAGTTTTGAAAATATGCCGCTAAAATCTACCTGTCCGTCACCTAAACTTCTAAAACGTCCTGCGCGATCTTTCCAATCGGCATACCCGCCATAAACACCTTGTTTTCCCGTTGGATTAAACTCCGCATCCTTCACATGAAATGCCTTAATACGCTCATGATAAATATCTATAAATGACAAATAATCTAATTGCTGCAACACAAAATGACTAGGATCGTATAACAAATTAGCACGCGAATGATTTCCTGAAGCCTCTAAAAAACGCTCATAAGAAATGCCGTCGTGCAAATCCTCTCCTGGATGAATTTCATAACACACATCCACACCCTGCTCATCAAAATGATTTAAAATTGGCAACCAGCGTTTAGCCAATTCTTTAAAGCCCATTTCCACCAATCCAGCAGGACGTTGCGGCCAAGGATACACCGTATGCCACATCAAAGCTCCCGAAAATGTGGCGTGCGATTTTAAACCTAATCGTTTACTTACTGTTCCCGCTTTTTTTACAAAATCTATTGCCCATTCTGTTCTAGCTTTCGGGTTGTCTCTTACCGCTTCTGGTGCAAAACCGTCAAACATAGTATCATACGCTGGATTTACAGCTACTAATTGTCCTTGTAAATGCGTAGACAATTCAGTGATTTCTAAGCCATACGAGTTCACTTTTCCTTTAAGCTCATCACAATAGGTCTCGCTGTTAGCAGCGGTTTCAATATCAATTAACCCCGTTTCCCATGTGGGTATTTGTATCCCTTTATAGCCCAAGTCTGCTGCCCATTTACACATACCATCTAAACTATTAAATGGTGCTTCACTTCCTGCAAATTGTGCTAAAAACACTGCTGGTCCTTTTATTGTTTTCATAATCCCCTTCCGACCTCCCCAAAGGGAAGGCGTTTTTTAAATTAACATTTATGTTTTAGTAACCTTTTAGATTCTATTTTTCTATGACCTCACAGGTTTTTAAAACCTGTGAGGTCTACATCTAGATTTCAATTATATCTTTTTCCAAGCAGCATTGTTCTTATCACTCTCCACAGCTGCGTAAATAAATTTCATACCTCTAATACCATCATCAATTGTTGGGTAATCTGGTTTTTCAATAGATTTCCCTTCATTAACCGAATTTAAATGCGTTGCAAAATTCTTGTAAATCGTTGCAAAGGCCTCCAAATACCCTTCTGGGTGTCCTGCAGGAATTCTGGAAACTTCCAAAGCCTCATCATGCAAACCATTGCCGTTTGGTGTGTATACTTTTTTAGTTTCTTCCAACCAACGTGTAATCAGTTCATTCGGGTTTTCTTGATGCCACTCTAAACTTCCTTTGGTACCATAAACTTTAATTCCTAAATTATTTTCTTCACCTAAAGCAATTTGCGAAATAGAAATTGTGCCTTTCGCTCCGTTTTCCATTCTAATCAGCATATTACCATCATCATCCAAAATTCGTCCTTCGCCAAATCGTCCTAAATCCGCAGCAATCTCTTCAATCTTTAAACCAGTAATAAATTCAATTAAATTCTCTGCATGCGTTCCAATATCACCTAAAGCACCGCCAATTCCAGAACGTTTAGGATCAACTCTCCATGCGGCTTGTTTTTGTTCCGTCTTTTCTAAAGAGGTTGATAACCAACCTTGTAAATATTGCGCTTGAATTTTTCTAATCGTTCCTAATTCGCCTTTAGCCACCATCGCTTTGGCTTGCTTCACCATGGAATTTCCAGTGTAATTATGAGTAAGAGCAAATAACTTTCCACTCTTTTCAACAACATCTTGCAATGCCTCAGCTTCCTCTAAAGTTAAGGTTACAGGTTTATCACATACCACATGAAACCCATGCTCTAAAGCCATTTTAGCTGGTGGAAAATGCATGTGATTTGGCGTAACTATTGCCACAAAATCCATTCTCTCGTTTTCTGGCAATGTTGCTTCAGTCTTTATCATGTCTTCAAAAGTACCGTAACATCTGCTTTTATCTAAATGCAATGCCAATCCTGAGGCAATCGATTTTTCAGCAGTACTACTAAACGCACCACAAACCAATTCTATCATCCCATCAATAGCTGCGGCTTTCCTGTGTACATCTCCAATAAAAGAGCCAGCACCTCCGCCAACCATTCCCATTCTTAATTTTCTGCTCATATTCTATTTAAGCTTCTATTTTAGTATTTCGTTTTTTCATGTAAAGGTGCAATCCTAAAAATGCGACAATCAATATTGCTGGTAATATAGACATCGTTCTTAGTGCTTCTGAGGCACTAGCATTATCCATAAGATTTCCCATTATTGGCAGTACAAGAGATACCGAAAACATACCTGCACCTCCCATTATAGACAAGCCTAACGCACCAGTTTCTGGTAAATATTCGGCCACAAAACCAAGCATTGTTGGCCAAAAGAACGTAACACCTATGGCAAAAACTGCCGCTGCCACAAAGGTCATTCCTCCACTGGTAATGGTTAATAACCATAAGCCAATAAAGGTAAAAATTGCAGAATACAACAACATTCCCGACGGACTTAATTTATGCACCACTTGTCCTGCAAACAAACGTCCTAATGCCATAATACCGTTTATAAATGCCAATACCAACAATGGTGCAGCAACCGATTCTTTTAATAAAGACTCTATACGCTGCGTTGTTCCTAATTCCGAGGCGGCAGTTAAAAACATACACGCCACCATAAATAAAAACAAGGGTTTTAATACGCTAGAGAACATTTTTTTGTTACTGATACCCATTTGCACGCGTTCGGTTACTGGCATGTTTTGTCCTAAAAACAAAATGCCATAGATTACTAATGGAATAAATAATGTACCCACCATAACTTGCCAACTTAAATCCATAACATCCATAACTAACCAGCCTACAAGAGCGCCAATTACAATACCACCTGGAAACCACACGTGAAATCTATTCAGCATTTTTGTTTTTTCTTCTGGATACATAGATGCTACCATAGGGTTTAATGCCGCCTCTACAAAACCGTTACCAATACCAATAAATAAGGTTGCAATAAATAGAGAGGTCATGGAATCTGCCAAAAGCGTTAAAACTATACCAATGGCGTGCGTGATAAACGCCATCCACGTTATTTTTTTTATTCCTAATAAATCAACCAATGGACCACCAATAATCATAGCAATAGTAAAACCAAAAAAGGCAGGTGCAAAAGCGTAGCCTATTTGTTCTAATGTAAGCCCAACGCCTTCTGGCCCGAAAACAGTTTCTAAACGCGCACGAATAGCGAAGGTCATCGCTGTTGTTATTAAAGCTAAACAACTGGCGAGAAAAAGTCTATTTTTATTAATAGTTTCCATTTAAAATTATTTAGTTTGTTTAGTTGAAATGTTTTAACAATAACTCTTTTGCAGCTAAAATACCTTTTCTTTCAGCTAACACTTTACCTTCGTATTCAACACTGATATAACCTTTATAACCAGAGGCTTTTATAAGCGACATCATATGGGCAAAATCAATAGTGGTTTCATTTCCTGCATCATCAAAATCGTAACATTTAGCACTTATAGCTTTTGCAAGCGGTAACATGATTTTTATGCCTTCATATTTATCTGGGTATTCCTCTAAACAATCTCCCCAATTCTCTCCTTTTGCTCGTTTAATACACCAATTTCCAAAATCTGGCAACGTGCCACAATTGTCCATATTTACAGTTTTAATGGCGTCTACAAGTTTTGGTGCATCAGACGATAACCATCCGTGATTTTCGCATAATACATTGATATTTTTTGTAGCTGCATACGTTGCTAATTTTTTTAAGCCATCCACGACTGCTTCTTTCCAAAGTTCAGGATCATTAGTACCAAACGTATTTACACGTATGGCATGTGCTCCTAATTTTTGCGCTGCATCAACCCATTTTTTATGGTTTTCAACAGCTAAATTTCTTTTTTCTAAATCTGGATCTGCTAAATCACCTTCATGATCTACCATAATTAATACATTTTCAACGCCAACGGATTCACTCAAAATTTTCAATGAATCTATAACCCTATCAAAACCTAATTTTTCAACTTCTTTTGTGTATAATTGACTAACGTATTCTACACCTTCAAAACCCATGTCTTTAGCAGATTGCGCAAAAAGAAATGGACTTATTCCTTGTTCTCTTACTTCTCTATTTAATGACCATTGCGCTAATGACAACTTAAAGGCAGAGGTTTCTTTTTTTATCTCTACTACGCTATCCTGTTGTTCATCTAACTGCCGTTTTTTGTTTCCGCATGAAAACAGTATTAAAATAAAACTAACCGATAGTATACACTTTGGAAAACTATTTTTTGATATTTTTAAATCCATTTGTTGTTTTTTGTGAATGAAAGATATAAAATCTTAATCTTAAAACGAGTTAAACCTTCAAACTATGTAAATTAATTAATTTTTAAATAAACAAGAATTAAATTATTAATTTCTCTTATTTTAGTAAATTAGATTGTCAAATTACCACAAAATAATCAACTTTATCAATTTTAAATTTGTAAAAATATAAATGATTAAAGAAGAAATAACCGAATACCCAACTGTTTATGATGCCATTGTTATTGGTACTGGAATTAGTGGTGGTTGGGCCGCGAAAGAATTATGTGAAAACGGACTTAAAACACTTGTTTTAGATCGTGGACGAATGGTAAAACATATTGAAGATTACCCGACTATGTATGATGACCCATGGGATCAAAAACATCGCGGAGTTAAAAATCCTGAAGAGGTGAAAAAACAGCCCAAACAAAATAAATCTTATATACTCAGTCCTTTTAGTCAACATTGGTTTGTTGATGATTTTAAGCATCCTTACAATGAACCCAAACCGTTTGATTGGATTAGAGGGTATCATGTAGGTGGACGTTCACTTATGTGGGCGAGACAATCGTATCGTTTAAGTGATTTAGATTTTGAAGCCAATAAAAAAGACGGACACGGTGTAGATTGGCCTATTCGCTATAAAGATATTTCACCTTGGTATGATAAGGTAGAAGAATTCATCGGTGTATCTGGTCAAAATTTAGGACTATCGCAATTACCAGACGGTAAATTATCAAAACCTATGGAACTCAATTGTGTAGAACTGGAGCTTCAACAAAAAATAAAAGAAAATTTTGATGATCGGTTGTTAACGATAGGACGAACAGCACATAAAACAGGAAATGCTATGCATGAAGGGCGTTCTAATTGTCAATTTAGAAATAGATGCGTGCGTGGGTGTCCGTTTGGAGGTTATTTTAGTAGTAACTCTTCTACCTTACCAGCAGCAGAACGCACAGGTAACATGCACCTGAGACACAACTCTATTGCTTATGAGATTGTGTATGATGATGAAAAAGGCGTCGCTTCTGGTGTGCGCATTATTGATGCTGAAACCCGCGAAAAAATATTTTTTAAAGCTTCTATAATTTTTAGTTGTGCTTCTACGATTGGGAGCGCTAGTATTTTAATGCAATCTAAATCGAAGCGTTTCCCTAACGGATTAGGAAATGATAGCGGCGAACTAGGGCATAATATTATGGATCATACCTCTAAATCTGGTGCTTCGGCAAAAGTTGAAGGTTTTGAAGACATGTATTACAAAGGGCGAAGACCTAATGGTTTTTATATTCCGCGTTTTAGAAATATTGATAAAAAAACAAAACAAAAAGGATTTTTGCGAGGCTATGGCTATCAAGGTAGAGCAAGTAGAACAAATTGGAGAAGTGGCATGGGAGAACTTAGTTTTGGCGCAAACTTAAAAGATGAACTTATGAAACCTGGACACTGGCGTATAGGTATGACTGGTTTTGGTGAATGTTTGCCTTACCACGACAATAGAATAGAATTAAATTACGACAAACTTGACGATTGGGGTTTGCCAACTGTAGATTTTCATGTAACGTTTAGAGAAAACGAATTTAGAATAAAAGAAGATATAGAACAACAAGCCGTAGCAATGCTAAAAGCTGCTGGTTTTAAAGATGTTAAAGGGCATAACCACGAAAGTACTCCAGGAATCGCAATTCATGAAATGGGAGCTGCAAGAATGGGGCACGATCCAAAAACATCTGTACTTAACAAATACAATCAAATACATACTGTACCCAATGTATATGTTACAGATGGTGCTTGTATGACATCTTCTGCATGCCAAAACCCGTCTTTAACCTATATGGCTATAACCGCTAGAGCTGCAAATTATGCGGCATCAGAATTTAAAAAGCATAAAAAAGCGTAGTACTATGGATAGAAGAACAGCATTAAAAAATTTAAGTATTGGCTTAGGATATACGGTTGCAACACCAACTATTTTAAACATATTATCGTCTTGTACTGCGGAAGATAGTGGCTGGAAACCACTTTTTTTATCTTCTGAAGAAAAACATATAGTGACGCATTTAGTTGATATTATTTTACCAACTACAGATACACCTGGCGCTTTAGATGTGAATGTTCCGCAGTTTATCGATATGATGTATCATGATATTGAACAAAAAGGAAATCAAGATTTATTTAAAAAAGGTGCTTTAGTATTTTCTAAACTATTTAAAACTGAGTTTAATACAGAAGCTAAACATGGAGAAAAAACGCAGTTCGATACTCTTTTAACGTCTTTGTTTAACCTTTCTAAAAATGCTACTAAGAAGATTTTAAACCAACAAAAACTTTATTTAGAAGCTTTACCTAATACAGAAAAAGACAATTATATACTTTACAAATTTTTAATATCAGTTAGAAGATATACATTATTTGGGTATTTTACCTCTGAAAAGGTAGGTGAGGAGGTTTTGAATTATGATCCAATACCTGGACAGCAATTAGGCTGTATTCCTTTAGAAGATGTCCCAAATGGTAATGCTTGGTCTTTGTAATGATGAGAAGAAATTTAATCTTATTATTCGTTTTTAGCTTCATTTTAGCTAGTACAGTGTATTCTTGTAAGCAAAACGAACAATGGATCCCCTTATTTAATGGCAAAAATTTGGAGGGCTGGACGCCTAAAATAAAAGGCTATCCGTTTGGAGAGAATTACAATAACACGTTTATAGTGGAAGATGAGGTGTTAAAAGTATCTTACAAAGCGTATGATTCTTTTCATAATGCTTTCGGACATTTATTTTATAAAACACCGTATAGCAACTATAAATTTAGAATGGATTATCGTTTTACAGGCGAACAGATTGCAGGCGGAAGACCTTGGGCATTACGAAATAGCGGTATTATGATTCATTGTGAAAATCCAAAATATATGGATCTAGAACAGAACTTTCCCGTCTCCATTGAAGTTCAACTTTTAGGTGGTAATGGCGTTGATGAGCGATCTACTGGAAATCTTTGTACTCCTGGAACACATGTTTTTTACAAAGATTCTCTGGTTACAGAACACATTATAAAATCAAGCTCAAAAACATATCATGGCGAGCAATGGGTACATGTAGACATTGAAGTAAGAAACGATTCTGTAATCAAGCATTTTATAAATGGAGAAAAGGTATTAGAATATACTAAACCTCATATTGGTGGTGGCGCCGTTAATACAGGCGATAAATGGAAATCTAAAGAAAATCAACCTTTAATAGGTGGCTATATTTCATTGCAAAGTGAAAGCCATCCTGTAGAATTCAAGACTATAGAGCTTTTGATTTTAGAAGATTAAAAGTGACCTATTTTACTCCATATATCCACTTATTTTTTGATGAATAGCCTTGGCAGCTAACTCTCCTGAAAGCATTGCAGCATTTAAAGAACCATTGAGTAAAGTGTCTCCAGCAAGATAAATGGAATTGGTTAATTGTGTTTCCGAAGGAAAAACGCTGTAGCAAACATTTTCAATAGCTGGCAATGCATTTTTTATATGGTAAGTTTTTAAATGCTTTAGTGTTGTAATATTAAAATGAGTATTTAGCTCTTGTTTAATTTGTGCTAAAAGTGCTGTTTCATCTAAATTATGTTGTTTTACTACGCTAACGGATAGTAACCTATTGGCATTAGCTTCACTGTATGGAAATGAGATGGAATTAATAAGACTGTTTTCATTACCCGCAAGTAAACCAATCATATACTTTGGAAATACCATAGATGCATCTACTTCAAAATATAAAGTTTGTGTGCTTTTCCATGTAAGTGTGGTACTGCTTAAGTTTGAAATAATGTTTGAAGCTTCTGTAGCAACTATGCAATAATCGAGGGTGACTTCAGTATTATCCTCTAAAATAATTGTATTGTCTCTTACGCTTTTAACTTTATGCTTATATTTAATTTCGCTGTTTTTTAGTTGATTAAGTAATTGATTAGGTATCTCTTGAATACCTTTTTGTGGAATTACAGCATTACCTTCTCCAAACATTTTAAAAATAAACTCAAACATTCTAGAGGATGTGCTTAATTCTGTTTCCAGAAAAATCCCTGTAAAAAATGGTTTAAAAAAATCGTTTATAATTGCGTTTGAAAAACCAAAGCGTTGTAAGTATTGTAAGGTTGTTATAGATTCAGCTTCAAAAATAGCATCAATTGATTTTTTGTGAAGCATTCGTTTTAATTTGAAGACTTTAATCTTATCTGAAAATGATCCTACAGAAGAGAATAACGTAGTTCCTAATAAGGATACATCACGTAAAGGATCGCCAATACAAAGGCGTTTACCATCTTTAAATATATACGACCCTGATACAAACGATTTAAGACTGAGTTTTTCATAATCTAAATACTTTTGCGCCATCGGATACGCGCTTAGTAACACTTGAAAGCCTCTATCTAAAACATAACCATTTACTGTATCAGATTGCACGCGCCCGCCAACACGCGTATCGGCTTCATAAATTGTTGGTTTATAACCATACGCTTCTAATTGCAATGCTGCTATTAAACCACTAACTCCTGCACCTATAATTACGATGTTTTTATCCATTAACTTTGTTTTTAATCAAACTTCATTAAGTCTTAAACTAAAAAGTGCTTTATTAAAACAATAAAGCACTTTAGGTATAATTATTATTCTTTATTCACTTTGTGTTTATTCTACGATGAATTTACCTTTCATTAAGGCATAATGCCCTGGGAAACTACATAGAAAATCGTAAGTGCCAGCTGCCGGCGCATCAAACTCTATAGACGTTGTTTGTCCGCCACCAATTAGTTTTGTGTTTGCAATTATATCTCCTTCAGCACCTGCAGGAATATAGCCGTTATCTCTTGCAGTAGCTGCTTTATTTCCAAAAGCAGTAAGATTAACTCCTTGCTTTAAAATAACTAAATTATGCCCCATAACATTTACGTCCATTTTACCTGTATGGCGTAATGTTAGTATTACTTTTTGTCCTGCTTTAACGCGAAGCTCTTTTTTGTCAAATTGCATCGCATCATTTCCTGCAATTACTAAATTAGCTACATTGTCATCAACTTTTTTCTCCTCTTTTTTTGTGCCTAATTTAATTTTTTCTTTTGGCGCTTCTTTCTTTTTATCACCACCACAACTAAATAAAAATGTTGCCGCTAAAACTCCTGTAAATAGATATTTAATCGTTTTCATAACTTTATAAGTTTTGTTTTTGCAAAGATAATTATAAGCGTTTAATTGTGTTTTTTGTTTTGATGCATTATGAAAAAATTAACTAAATAAAACTTATAGTTTATACTATTATTATATTAAAGTATATAATCTGTACTAATAAAATTAGATGTTTTCTGATCTAATAGTTCATTTAAAATAGCATTGTTGTATGCGTTATCCTTAGAAGCGACAAATGTTCTAATAGAAAAAGAGCGTAGCGCATCAGTAACACTAAGGGTTGCTACTGCAGAATCTTTTCTACCAGTAAACGGGTAAACATCTGGCCCACGCTGGCATGAACTATTTAAATTTACACGGCACACTAAATTTACCAAAGTATCAATTAAAGGCGATAACGTGTTTACATTTTTACCAAACAAACTCACTTGTTGTCCGTAATCAGACTCTGCCATATCATCTAAAGGTTCGTCTATATCAGAAAATGGTACAATAGGTATTACAGGTCCAAATTGTTCTTCCTTAAATACATCCATTTCTTTATTTACAGGGAACAATACCGCTGGAAAAATAAAATTATCTGTAGTATCGCCTCCTTTTTTATTTAAAATTTTAGCGCCTTTTTTAGTGGCGTCATCAATTAGTCCTTGAATATATGCTGGTTTATCAGCTTCAGGAAGTGGTGTTAGTTTTGCACCATCTTCCCAAGGATTTGCAAATTTTAATTGATCTACTTTATAGGCAAATCGTCTGTTAAATTCTTCAACAATCGACTCATGAACGTATAGTACTTTTAGTGCTGTACAACGTTGCCCATTAAAGGATAGTGTTCCAGCAATACATTCTTCAACCGCTAAATCTAAATCAGCATCAGGTAATACTATAGCTGGGTTTTTGGCTTCTAAACCTAATACCATTCTCAACCTATTTCCCTTAGGGTGTTCTGCTTGTAAGGCATTTGCAGATTTAGAATTGCCAATTAAAGCCAATACATCTACTTTTCCCGATTGCATAATTGGTGTTGCTAATACACGACCACGCCCATAAACGATATTAACCACGCCTTTTGGGAAACTATTTTGAAACGCCTCTAACAGTGGAGAAATTAATAATACGCCTATTTTAGCAGGTTTAAAAATGGTGGTATTCCCCATAATTAAAGCAGGAATGAGTAAGCAAAACGTTTCGTTTAATGGATAATTATAAGGTCCTAAACACAAAACAACACCAATTGGCCCTCTACGTATATGTGCATGTACTCCTGCATGTTTTTCAAATCGAGCAGAATCTCTATCTAAATCTTTATAAGCTTCAATAGTATCGTATATATATTCAATAGTTCTATCAAATTCTTTTTCAGAGTCTGGTAGATTTTTACCAATTTCCCACATTAATAATTTTACAACCTCGTCCCGCTTTGTTTTCATTTGTGCTACAAACTTTTCCATGCAGGCAATTCTATCTTCAACCTTCATTGTTGGCCAAAGTCCTTTACCATTGTCGTATGCTGAGGTTGCTGAGTTAAGAGCTTCTAAAGCTTCACTTTCTCCTAATTGGGGAATGGTTCCTAGTAACGTAGGTTTATAGGTTTTAGTTGAAGAAATTGTAGAATAAATTTCTGCAGTGTCTCCATGCCACTGTTTTAAATCGCCATCAACTAAATATGTGGTTTGATGTAATATATCGTCTATTTGAAATTTCTTAGGAATTTTAGTTTCTGTAGTATTCATAAGTTTTTGTTTAGTTTAAGTATTGCTAAGGTATTCATTATTTAAATTTCAAATGCTGCAATACAAGTAATTTCAAAAGTAAAAATTAAACAAAAACCTCACATGTGTATACATGCGAGGTTTTGCAACATTTAGAATGTCTAGTTTAGTTTAGTTGGATTATTTTAAATGTTATACTATTGGCTTCATAGCCGTCATAGATGCTCTTAAAAATGTTCCTATTTTCTCAACAGGATGATTTCTTAAGGTAGCATTGATTTCAATTAACTTAGCATTATCAATACCTTCTCCATTATCAGTTGCAAATGGTTTACCAATAACATCTGTGTTTACAGTTTTCATAAAATCGGCTAGTAATGGTTTACAGGCGTGATCGAATAAATAACAACCATACTCAGCTGTATCAGAAATAACACGGTTCATTTCAAACAACTTTTTTCTTGCAATGGTGTTTGCAATTAGTGGTGTTTCGTGTAACGATTCGTAGTAAGCAGACTCATCAATAATTCCAGATTCTGTCATAGCTTCAAACGCTAATTCTACACCAGCTCTAACTAAAGCTACCATTAAAACACCGTTATCATAGTATTCTTGTTCGCTAATTTCCATGTCACCAGCAGGTGTTTTTTCAAAATTAGTTTCGCCAGTTGCAGCTCTCCATCCTAATAATTTTGCATCACCATCTGCCCAGTCTGCCATCATTCCGCTAGAAAAATGACCTTCCATAATATCATCCATATGTTTTTGGAATAACGGACGCATAATATCTTTTAATTCTTCTGACAACTCAAAAGCTTTAATTTTTGCAGGGTTAGATAAACGATCCATCATGTGTGTAATACCACCATATTTTAAACCTTCAGTAACAGTTTCCCAACCGTATTGAATTAATTTTGATGCATATCCTGGTTCTATACCATTCTCAACCATTTTATCAAAACAAAGGATAGAACCCGTTTGTAATAAACCACAAAGTATGGTTTGCTCTCCCATTAAATCACTTTTTACCTCTGCTACGAAAGATGATTCTAAAACACCAGCTCTATCGCCACCAGTTGCTGCAGCATAAGCTTTTGCTTGTGCCCAACCTTTCCCTTCTGGATCATTATTTGGGTGAACAGCTATTAAAGTTGGCACACCAAAACCTCTTTTATATTCTTCGCGAACCTCAGAGCCTGGGCATTTAGGTGCACACATAATTACAGTAATATCTTCACGCACTTGCATCCCTTCTTCTACGATATTAAAACCGTGAGAATACGATAAAGTTGCTCCTTTTTTCATTAAAGGCATTACAGCATTAACAACATTAGTGTGTTGTTTATCTGGAGTAAGATTTAACACTAAATCAGCTGTTGGTATTAGCTCTTCGTAAGTGCCTACTGTAAATCCGTTTTCGGTAGCATTTACAAAAGATGCACGCTTTTCTTTTATTGCTGCTTCGCGCAACGTATAAGAAATATCTAAACCAGAATCTCTCATATTTAAACCTTGGTTTAAGCCTTGAGCACCGCAACCTACAATTACAATTTTCTTGCCTTTTAATGCATTTACACCATCAGCAAATTCTGAAGGATCCATAAATCTACATTTAGACAATTGGTCTAGTTTACCAGCTAATGTAAGTGTGTTAAAATAATTTTCCATTTTTATGTATTGATTTAATAGTCTGTTTGCATCATTAAAAAAATGATGATTTATTTAATTTTAATTTATTATTGATTTTTAAATGCTTCTAGTAATTCTGAAACCTTCATTTCATCTTTAGTTACAGCAATACGGCCAGATCGTACAAATTGCATGATACCAAAAACCTCAAATTTTTCTCTTAATTCTTCTATTTCAAAGCGTCTTCCAGATTTTTCTAAAACAAAAAATTCTTTGTTTACAGTTACTATTCTAGAATCACTTTCCTTAATAATATTTTGAATTTGTGGTTCATCGAATAGCAATTCAGATTTAATTTTGAACATACAAGACTCTGTAAAAATTGTCTCCTCATTGGTGTGATAATAGGCACGAATAGCTTCTACTTGTTTTTCTATTTGCCCAACTAATTTAATTGCCTGCGCCTCTGTAATTTTTACCACTATCACAAAACGATTTACGTTTTTAATTTCTGATTGCGAAGTAGTTAAGCTTTCTATATTGATGTGTCTACGTTGAAAAATAGCTGAAATACGGTTAAGCAATCCGATATTATTTTCAGTATAAACTGATATGGTGAATGTTTTTATGTCTTCGTTCATTTTTAAAATGAATTAAATAGTAATCTTAATTTTTAATTGATGGCAAATTTAGCTTAATCTAACGTCTGAAACTGATGCTCCAGAAGGAATCATAGGAAATACATTACCCTCTTTTTCAACACATACTTCTAGAAAATAGGATGATTTTGATGCCATCATTTCTTTAACAGCATCTGCTAATTCTCCTCGTTTAGTCACACGCTTAGCTTCAATGTAATAGCCTTTAGCAATGGTTACAAAATCTGGGTTTGTCATTTCGGTAGAGGCATATCTTTTATCAAAAAATAATTGCTGCCATTGGCGTACCATACCTAAAAACTCATTATTTAGCACCACGATTTTAACAGCTGTTTTTTGCTGAAAAATAGTCCCTAATTCTTGAATATTCATTTGGTAACCGCCATCGCCAATAATAGCAACCACCTCTCTATGTGGTTCTGCCATTTTAGCACCGATTGCAGCAGGTAGTGCAAACCCCATTGTACCTAAACCACCCGAGGTAATATTACTTTTAGAATGATTAAATTCTGCGTAACGACAGGCAATCATTTGATGTTGACCAACATCTGAAACTATAGCAGCATCACCATTACTATGTGTGTTTATTTCTTTTAAAACCTCACCCATAGTTAAGCCTTCCTTTTCAGGTAAAATATCGCCTTTAATTACCGTATCATATTCTATAGCATATAAATCCTTAAATTCTTGATGCCAAGACTCATGAGAATTATCTTTTAATTCCTCTAATAATAATGCTAAACTTTCTTTAGAGTCTCCCAAAACAGCAACATCTGCGGTTACATTTTTGTTAATCTCGGCGGGGTCTATATCAAAATGAATAACTTTTGCTTGTTTAGCATAGGTATCTAAACTTCCGGTAACACGATCGTCAAAACGCATACCTATAGCAATGAGCACATCACATTCGTTAGTTAATTTATTAGGCCCGTAATTACCATGCATACCAACCATACCAACATTTAGTGGGTGAGAGGTAGGTAAGGCAGAGGCACCTAAAATAGTCCAAGCTGCTGGTACTCCAGATTTTTCTACAACAGCTTTTAATTCAGCTTCTGCTTTTCCTAAAATAACCCCTTGCCCCCAAACAATCATTGGTTTTTTTGCATTATTAATTAGGTTAGCAGCAGTTTTTACTTGTGCTATATCAGTTTTTGGAGCTGGTTTATAGCTACGTACTGCCGTACATTTTTCATATTTAAAATCAAATTCAGCAAATTGTGCGTCTTTTGTAATATCTATAAGCACAGGACCGGGTCTTCCGCTTTTAGCAATATAAAATGCTTTCGCTATAGCTTCTGGTATTTCTTCAGCTTTGGTAACTTGTACATTCCATTTTGTTACAGGCGTAGAAATACCAACAATATCTGTTTCTTGAAAAGCATCTGTACCTAATAAATGAGAAGGAACTTGTCCTGTGATACATACAATAGGTGTAGAGTCTATTTGTGCATCTGCAATACCGGTAATTAGGTTTGTAGCACCTGGGCCAGATGTTGCCATGGCAACACCTACACGACCTGAGATTCTTGCATAACCTTGGGCTGCGTGTGCAGCACCTTGTTCGTGTCGCGTTAATACATGATGTATCTTACCTTGATATTTATATAATTCGTCATATACTGGCATTATAGCACCTCCTGGGTATCCATAAAGTATATCAACACCTTCTGCAATTAAACAGCGAATTATTGCTTCAGCACCTGTTATACGCTCAGTTTTTGCTGTTTTATTTTCTTCTTTTTTTATCGTTTCTGTATTCATAATCTCAATCTTAAATTTATGAGATTTTCGCTTTACTCTATGATTCTTATTTTGGAATCTTAAATTTTGCGAAAACTAGAATGCATCTGTTACACAACCCTTAGAGGCTGAAGCTACAGATTTTGCAAACTTGTAAAGTATTCCTTTTTTATGTTTTAAAGGTGGAGCTACCCACGCTTCTTTTCGTTTTGCTATATCTTCATCAGATAATAGTACATTTATAGAGTTATCTTCTGCACTAATTCTAATTTTATCACCAGTTTTTATAATAGCGATGGTACCACCAGATTGCGCCTCAGGTGTAATATGCCCTACAACAAAACCGTGAGTTCCCCCAGAAAAACGACCGTCTGTTATTAACGCTACGGATTTTCCTAAGCCAGCACCCATAATCATAGATGTTGGTTTTAACATTTCTGGCATTCCAGGACCTCCTTTTGGACCCACGTAACGGATGACGACTACATCACCACGTTCTACCTCACCATTACTTATCCCTTCATTAGCTTCTTGCTCACTATTGTATACAACTGCTTTTCCTTCAAAAAACAAGCCTTCATTTCCTGATATTTTGGCAACGCCACCTTCAGTAGCTAAGTTTCCATAAAGTATTTGTATGTTTCCTGAAGATTTTAATGCTTTATCTTTTGGATAAATTACTGCTTGGTCGTCTTCTTCAAACTCAAGTGGTGCTACATCTGCTAAATTTTCAGCTAATGTTTTACCTGTTACGGTTAAACAATCACCATGCAAATAGCCGTTATCTAACAAATATTTCATTACTGCTGGCGTACCTCCAATACCATGAATATCTTCCATTAAGTATTTACCAGATGGTTTTAAATCACCAATTAAAGGTGTTTTGTCACTTATACGTTGAAAATCTTCAAGTGTAAAATCTATATCAGCTGCAAATGCAATAGCTAAAAAGTGCAATACAGCATTTGTAGAACCTCCTAATGCATTTACCATTGTAACTGCATTTTCTAGAGATTTTTTAGTAATAATATCTAATGGTTTTAAATCTAATTCTAGTAGGTTTTTTATTGCTCTCGCATGGCGTTCAGCTTCCGATAATTTATTAGGGTTTTCAGCAGGAATAGACGAGTTGTAAGGTAAAGCAAACCCCATAGCCTCAATAGAAGACGCCATTGTATTTGCGGTATACATACCACCACAAGCACCAGCACCTGGGATAGAACGTTTTATAATTTCTTTATACTCAGTTTCATCAATTTCACCAGCTACTTTTTGTCCTAATGCTTCAAAAGCCGAAACAATATTAAGCTTCTTTCCTTTATACATTCCAGATGCTGTAGCACCACCATACATCATTATAGATGGGCGATTTAAACGGCACATGGCAATAACTGCTCCTGGCATATTTTTATCACAACCTACAACAGCAACTAAGCCGTCATAACTTTGCGCTTGCATAACAGTTTCAATAGAATCTGCGATAATATCTCTTGAAGCCAAAGAATAGTTCATACCTGAGGTACCCATAGAAATACCATCACTTACACCTATAGTATTAAACCCTAAACCAACTAAACCGGCAATATTACATTCTAACTTAACTTCATCTTTCAATCTGTTTAAGTGCATATTACACGGGTTGCCATCAAAACCTGTACTCGCAATGCCTATTTGGGCTTTACTCATATCATCATCAGTAAACCCTGCTGCATACAACATAGCTTGAGACGCTGGTTGCGATTCGTCTTGTGTTAACCTTTTACTGTGTTTGTTGATTTCTTTCATTTTTATTGAAAATAATTTTATATTTTATTGGTTTAGTTGTAAAGTTCTCAATTACTTCAAGAGTTTTGGCAAAAATTCTTAATTTTAGAAAACGAAAATAATTCATTATCATTTTATCGTTTTTTCTATAAGAATTAAGGGGTTAAATCCATAGCAATAGAAATCATATTAAAACACTGTTTTTCAGTTGTTTAACTTTAAAATTTTATGATGTTCAAATTAAAAAAATTCTACAATTTGTTTTAGAGTACTGTTTATAAAAACTTCATGTGAGACAAAAGCTGCATTTTTGTAACAACATCTTAATGTATAAAAAAGGACAAAAATAAAACATATAACTGAAACAGCAATCTGTCTTTTTTAAAACTTAAGTATGCTGGTTGATGGTATTAAATACTATGCTGTAGTTGCTTTAAATTTATCTCGAATAATAGCGCCAATAGGACGATTTTCGATTTTAGATTCTAGCCAAGATATAATATCTAAATATAGGAATGCGCGACTTTGATAAGGATCATTTTCAAATTCTTTCAGCTTTTTATGCAGCTTAATAAATTCATTTTTAACTTCGTGTGGATAGATGTCTCCTAAGCCTCTCAAAAATTTGATAAATTCTCGTTGAACTTCGTACAAATCTTCCATTTTAATTAAAAACTTATAGGTGCTTCTAATGAGAACATCTAAATTGTAATCTAGTCCAGCTTCATAATGTGCCACTAAATTCAGAATTCTTGAAAAACACAATAAATCTTCACGCATTTGTAGTGATTTGTTACTTATTATTTTATCCAAATAATAGATGCATTTTCGGCTTTCTCCTGCACCAAAATACATACTTGCAATTTTATAATAAAACACCATAATATGATGTTCGTCTATTCTGTTATTATAATTTTTAAGCTCATTTAAAACATCGTCAATTAGTGGTAAGCCTTCAACAAAACTACCTTCAATAAAGTGTAGATTAAATTTATTATTGTAGAGATACAAAAATGCTAATGCTTCTATATTATCATCTAACGGAAATCGTTTTTCTTGCACAATGCCTTCAAACTTAGATAATGTGGCCTTAAATTTATCGTGTTTGCGTAAATAAAATAAAGATTCTAATAGATAGTGGTTACCACGCAAGAAAAATACAGGGTTTAACGCTATCATATCCTTGTTATCGTAAAATAGGTTAACCCATCTTGAGGCATATTTATAACACGCTAAAAAATCTACGGTTAAAAAGCTATACCATAATTTCGCCTTGTATAACCAGAGTTTTTCTCGAAAACCAAGGTTGTTAATATCGTATTTAGGTAACCTGTCGTGATAATATTTGTCTATAATTTGGTATTCTTCGTCATTTTTAACATAACCCGTTTTTAAAAATAAGCCATATAATTGTAGTGATAGATTAGATAGTTTACTGGCAATAACGTTTTGCAGGCTTAATTCTTTAGCTTGTATGGTTAATTCGTCTGCACGGTTACTTATACTTCGCGTTATGTATTGAGATTCTATTACTTTTTCAAGATCAACAATTTCATACGCTACATTTTTTTCTTCGTTTGTAATTGCTAAGGATTTTGCTTTATCTAAAATTTTTAGACTTTGTTTATAAAGTCCCTTGTGGTATAAAATAGTTGCGAAATCTAGCTGTTCGCGTATTTGTATTCTAATATCTTGATGCGACGGGTTTAAACGTAAGCTTATTAAAATTTGTTTGTATAAATGCGCTTTTAAGTTGGATAACTGTTGCTTTGTTACAATACCTTTTTTTAAAATAACGGCTTCGTCATAGGCTTTAAGTTTGTCAAGAACATTAAATAGCATTAAGAATTTCGAATCCTCATTTACTCCTAATCTTCCTACGTATAATTTGAATTGGCGCTTTTCTGATTTAGAAAGCGATTTTACCAATACAAATAAGTTATCTTTTTGTGCTCTTGTCATAGTCATAAAATCAGATTTATAAATCTGATTTTCAGTAATTTAAATCAATCATAAATAAGTTAAACATCGTAAAAAAAATGAGATGAATAGTAGCTTTTACGAAACCAAAATATAAATTCGTGTAACAATAAGAAAATATATTCTAATAAATGTCTGATAATCACGTTCAAATTTTTGATACTACCCTAAGAGATGGGGAGCAAGTTCCTGGTTGTAAGTTAAATACAGATCAGAAGTTAATTATTGCTGAACAGCTTGATAAATTAGGAGTAGATATTATTGAGGCTGGCTTCCCTGTTTCAAGTCCTGGAGATTTCAAATCAGTCGAGGAAATATCTAAAATAGTAAAAAATGCAACAGTTTGTGGTCTTACAAGATCTGTTGAAAACGATATTAAAGTTGCTGCTGAAGCATTAAAGTATGCAAAAACTCCAAGAATACATACGGGAATAGGTACTTCAGAGTCTCATATAAAACATAAATTTAAGTCTACCCAAGATGCTATAATTGAGCGTGCAGTTAAAGCAGTTAGTTATGCCAAGTCTTTTGTAGAAGACGTTGAGTTTTATGCTGAAGATGCTGGTAGAACGGATAATGAATATCTAGCTAGAGTTTGTGAAGCGGTTATTAAAGCGGGAGCTACTGTTTTAAATATTCCTGACACTACAGGCTATTGTTTACCTCATGAATACGGAGCAAAAATTAAATATTTAAAAGAAAATGTGAAGGGTATAGATAAAGCTATTTTATCGTGCCACTGCCATAATGATTTAGGTTTAGCCACTGCCAATTCTATAGAAGGTGTTATTAATGGTGCACGCCAAATAGAATGTACCATAAACGGGATAGGTGAACGAGCAGGAAACACAGCGCTTGAAGAAGTTGTAATGATATTAAAGCAACATCCTTATTTAAATTTAGATACAAATATTCAAACTGAAATGCTGTATGGTGTTAGCCAGTTAGTATCAGACAGTATGGGTATTTATACACAACCAAATAAGGCTATTGTTGGAGCTAATGCATTTGCACACAGTTCTGGAATTCATCAAGATGGTGTCATCAAAAACCGTGAAACTTACGAGATAATAGACCCTAAAGATGTTGGTGTTACAGAGTCTGCTATTGTATTAACCGCTAGAAGCGGACGAGCAGCCTTAGCTTATAGAGCAAAAAATATTGGTTACGAACTCACAAAATTACAATTAGACGAAATTTACAGTAGTTTTTTAGATTTTGCTGATAAGAAAAAGGAAGTTGATGATAGTGATATCCATCAAATTATAGAAGGAAGTAAGGTTTATAAAGAAATTGTATCTTCATAATCGCATAAATTTAGTGTAAAACCGCGCTATATTTAATAGATTATATATTAAAGTATTAAAATGGAATTAAACATAGCTATTTTACCAGGAGACGGTATAGGCCCAGAAGTAACTGCCGAAGCAGTGAAGGTGCTAAAAGCTATTGGGTTGGCTTTCGAGCATACTTTTAATTTTAAATACGGGTTAGTTGGTGCGGCTGCAATTGATAAAAAAAACGATCCGCTTCCGCAGGAAACCATAGCATTATGTAAAGATACCGATGCCGTATTATTTGGAGCCATTGGTGATACAGCCTATGATAGGGATCCGGATGCTAAAGTGCGCCCAGAACAAGGGCTTTTAGGTATTCGTAAAGCTTTAGAACTACACACTAATATAAGGCCTGTTATAGCATATGACGATTTGTTAACCAAATCTTCATTAAAAGTAAAGCAGATAAAAGACACCAATATTTTAATTTACAGAGAACTTACTGGTGGTATCTATTTTGGAGATCGTAACTTAAGTGAAGATGGTACTATTGCATCTGATGTGTGTGAATACCATCGTTACGAAATAGAGCGTATTGCCCATGCCGCATTTAAAGCAGCACAATCTAGGAAGCATAAAATTACTTTAGTAGATAAAGCCAATGTTTTAGAAACCTCGCGTTTGTGGCGTCGTGTTGTAAAAGATTTGGCAAAACAATATCCAGATGTAGATTTAAATTTCTTGTATATAGATAATGCCGCTGTAGAACTTATCATGAATCCAAAACAATTTGATGTTATACTTACTGAAAATATGTTTGGCGATATTCTATCAGAAGAAGCTAGTGTTATTGTTGGATCAATAGGCTTATTAGCCTCAGCATCTATAGGTGATACGTTTGCTATGTTCGAGCCTATCCACGGTGCTTGCTCTAATGTTAAAAATAAAGGAGTAGCTAATCCTATAGCTTCCATTTTGTCAGCAGCCATGTTACTCGATCATTTTAACTTATCAGATGAAGCGGCTTTAATACGAGAAGCAGTAGATAAATCCCTTAAGTTGCATATTACAACACCAGATTTAAATACAAAATACGACAATATCACTACAAGTAAAGTAGGTGATTTTATTGAAGATTTTATAAATAATCCAGAAGAAACAAATCTAAACTTTACTAATATTCACTTAGGACAATCCACAATTATTTAATTATTTGAATTAGTCACCAATACAATTAAATACCAAACTAAACATTAGGAGACGTCCTAGAATAAGAGCCCAGTTTTAGGGCTCTTATTTTATTTTGGGCGCAACCACAAGGGTCGGGCTTTCCGTTAATAGTTTTGGCTCGATGCGCGCCTCGCCAAAAGCTGCCACTGCAATCCCTTGCGCACTCATATACTAACTTCGGTTTATACCAAAAGTACATATATACTAGCAAGATTTATTTCTTAGAAAAACGATCAAACAAAATTTTGTCTTAAAAAATTTGCAGATTAACTTTTCTACACGATATTTGCAATCGCAACGTTCAAACACATAATTGAAAGGAAAAGTTTTAAATGTAAAATTTTGAAGTAACGCAAAAATTTATTTTAAAAAATTTCCGTAAATGTTATCAAGAAAGGTGGAGGGATAGACCCAATGAAACCTTAGCAACCCTTTAAACTTATTAAAGAAGGTGCTAAATTCTACTTGAATTATCGATTCATTTATCGATGTTTAGATAGATAACTCACAAATTACTTACCAAGTAATTTTAATACTTCTTTATAACATTTTTCTATTAAGTTGAAAAGTACGCTTTAAATGCTTTAGCGTTAAAGTTACTATTGAATTTGTTATTCTCGCAGATACGGGAATCTTTAAGTTTAACTAAGACTAAAATATTTAGAAAAATGAGCGATCAAAAATTAGCAACAAACGCATTACACGCAGGACACGATGTAGCATCAAACGGAGGAGCAAGAGCTGTACCTATTTACCAAACAACATCTTACGTTTTTAACGATTCAGACCATGCTGCAAATCTGTTTTCATTACAAGAATTAGGATTTATTTACACACGTTTAAACAACCCAACCAATCAAATTTTACAAGAGCGTTTAGCAGCTGTAGAAGGCGGTATTGGAGCAGTAGTTTTTGCATCAGGAACTGCTGCAATTGCTACAGGTTTGTTAACGCTTTTAAAAGCTGGAGACCATGTTGTAGCATCAAGTAGTTTATATGGTGGAACGTATAACTTATTAAGCGTTACACTTCCAAGATTAGGTATTACAACTACGTTTGTTGATGCTTCAAATCCTGATAATTTTAAAAACGCTGTACAAGATAATACAAGAGCATTTTTTGTAGAATCTTTAGGAAATCCAAAACTAGATGTATTGGATTTGGAAGCGATTTCAGAACATTCTAAAGCAGCAGGTGTGCCATTTATTGTAGATAATACTGTAGCAACTCCAGCTTTATTAAACCCAATTAAACATGGGGCAAACATAGTAATCCATTCATTAACAAAATATATTGGCGGACAAGGAACATCTTTAGGTGGTGCTATTATAGACGCAGGAACTTTTAATTGGGCCAACGGAAAATTTCCAGAATTTACTGAGCCTTCCGCTGGATACCACGGTTTAAAATATTACGAAACTTTAGGTGCTGCATCGTACACGTTTAAATTAATACTAGAAGGATTAAGAGATTTTGGTGGGGCTATGAGTCCAACTAATGCATTCAACATCATTCAAGGTTTAGAAACCTTGCCTGTTAGAATTAAACAACACAGTGAAAATGCTTTAGAATTAGCAACTTGGTTAGAAGCGCAAGATGAAGTGGCTTGGGTAAACTATCCTGGTTTAGAAAGTAGTACATACAATACTTTGGCTAAAAAGTACTTGCCAAAAGGGCAAAGTGGTATTGTAACGTTTGGCCATAAAGGAGGCTTTGATGCAGCAAAAACCATAGCTGATGAAACCCAACTATTTTCGTTATTAGCCAATATTGGTGATACAAAATCTTTAATTATTCACCCATCAAGTACTACGCATCAGCAATTAGACGAGGCGGAACAAGCATCGGCAGGTGTGTCTCCTGATTTAATTAGATTATCTGTAGGTATTGAGGATATTGAAGATTTAAAAGCGGATTTAAAACAGGCGTTTGCTAAGATATAACTTGAATTAACTAGCAAGAATAACACCTCACAGGTTTTTGAAATCTGTGAGGTTTATAAATAAAATAATTTGCAAGTGTATAAAAGCCTTGCGGTTTAAAAACGAATTTGGCAGATACGCCCGCGTTAGGGATAGTAGCGGCATCCTTTTTTTAGTGTTAGTTCGAGTGAATTTGTGAAGTATGAGCAAATTTGTATCGAGAACAAACTAAAAAAAGATATAGCGAATAGCCCGACCCGACTGGGTAACGCCCAAAGAATAAATAGACTTTGATAAACGAATTACAACATATTACAATTTCAAATTATACCACCGAAAGTGGCGTGATTAACCCTACAATTAAGCTGAGTTACCAAGTGTTTGGTAAGCCTTTAGGTGATGCGCCAATTGTATTGGTAAACCATGCGTTGACTGGGAATAGTGACGTAGCAGGTGAAAATGGTTGGTGGAAAGATTTAGTGGGTGATGGTAAAGTAATTGATACGAAACTATACTCGGTTTTGGCATTTAACATTCCAGGAAATAGCTTTGATGGTTTTGTGATTGATAACTATAAGGATTTTGTGGCGCGTGATGTAGCGAAATTATTTTTACAGGGATTGGATATTCTTAAAACAGGACAATTATTTGCTGTAATAGGCGGTTCTTTAGGTGGTGGTATTGCATGGGAAATGGCAGTTATAAAGCCTGATGTTACTGAGCATTTGATAGTAGTGGCTACCGATTGGAAATCTACAGATTGGTTGATTGCCAATTGCCAAATACAAGAGCAGTTTTTACTAAATTCTAAACACCCAGTGCATGATGCTAGAATGCATGCCATGTTGTGTTATCGTACACCAGAGTCGTTTAAAGAACGTTTTAAGCGTTCAAAAAACGACGATTTAGAGATTTTTAATGTGGAGAGTTGGTTGCTGCATCATGGTAAAAAATTACAGGAGCGGTTTCAATTATCGGCGTATAAATTAATGAATCAGTTGCTGAAAAGCATAGATGTTACTAAAGGTAGAGCCAGTAATTTTAATGTGTTAGAAAATATTGAAGCTAAAATTCATATTGTTGGTGTAGACTCTGATTTGTTTTTTACTGCCGAAGAAAACCGTGAAACACATCGTCAATTAGCATTAACACACCCAAATGTTACGTATAACGAAATTCATTCGGTACATGGGCACGATGCTTTTCTTATGGAGTACGATCAGCTTGAAAAAATTATAGAAGGCATTTTTGTGCCACATTCTAAAAGAAAACCAATGAAAATATTAAAGTTTGGCGGCAAATCCTTAGCCAATGGAAAAGGTTTGGAAACCGTACTTTCAATTATAAAAGCTAAAATTGAAGCTGGCGATCGTATTGCGATTGTGGTTTCGGCTCGTGGTTCTGCTACAGATGATTTAGAGGCTATTTTAAATAAAGCTCAGAAAGGCGAATCGTATCAAGAAGATTTAAAAGTGTTTAAGGCGTATCAATCTGAGCCCTCAAAAACTATTGATTTTTCTGAAGAATTTTTAGTTTTAGAAAAGTTGTTTGAAGGTGTTAGTTTATTACGCGATTGCAGTAAAAAAACTAAGGATACTATTTTAGCACAAGGTGAATTGTTATCAGTAAAGCTGATTTCAAATTTATTGAATAAAAACAGTATCTCTGCAAAAGCTACCGATGCTCGTGAGTTGATAAAAACCGATGATATTTTTGGTAATGCACAACCGTTATCTAAATTATCTAAGGAAAATACACAAGCATATTTTAGCACGCATAAAAATGTAGTACACGTGGTGACTGGTTTTATTGCTTCTAATTTAAAAGATGAAACTACTACGTTAGGGAGAAATGGTAGTAATTATACCGCGGCACTTTTAGCTAATTATCTAGATGCTGAAGAGTTGCAAAATTATACGCATGTTAGTGGTATTTATACTGCAAACCCTGATTTAGTGCCAGATGCAAAACAAATTAGAGAACTCTCGTTTAGTGAAGCTAATGAGTTGGCAAACTTCGGCACATCGGTATTACATGCCAAAACGATTATTCCATTAGTTGAAAAAAACATCAACCTTCGCATTTTAAATACTTTTAATGCAGATGATGAAGGCACGCTAATTACGGCAAAACCAAGCACTAAAGAGGTAACGAGTTTATCTGTTTTAGATAATGTAGCATTATTAAATTTTGAAGGTCGCGGATTGCTAGGAAAAATTGGCGTAGATGCTCGTATTTTTGGAGCGTTAAGTAATTATGGTATTAGCGTGAGCATTGTATCTCAAGGCTCTTCAGAGCGTGGTATCGGATTAATTATTGATGCAGACCAAGCCACACAAGCGGTAATTGCCTTGGAACGCGAGTTTGAAAGTGATTTTTATTCGCAAGATGTTAATAAAATTGATGTTGTGGATGATGTGGCGGTAATTTCTATTGTGGGGATTGCTTTGAGTTCTTTTAGCAAGCCATTTAATGCACTCATTAAAAATCAGATTACACCCTTGTTGTTCAATAACACGGTTACTGGAAAAAACGTTAGCTTGGTAGTTAAGAAATCACAACTGAATAAAGCAGTAAATGTAATTCATGGAGAGATTTTTGGTATATCGAAAAAGATAAATATTGCTATTTTTGGACATGGTGGCGTTGGTGGCGCATTAATCGATCAGATTTTAAAATCGAAAGACGAGATAGAAAAACGTAAAGGCATTAACTTAAACGTATTTGCTATTGCGAATTCGCGTAAGTTATTGCTCGATAAAAATGGTGCAAATGGCGATTGGAGAAAAGCTATTGCATCTAGTAATTTTGAAAGTTCGATTGAAGATATTATCACATTTGCTAAAAATCATCATTTAGAAAATTTAATCGCCGTAGATAATACAGCAAGCGAGGTGTTTTATAAAAACTATATGCCACTAGTTGAAGCTGGTTTTGATTTGGTGTCGTCCAACAAAATAGCCAACACCGTTTCTCATGAGTTCTATACCGAATTAAGAGAACACTTAGATGAAAATAATAAGGAATATTTGTATGAAACTACGGTTGGCGCAGGTTTGCCTTTAATTGATACCATTAAGTTATTACACGAATCTGGTGAAAATATCACAAGAATTCGCGGTGTGTTTTCGGGTACATTAAGTTATTTATTCAATAATTTTTCGGTTGAAGACAAGCCATTTAGTGAAATTATACAAGAAACGGTGGATAAAGGTTATACCGAACCAGATCCTCGTGAAGATTTCTCTGGAAATGATGTAGCGAGAAAGCTATTAATTTTAGCAAGAGAATTAGATTTGCAAAATGAGTTTGAAGATGTTGAAGTACTGAATTTAATTCCTGAGGCATACCGTGATATTTCGGTTGAAGAATTTTTAGGTCAATTAGATGTTTTAGATGCGCAATATCAAAAAATAAAAGACGGCCAAGAGGAAGGCCATGTATTGCGCTATGTTGGCGATTTGTCTGGAGATTTATCTCAAGACAAAGGGAATTTAGAAGTGAAATTGGTGTCTATTCCTGAGGATAGCACTTTAGGACATGTAAAAGGTAGCGATGCTATTTTTGAGATTTTTACAGAAAGTTATGGTGAACAGCCTATTGTGATACAAGGTGCTGGTGCTGGTGCGGAAGTTACGGCGCGTGGAGTTTTTGGGGATATTTTAAGGTTGAGTAAGCATATTAATTAGTTGGATAACTGAAGTGAAACCATTAAAACCCAATACCCATAACCAAATTTGATAATTTAGTATCTTTGATTAAAAAGGTGATAGTATGGATTTACAAACAAGAAAATTAGAACTTATTCAGGCATTTTTAAAAATTAAAAGTGAAGATGTTATTACTAGACTTGAAAAAATTCTGAAAAAAGAAAATTCAAATTCAGAAAAAGAAGAATTTAAACCAATGACGATTAAGGCGTTTAATTTAAGAATAGACCAATCTATGGAAGATTCAGCTAATGGAAAGTTAACAAGTGCTGAGGAATTAAAATCCAAAATGGATACATGGGATTAAAATTGTTTTGGACTTCTTTTTCGCAAACAGAACTTTTTAAAATTTATGAATACCATAAAGAAAAAGCTGGAATTAGGATAGCTAAAAAATTGGTTAATGGCATACACAGCGAAACATTAAAGTTAGAAAGTCAACCAGAAATTGGACAAATTGAAGAGCTCTTAAAAAGCAGACCACAAGAATTTAGGTACCTAGTTTACAAAAATTACAAAGTTATTTATTGGGTTAATAAAAAAGAAAGTAGAATTGAAGTGAATGATGTTTTTGATACCCGACAAAACCCCATAAAAATAGAACGAAAAAAATAGAAAAGCTCTTATTAATAATGGCTATATGAAATCATTAGTTTTCGCTTATTTCATCAGACTTGTATTGAATGTAGATGTTGTTTGTCAAGTTGCTAAATCTGGTGTAGTAGTTAGGGAGTGTGCAGTTTTTGAAGATGTTTTACGGTTGAGTGAGCATATTAATTGAAAACTTTATTATTTATGAAAATCCTAAATCAAGTAGTAATATCAATTATTCTAATAACCTTATATTGGGTTCTTATTGATATTTGTTTAAGCTATTTTTTCAAATGGTTAATCAATGATTTATTCTTTTCGTTGACTCATTTTTTCAAAAATCTGAATTTATTTTTTCTTTTAGTTTTGTTCGTTTTCTCAGTAGGAATAATGTACTTAATCTATAGGGTAACAATTATCCCATTTCGTTTATTAAAGACAACTTACGACAAATACTTGCAAATAAATTTTGCAACATCTTTTATTGTTTTCTTAATTGCCTTGTACAACTTGTTTAGATTAATTAAAGCTTTATTTGTTTCAATGGAAGGGAAGTGGAATCTTGTGTATTTCTTATTTGTACCTCTTTTACTGTTTTATGTGATTTTAGTCCATATTGCAATAGTGCCAACAAGAAGTAAAACAAAAGTAATGAATGATCTAAATAAATTAACTGAGAATTGAAGAGCTGACATAATAACATTTGAGCTTTTTATTTATATTTTGAGTTGAGTGTTTATATAAATTAGTTGTGACAATTTGAACGAAAGAAATGGATAATTATTTAATTGGGGTTTTAGGAGGATTAATAGGTTCAATCTTAACCGTAGTAATTGGTAAAAGTTTGGAAATATTTCAGAAAAGTAAGGAACATAAATACGAATTAGAAAAACAATTTTTTTTGAAAAAATTATCAGCAGCGGAAGCTGCTGTAATGCAATACAGTTTGTTTTCAGACGCTTTGTCCCAATTGATACTTCTGTACAGTAGATATGAGCAATATGAAAGTGATGTTGCAAAACAATTGAATGAAGACTTAATCAAACAAATTGATGAAAAGATTGCTATGGCAAATAATGCTTCGTTAAGTATAGCAAATGCAATAAGTCTATATTTTGATTTACAATCAGACTTTTCTAAGAATCAAATTATTTCAAATTTTTATGATACATTAAATTCATTAGGGCCTTATTCGGAAAATGTTGAAAAAACCTTTCAGCAATACTTAAATTATAAAGGAACTGAACAAGAAAAAGAAGCTCACAATATTTATTTAAATGCAGAAAAATTTATGGGCGCAGCAATGAAAAATATAGCAAATGGGTATCAAGTTTTTGATAATGAGTTACAAAAACAAATTATTCAAATTCGAACGGAAATGAAGAAATTTGAATATTAAAACCACTTGTAGCAAAAATTAAGATAATAAAAAGGTCTAAAAGTTTAGATTTGAAAGACGACTTTAGCAAACAAGTTCATTAGGGATTGAGCGGTATGTTTGAAATCCCCGACGCAGGAGGGATTGAGTAGTGAAAGCCCGACCCCTTGTGGGTAATGCCCAAATAATAAAAATTAAAAAGAATAAAAGTGAGCCATAAAAAATTTGAAACCGACGCGATACGAACGCAGAGTGTACGCACTCAATTTTCGGAGCATTCTGTACCCTTATATGTAACTTCGGGGTTTGTGTTTGATGATGCTGAGGATATGCGTGCATCGTTCGCAGAGGAGAAGCAGCGCGATTTATACAGCCGTTACAGCAACCCGAATACCAACGAATTTGTAAATAAGGTGTGCCAGATGGAAGGTGCGGAAGCGGGTTTTGCGTTTGCGAGCGGGATGGCTGCCGTATTTTCTACATTTGCAACCTTGTTGAATGCTGGTGACCATGTGGTGTCGTGTAGTTCGGTATTTGGGGCAACGCATGGATTGTTTACCAAATATTTCCCGAAATGGAATATTGAGTGCTCGTATTTTAGCATTAACGACGTTGAAACGGTTGAGAATTTAATACAGCCAAACACGAAATTTATTTATGCGGAAACACCTACCAACCCTGGTGTGGATGTGTTGGATATGGAAGCCTTGAGTGTCATTTGTAAAAAGCACAATTTACTGTTAGTGATTGATAACTGCTTTGCGACACCGTATTTGCAAAACCCGATAAAATTTGGTGCAGATTTGGTAATACATTCTGCAACAAAATTGATGGATGGTCAAGGGCGTGTGCTAGGTGGCGTTACCGTTGGGAAAGCTGAATTGATTAGAGAAATCTATTTATTTTCTAGATTAACGGGGCCTGCTATGAGTCCGTTTAACGCTTGGGTGTTATCTAAATCTCTAGAGACTTTAGCGGTAAGAGTAGATAAGCATTGCGATAATGCATTAAAATTAGCAACCTTTTTAGAGGCGCACCCGAAAGTAACATGGGTAAAATATCCGTTTTTAAAATCGCACCCTAAATATGACATTGCCAAAAAGCAAATGCGTTTAGGTGGCAATATTGTAGCGTTTGAGGTTGAAGGTGGTTTAGATGGTGGTCGTGGATTTTTAGATGCGATTAAAATGTGTTCGTTGTCTGCTAATTTAGGAGATACAAGAACTATTGTAACACATCCTGCGAGTACAACGCACGCTAAGGTGGAAGCTGAAGTTAAGATAGCTGCTGGAATTACAGATGGTATGGTACGGGTTTCGGTTGGATTAGAACATGTAGATGATATTATTTCAGATTTAGAGCAAGCTTTAGGATAATTTATGAAGATGAATAATAAAACGATATATCAAGTTGACGCATTCACAGATACTGCCTTTAAAGGGAATCCTGCGGGCGTGATGATTTTAGATAGCTTGCCTTCTGACATATGGATGCAACAGATGGCTATGGAAATGAATTTATCTGAAACTGCTTTTGTAGCACCTAATGCCAAGTCTAGTTTTGATATTCGATATTTTACACCTACAGTTGAAATACCGTTATGTGGGCATGCTACTTTGGCTTCGGCGCATGTAATGTATCAATTGGGTATAATAGCTTCTGATGAATTAATTCAGTTTAAAGCAAAAGGAGGAGATTTAACGATTTCTAAAGATGGTGATGATATTGTTATGACGTTTCCGCAGTATAGCTTATCAAAAATTAATATTCCAAATAATTTTAAAAATGTAGTTGGTTTTGAACCGATTGCTTTTTATAAAAGTGACGATAATTGGGTTGTTGCCATTGCTGAAAGTCAAAACGAGATTGAAAAATGCACTCCTGATTTTAATGCCTTAAAATCGAGTGGACTAGGACATCTTATGGTTACTTCCGAAGGAAAATATAAGGATGTTGATTTTGTAGTGCGTTGTTTTGTGCCAGAAGCTGGTATTAATGAAGATCCTGTTACGGGTTCTGCACATTGTGCGTTAACACCATTATGGGCCAATAGACTTGGAAAAACTGAAATGGTATCACATCAAATTTCTAAACGAGGTGGTATATTACATGTAGCTTTAAAGGATTATAATGTGGAAATTAAGGGGAAAGCTGTTACTATTTTTGAAGCCAGATTAGCAATTTAGATTTTTGTTTAAAACGAAATGGACATACATTGCTGTATGCCCACTTACATCTAATTATAAATCCCTCATTATTAGATTTTGTTATTTATTTAGTTCCAGAATGTAGATCCGAAGTTATCTGCGTCTCCGTTAAAAATATAAGGAGAAACTCCAGAAGCTGTATTGGTAGCATTGTCCCATCGTCCAGCAGTAACCGCTTGGTCTACTCTAGGTTGATTTCCTGAACCCCATTGTACATAATCAATTAATACATCAGGATTTGTTGAGCCAAATGTGTTTACAGAAAATATACTTAAGCCATCAGCAGCAGGGTCTACATCATAATTTAATATTACAGTTTGTTCTGGACCTAAGTTTGTAGACGCGCTAGTAGCATTAGATACACGCACATAAGTGCCAGGGCCTAAGCATAACCAGTAATCTGCAATGTCTAAGGTTGTGCCACCTAAATTAACTAAAGTAACTTCATCTGTAGTCGTATCTACTCTAGCTATTCTTATCACAGCATTAGCAGTTGCAACTTGTGTGCCATTCCAAAATGTAGAGCCAAATTCAGTAGCATTTCCAGTAAAGGTGTAAGGTGAGGTCATAGTTACAAAGTTAGCTGCGTTATCCCATCGTCCTGCAGTAATTGCTTGGTTAACTCTGGCTTGATTGCCTGCGCCCCATTGTACATAATCAATTAACACATCAGGATCTGTTGAGCCGAAAGTGTTTACAGAAAATAAGCTTAAACCGTCAGCAGTAGCGTCTACATCATAACTTAGTGTTACACTTTGGTTTGGATCTAAGTTTGTAGATTCACTTGCAGCATTAGATACCTGTACATAAGTCCCAGGCCCTAAGCATAACCAGTAGTTTCCAACCTCTGTTGCAGCGTCACCTAAATTTGTTAGGGTTACTTCATCAGTATCCGTATCTACTTCTGTAATACGTATTATACTGTTTTGAGTTTCTTCTCTTTCTTCAATAGTAATTGTATCGTCGTCATTACTACAACTTGCAATTAAAACCATTACTAGTATTGTAAAAATTCCTTTTTTCATTTTATATTTTTTTTAAATTTATTTACTCTGCAAATAGACGAATGAAAAGGAAATAACATACAGTCAATGTTGGTGAATAGGAAAAATAAGTTCTAAAAAGGAATAAAGGAGATTTTTAATATGATAAACAATATGGTAAAGCATATTACTAGTGCATAAATTTTGTTTTTGTTTGATGTGTTTAATTTTGAATGAGGCGTTTTAGATAAATAAGATAACCCTATGTAAACCTATAGTGTTATTTTAAATTATAATTATAGATTGATTCATTATCTGATAGGTGTTATATTTCTAGAGAAATACAAAACTAAACTTTGTGGATAACTAGGAATATTATGTGATACTACAGAGTGTTATCTATAATAGGTTTATAAAGGATTACGAAGTTGAAGTAACTAATGCGCCTTGTATAGCACAGAATGATACATATATGCGCTTTACGGTTTAGTGCCAATAATATTTTATTAAGGCTTATAATTGGTTGTTCTTTTAATAAAAAAAAGGACATACAGTATACCGTATGTCCTCAGCTATTAATCACTACTTAAGTGTTTGTGTTACTAATGTTTTACTTAAAACAAAGGAGTAGCTAAATTAATTTTTACTACCCCTTTTGCGAATTTGGGACAAAACATTATCTAACAACTTCTACACTTAATTCAACTAAATTATAACCACCTCTTGGGTCAAGATTTTGTGTTACACCAGCTGGAGAGCTAATTAAACCTTTACCAAATTGTACATCGTTAAGTTCTCTTACTCGTCTTACCTTAGTATCTGCATCATCAGCTACTGACGCGTTACCTCTCATTGGTTGACCGTTACCAAAACCTACTTCTTGGTCTAATTCTGTACCAGAATCGTATAAGTAATTTTTGTTTACATCAAAGTCAGTTTTCACACTACCATCTTCGTTAAATAATGTAATACCAGCTTGATTGTTTGAAATAAACCAGTCGTTTGATGATATTAACATAGTAGCAAAGTTTAAGCGTTGTCCTGGGGCAGCTTCAATTTCAAAAACAAGAGATTCGCCAGGTGAAGCAGGAGTTTCATTTCTTACCGCTGTTACATTTTCCATAGCATTTAAGTATTCAAAAGCTATACTAGGGTCTCCATCTTCTGCCAATTCCTCTAAACCACTAACTGTAGTTATAGGCGATCCGTTTGTAAAGAAAGGGGATTGCTCACCTTCATGCACATAAGCAACACCAGGAGATAATACAGACCATGATGATGATAATCTTAATGGTGCACCAGTAGTTCCTGTTTCAGTAAACCACTCATAAATTGCAGCAGGCGATCCGTCTTCAGCTAAGCCTTCAAAACCATTGGCTTTTAGTGGAGCTCCAACTTCATACAATGCATTGTCTTGTGTGTGTACTACTAATATTCCAGGTGTAACAAAACCAGGGTTATGTAAAGCTTCTCTGTTAGCTTTCACAATTTTTAATTTAAAGTACTTTGTAGCAGCATCGTAAGATAAATATGCAGACATATAGTTTAATATATTTCTACCTGTGTTTCTTACTAAGTTATTACTATCTGCAGGTCCAGAATTAGGTGCAGCTTGTCTTGGTGCTGTGTAAATTGTACCAGGAAAATTTGTTAAAAAAGCCTCGTCTTGTTCGCTACCAGCATCGTACACACCTATATAGCTAGAAATGTCTCCTGTTTTAGGTGTGTCACCATCCCATAGTTTTATACCTTCGCTATCAGTACCGAAAAACCAATCGTTACTTTGTGCAAACATATTTGCAAAACTTAAGTATGTACCTTTAGTGGCTTTAAAGTTAACCTCGTAAGATTGTCCGGTTTGCGTTAGAGGTGCATCTCCAATTTTTTTAACGGCTAAATAGTTCATTGCATTTTTAACGGTTATTCTAAATGTTGTTTTTTGAACTTCTGGAGCCATTTCTTCAATTACTTCACCTGAATCTGGTGTACAAGATGTAAGTCCTAATGTTGCAGCTAATACTGCTGATAAAATTGTCTTTTTCATTTTAAATGTATTTTTATTTTAATAATTATTTGTTGGTGCAAATAGACGTAATAACTTGTGTTTGTTAATAATGAACCTTCACGAAGAGGAAAAATGAGGTTTAAAAATGAATAAAAAAGCTTATATAAATATTGAATTTTGAGCGGGCATTAATTTAAGATTAAATACATCTCAATACAGAATGAAGGCGCATCAATAAGCAGTAGAACGCCCTAACATTTATAGAAAACTAAGTGTATATTATATTAAATAATGTGTTAATGATATTGTATAATGTAAAACATATTTAATTCTATATGCATAGTGCAATTACACATATTATATCTATAACAATACCGTTATTAATTTGGTAGTATAGTAATGGTATAAAAAAAGGCTACTTTATTTAGGTAGCCTATTTTCTTCTATATTTAAATATTTTTTAACTACAATTGTATGTGATAAGTGGCATGAAAACCGAAAAAGAAATTACCGTCCTTAGTATTAAAATTTCTTATGGTTTGTGTAATAAAACCATCTTCATTAAAAATTTGATTATTAGTCATTTTAAATTGTAGCAGTAAATCGCTTACTTCCCAATTTACACCAAGAACAAATGCGCCAAAAGTTGTTACTGATTTTAAAGGATTAGCTACATAATAGTATTCTGAAACTATAGATACATGGTTGCTTACTTTGTATCGCGGACTAAAGCCAACTGCAAAATGGTTGTGGTCGTCAATACTAGAGTTAGAAGATGTTCTATGTACAAATGATGGCGATATTTGAAACGAAAAATTTCTAGAAAACTTTCTGGCAATTAATAGCTGAGTTGTAAATGCTAGTTTATTAAAAAAATTATCTCTATTCTCAATACCAACGATACTTCTGGTTCTATATGTACCAGTTTGTAATAGGGTAATTCCAAAAGGTAATCCAGAATTATCAGTGCGCTGTTGTACTAGCCTATGTTTAAAATAGCCATCAAAAATACCATTTGGCGCACCTGCACCTATACCTATGGTTAAATTATCTGATATTCCATAATCTAAACCAAAACGTGAGCACATTAAATCTGCAACAAATGCATTACTTGTTTCTTCTGGTGTATTCCAATATCGGCTCATAAATGAAACCTCTAAAGTATTTTTTTTACGTGTCTCAATAGAATGTCCAATAGAAATACGTGTGCCTTTAAATGTAGACATAACGTATCGCACACTATCTAAAGGTTCTTTTTCAAGTTTATCAAGAAGGCCCTGACTAAAAGAACAAAAAGGAATTGAGGTTACAACTAAAAGTCCTAAGAGTTTATTTTTCATAGGTGTCATATTTAAAATTGAAAGCAATTTTTATTTTTTTTGAAATGTTTGGAGATAATAAAGCGGGTACTTTAATATCATAATCATCAATTAAAACTTCTAAATCTCCTTCTATATTATAACCAATATTAGTTTTAGATATATTTGCTTTAAACTCAAGTGGTTTTTCAATACCACGTAACTTAAAAGTACCTTTTATAATTTTGGTTTGGGTTGTAAGCGCTGTGTCAAAATCATCAATTAAACCCTCAAAAGTAGCCTCAGGGTATAAGTCTGATTCTATGTAGCTTTCATTAAAATGCTCATGCATTAAAGTTTTTTCAAACACAAAGGCTCGCATCAATATGCGAACTGCAATATTACCACTTTGTGGATTAAATATACTTAACGTTTTTGTGTTTTTAGCATTTATGTTTTCAACAGATGTATAAGAAAAAAACGTAACATCTCCTTCTCGTTCAATGTATTCCTGATTTTGAGAAAAACTCTTTATGCAAAAAAAGAGAAATAATACAATTATTCTGTTCATGAAAAGTTTTTTATATAATGATGCAATTTAATAATACTATATCTAATAATTTACCTTTTAAAATGCCTTTTACAGCTATTTTATCACCAACTTTAAGATGTGCTATTTTATCGTTTTGATCTTTTTGTAATTCACATAATACGTAGCTTTCACCATTTTCGTAACTAACGTATAATGTGTAAATGCTATTTTTGTATTGTATTTTTTTTATAATACCATCTATTTCAATAGCTTTCTCAATTAATTTAGCATAAGTTTCTTTATTATATTCGTCTAATAGGGTGTGAGAACTTAACTGTTTATAAGTTTTTAGATGATGGGTATTAGAATTCGAAGATGTATTTGTAGCATAGTATAATCCTATAATAAGAGATAATACACAAAAGAGCGCACAGATAAATAATATGTTATTTCGAATATAAGCTTTCATAATTACTACAGAACAATGAGTGATTATTGCTCTATTTTTTAATAAAGGTATATAATAAATTTGGATGTATATATGCGTAAAGTACTAGAAATTGGTAAAACTGAAATATGGGTTTTAAAGATGAATTTTTTACGGTTAAAATTTCAATAAAAATGATAGTTAAGCTTTAATTTTGAATCAAAGATAATAAGAATTTAAATCGATGAAGAATTATAAAATTTATGTTGTAACCTCTCTTATTTTTGTAGCCATATATTTAATTATGGCCTATATGGCAGTTATTTTTATTACTAAGCAAAGTACTATTTTATTATTGGATAATGAGATACAATCTGGCAAACAACGTGCAAAACAAATTTCATCAATAAGTGCAAACGCTCTAGCTGCAAACGTTAATAAAGATATTGTTGTAAATGGTATTCAAAAAAGTATTGAGGATATTAATAATGTAAATATGTTTTTGTCTGTAATAGACTGGTCTGGTAAAATAGTATGTTATCCAGATAGAACCAAAGTAGGTACAACAGACAGTGCTACAAATGCTATGGTTACTAACATAAAAAACGATATTTCTGCCGAAGATTTATATATGTACGTATCTAATTACAGTATAAAGGAAGATGCGCTTAAGGCTTCAGAGGTTGTGCGTTTAGATGCAATCCCTAGTTCAGATCTTGTAGTGGTAACACATATTAATATAAAAAATGTAATTTCAGAATTTGATAGATTTAAAAGTAAATTTATTTTCATTTTTGTCATTCTAGGTCTTACCATATTAATAATTTTATTTGGAATGATTAGATACGTAACAAATCATTATTATGATGTTTTAGAGCTTAAAACAACACGTTTAGAAGATGGGATGCTTAACTTATCTAAATTGAATAATTCTCTAGAAGCGTACCAAAAAAATATTGCTGTAGAAAAAGAAGAAGAAGCAAAAGCCAAAGAAAAAGCTATTGATGAGAACGGAGATGAAGCTATTAGTGATTTACCAAAAAAACGACTTTTAACCTATATAAGAAATGAGTTGATGCCAGTTGCAATAGAAGATATTTCATATATCTACTTAGAAAACACCATTACCTACATTATTAGAAAAGATGGTAAACGTTTTACTGCTAACGATAGTTTAGATCAAATTTATTCTTCACTTGATCATAAATTATTTTTTAGAGCCAACAGGCAAATTATTGTATCTATTTATGCCATAGATAAAATTATAAAATTTGGGAATAACTCTTTAAAGATAGAAACTAAGCCTTCATCAGAAATCGATATAATAATAGGTAAAAATAAAGCATCATCGTTTAAGCAGTGGTTAGATTTATAGTTTGGTGCAACTACTAATTTATCTATATTAGCATCATGCTATCTAAAAAAACAAAATACGGACTTAAAGCATTAACTTTTATTGCCAGAAGCGGTGACGATGTTCCTGTACAAGTAAGTGTTATCGCAAAAAGTGAACAAATACCGCAAAAGTTTCTAGAAAGTATTTTATTAACACTTCGTAAATCTGGAATTTTGGGTTCTAAAAAGGGTAAACATGGCGGGTACTACTTAAGAAGCACACCTTCTGAGATAAAAATGACAGACGTAATGCGCGTGCTTGAAGGCCCAATTGCAATGGTGCCGTGTGTAAGCTTAAACTACTACGAAAAATGCGATGATTGCCCAGACGAACACCAATGCAGCGTACATAAATTAATGATTCAGGTAAGAGATAATACGTTGAAAGTATTTAGAAATACCACCCTTGCTGATTTATCAGGTGTTTAAAAGATAATAATTTCACAGAATTCTTTAAAAAGTTGTAAGTTTTCTTCAGTTTACCGTCAAAATATTTCAATATTCGAAAAAAGAGGTTACAAAGTTTGTTGTATGGAAAAAAATGTTACTTTTGTAATCCCTACTAAATTGATAGGATTAATATAAAACAACAACAAATGATAGCGCAAATGTTATTAAAAGGTAAAGAAAAGTCCACTTATAAAGATGATAGTGTTGGAGAAAAACCAATACGAAGTGTTGCAAAGGCATTGAGTTGGAGGGTTATTGGGACTTTAGATACTTTAATAGTGTCTTACGTGTTAACCGGAGAAATTTCTATTGCGGCATCTATTGCTTCTATAGATTTTTTAACAAAAATGGTACTTTACTTTTTCCACGAACGTATTTGGAATGCCGTAAAATGGGGTAAATAAACTATAATTTAAGATGTTTACAGAAAATCAAATAAACCAATTAAATAAAAGCTTTGAAAAGGCAACACCTTCTGAAATTATTCAAAAGGCTTTTGAGCTTAATAATAACGCTGTAGTTACCACTAACTTTAGACCATATGAGGCAGCAATTCTTCATGCGGTAAGTAAAGTAGAATCTAAAATACCAGTAGTTTGGTGTGATACAGGTTATAATACATCACAAACCTATAAGCACGCAGAACAAGTGATTAAAGATTTAAGTTTAAATGTGCATTTATATGTACCAAAACAAACATCGTCACATAGAGATGTTGTTATGGGTATTCCTTCGGTAGATGATCCAAAACATGCTGAGTTTACTGAGCAAGTAAAGTTAGAACCTTTTAAAAGAGCTATGGATGAGCATAAACCAAATGTTTGGTTTACAAACCTACGTCAAGGGCAAACAGCATTTAGAAATAGCATTGGTATTTTTAGTTTAAGTAAAGATGGTGTTTTAAAAGTGAGTCCGTTTTATTATTGGACAGATAAAGATTTGGATAACTATTTAGAAGAACATAATTTACCAAACGAATTTAAATATTTCGATCCAACAAAAGCATTAGAAAATAGAGAGTGTGGTTTACACGCTTAAGCAGTTGGCAGTCGCAGTAAACAGTATTAAGAAATAAAATAAAACAATAAATATTCTTGCTCCGCCCGAGTAAGAATCCCTCCCTCACGGGGAGGTTAGGAGGGGCTTTTAATATGAATAAAGATACATCACATATCAATTCGCTAGAAAACGAAGCGATTTACATCATGAGAGAAGTAGCGGCACAGTTTGATAAGCCTGTGTTACTGTTTTCTGGAGGAAAAGATTCAATTACGTTGGTAAGATTAGCAGTTAAAGCATTTTACCCTGCAAAAATTCCGTTTCCATTAATGCACATTGATACAGGGCATAACTTCCCTGAAACGATTGAATTTAGAGATCGTTTATGTAAAGAATTAGGTTTAGAATTAATTGTTAGAAACGTACAAGATTCTATAGACCAAGGAAAAGTAAAAGAAGAATCTGGGCGTTACGCAAGTCGAAACATGCTACAAACTACAACCCTTTTAGATGCTTTAGAAGAATTTAAGTTTGATGCGGCTATTGGTGGAGCAAGACGTGATGAAGAAAAAGCAAGAGCAAAAGAACGTATTTTCTCTGTACGTGATGATTTTGGGCAATGGGATGAGAAAAACCAAAGGCCAGAGTTGTTTGATATGTTAAATGGTGAGATAGACCATGGACAAAATGTACGTGTATTTCCAATTTCTAACTGGACGGAGTTAGACGTATGGTCTTATATAGAAAGAGAAAATATTGAAATTCCATCAATTTACTTTGCGCATAAACGTAATGTCTTTTTAAGAGATGGGATGATTTGGTCTGCAGAAGATGATGTAGTTTACAGAGATGAAAACGAAGAGGTAATAGAAAAAATGGTGCGTTTTAGAACTGTTGGTGATATGAGCTGTACAGCAGCCGTATTATCAGATGCCGTTTCAATTGATAAAGTTGTAGAAGAAATTAGAGATTCTTCAATTTCTGAACGTGGTGCAAGAATCGATGATAAGCGCTCTGAAGCTGCCATGGAAAAACGTAAACAACAAGGGTATTTTTAATTCCCCTAACCCCCAAAGGGGGAATTAGCAAGTTTGCGGATAAAATAAAACTCCTGCAAGGTTTCAAAAACCTTGTAGGTATTATAAAATAAAATTATAGGAACAAAATTTAAAATATAACCCGTAAAGAACTCCCTCTCCTTTGGAGAGGGTTGGGGAGAGGAATGGAAGTATTAAAAATAGCAACAGCGGGAAGTGTAGATGATGGAAAAAGTACGTTAATAGGTCGTATTCTTTATGATACTAAATCTTTAACTACAGATAAGTTACAAGCCATTGAAGATAAAAGTGAACAACTTGGTTACGATTATTTAGATTTTTCACTAGCTACAGATGGTTTAATGGCCGAAAGAGAACAGGGAATTACTATAGATGTAGCACATATTTATTTTTCAACTAAAAAGAAAAGTTACATTATTGCAGATACTCCTGGTCATGTAGAGTATACACGTAATATGGTTACAGGTGCGTCAACATCTCAAGCATCTATTGTTCTAATTGATGCTAGAAAAGGTGTTATTGAGCAAACCAACCGTCATTTCTTTATCAATAATTTATTAAGAATTAAAGATGTGGTTGTTGCCATTAATAAAATGGATTTAGTAGATTATTCAGAAGAAGTTTATAATAAAATTAAAGCCGATTTTTCTGAATTGATGAGTAAAAGAGATTACCAAGATCAAAATATTTCCTTTATTCCAGTAAGTGCTTTGAAAGGAGATAATGTGGTGAACAAATCTGATGCAATGCCTTGGTATAAAGGTGAAGCACTGTTAGAGCACTTAGAGCAATTGGACAAAAAAGATATTTTTAATGTAGGTACACCACGTTTCCCAGTACAATATGTTATTCGCCCAAAAACCGAAGAGTTTCATGATTATAGAGGCTATGCTGGAAAAGTATACGGTGGCGATTTAAGTGTAGGTGATGATATTATTGTGTTACCATCAAAAACACGATCAAAAATAAAGGATATCTATTTTTATGATGAGAAGTATGAAACGGCATCAAGGCGTTCTTCGGTGACTATCACTTTAGAAAATGATATTAATGTAAGTCGCGGCGATATGATTGTTAAAGAAAATGATTTGCCAACAATTGACAAACAATTTACAGCTAATGTATGTTGGATGGATTCAAATAAATTAAATTCTGGTGGAAAATATATTGTTCAACATGGCGTAAATAAAGTGCTAGCAAAAGTAGATCGTATTAATCATAAAATCAATCCTGATTATTCTGGTATTGAGAAAGATGTAAAAGGCTTAGGAATAAATGATATAGCATCTGTAACATTCAAATTAAACAAACCTATTTTTTACGATCAGTTTAAAAATCACAGAACAAATGGATCTTTCATTATAATCGATCCACAATCTAATAATACAGTAGGTGCTGGATTTATCCAATAAAAGAAAAAGAAAATGAGAAGCTTCGAAACAGAAATAGAAAATCCGATAGTTCAAAAGGATATTATAGAATTAGCTAATAAAATTGAGCTTTTTCATAACGGTAAAATCGACGAAGAAAAATTTAGAAGTTTACGTTTAGCACGTGGTGTATACGGTCAGCGTCAAGAAGGCGTACAAATGATTCGTATCAAAGTGCCTTACGGAAAATTAAAAAGCAACCAATTACGTAGAATTGCTGCAGTTTCTGATGAGTATTCTCGTGGGCGTTTACATATTACAACGCGTCAGGATATTCAAATTCATTATGTAGATTTAAATAGAACACCAGAGCTTTGGGCAGAGTTAGAAAAAGATGATGTTACAGTTCGTGAAGCCTGCGGAAATGTGGTAAGAAACGTAACAGCATCTGAAACAGCAGGTATTGATATAGATGAGCCATTTGATGTGTCGCCTTATGCAGATGCTTTATATAAATTCTTTTTACGTAACGCTATTTGTCAAGAAATGGGACGTAAATTTAAAGTCTCTTTTTCTTCTACAGATGAGGATACAGGATTATCATACTTACACGATATCGGATACATCGCTAAAATGAAAGACGGCATTCGCGGATTTAAAGTGATGGTAGCTGGAGGATTAGGGTCTCAACCACGTCATGCAGATGTATTGTTTGATTTTGTAGAAACGGATAAAATTATTCCAATCATGGAAGGTGTTTTACGTGTTTTCGATCGTTATGGTGAGCGTAAAAGTCGTGCTAAAGCTAGAATGAAATTCTTATTAAAAGACATCGGCTTAGAAGCTTTTAGAGATTTAATTGAAGAGGAGCAAAAAGCGATTGAATTTAAAAGTGTTACTATTGATGTAGATAGTTATGTAGCGTCAACACCAGTTAAAATTACTGAAATTCCAGAAGTAGCAATAAAAGACCAACAAGCGTTTGAAACTTGGAAGTCTACTAATTTAATTCCTCAAAAACAGAATGGTTATGTAGGTATAGGTGTTAAAGTGTTGTTAGGGGATTTCTACACAGATAAAGCACGTTTGTTAGCTGATTTAGTTGATAAATACGCTGCTGGAGAGGTGCGTTTAACACTACGTCAAAATATAGTAATTCCTTTTGTAAAAACCGAATTAGTACCTTTTTTCTATTCTGAATTAGAGAAATTAGGTTTTGTAGAAGCTGGTTATAATAAAGCTGTGGATATTACTGCATGCCCAGGTACAGATACGTGTAATTTAGGTATTGCAAGCAGTACAGGTATCGCAGAGGAGTTGGAACGTATGATTAAAGCAGAGTACCCACAATATTTGAAAAACGAAGATTTAGTGATAAAAATTAGTGGTTGTATGAATGCTTGTGGACAACACAATATGGCAAATATTGGGTTTCAAGGAATGACGGTGCGAACACCAGACAAATTGGTAGCACCAGCGTTACAAGTATTGCTTGGTGGAGGAAATCAAGGTGATGGTAATGCAACGTTTGCCGATAAAGTGGTAAAAGTGCCAAGTAGAAGAGGACCAGAAGCATTACGTAGAATTTTAAATGATTTTGAAGCCAATGCTAACGGAAAACAATTTGTAGAGTACTACCAAGAAAAAGGTGAAAAGTACTTCTATGATTTCTTGAATGATTTACAAGATGCTACAAATTTAACGCAAGCCGATTTTATTGATTGGGGTGAAGAAGAAAAATACGTTAAAGAAATCGGGATAGGTGAATGTGCTGGTGTGGTTATCGATTTGATTGCAACCTTATTCTTTGAAAGCGAAGAAAAAATTGATAATGCCAAAACGTCTTTTGATGATGGTGTGTATTCAGGAGCTATTTACTTAGCATACCAATCTTTAGTAAATTCTGCAAAGGCTTTACTATTGGCCGAAAACAAGAAAACAAATACACATGCGGGTATTATCAAACAGTTTGATGAATTATTTATTGAGAGTGGTCGTATAGATTTAGGGACGTCTTTTTCTGAAATGATATATCAAATTAATAAATTTGCACCAACTGCTGATTTTGCAGCAAAATATATTGAAAATGCAAATCTGTTTTTATCAAAAGTAAGAGCATTTAGAGAAGCACAGCAAGAACTAGAACAAAAAGCAGTTTAAAAATAAAAATGAGTAACAAAACCCCAAAATTAACGGTTGTAGGTGCAGGACCAGGTGATGAAGATTTAATAACCTTAAAAGCAATTAAGGCAATTAAATCTGCAGATGTTATTTTGTACGATGCACTAATCAACGAATCTTTATTAAGTTATGCCTCAGAACACGCAGAGCTTATTTTTGTGGGTAAACGCAAAGGGTGTTATGCATTTCAGCAAGAGCAAATTAATGATTTAATCGTTTCTAAAGCTAAAGAAAAAGGGCATGTGGTGCGCTTAAAAGGAGGCGATCCATTTATTTTTGGACGTGGTGCTGAAGAGATTGATTATGTAAGACAATTTGGTTTAGAAACTTATATGGTGCCTGGTGTATCCTCATCTATGGCGGTTCCAGCATATCAAGGTATTCCATTAACAAAGCGCGGTGCGTCTGAGAGTTTTTGGGTAATTACAGGAACTACCAAAAAACATCAATTATCTGGTGATGTTGCTTTAGCAGCTAAATCTACAGCTACAGTTGTGATTTTAATGGGTATGAGTAAACTAGGAGAAATTGTTGAAATTTTTTCAAAGGAAAATAAGCAAGAGACAGCCATTGCTGTGATACAGAACGGTACACGAGATAATGAAAATGTGGGTATTGGTACAATAAATACTATTGAGGCTATTGTAGAAGCTAAACAATTAGCAAATCCTGCAATAATTATTATAGGTGATGTAGTTAAGGAAAGAGTAACACTAAGTTCAATTTATAGTGAAGTGAATAAGGGCTAAAATTATGGAAAGAAATAATTTATACCCTATTTTTTTGAAAGCTAAAAGCTTAAATGTGTTGATTGTTGGCGGAGGAAATGTTGCTGAAGAAAAGTTAACGTTCTTATTAAAATCGAGTCCGGATGCCCACGTTACTATGGTGTCGCCTATGTTTCGCGAAGGCACAATAGCACTAGCTAAAAAAGGTTGTGTAACATTGGTTGATGATGTTTATAAAAAAAGCTACTTAATTGGCAAGCACATGGTTGTGGCTACGACAGATATACCCGAAGTAAATGTTCAGGTTTGGAAAGATTGTAGAGCTGAAGCTAAATTGGTAAACGTTGCAGATAACCCACCGTATTGTGATTTTTATATGGGCGGTATTGTAACAAAGGGAAATGTAAAAGTAGCAATTAGTACCAATGGGAAGTCGCCAACAACGGCTAAACGTTTACGACAGTTTTTTGAGGATGTAATTCCTGAAAACGTAGATGATTTGGTAAAAAATTTAAATGAGTACAGAAAAACAATAAAAGGTGATTTTGAAGAAAAGGTGGAAACACTAAACGAATTTACCAAAGGATTAATTAATAAAAAATAAAATGGCTATTAGTCTTTAGCTTTTTGCGATTAGCAACTAGCGAATGGCTAAAAGCAAATAGCTAAAAGAAAATTTTAAAAATGATTAAAACAGATATAATTGTAATTGGAGCAGGACCTACAGGATTGTTTACTGTATTTGAAGCAGGATTATTAAAATTAAAATGTCATTTAATTGACGCATTGCCACAACCTGGTGGACAGTGTTCTGAATTGTATCCAAAAAAGCCTATTTATGATATTCCTGGATTTCCAGAAATTTTAGCTGGCGATTTAACAGATAACTTATTAGAGCAAGGGAAGCAATTTGAGCCAGGTTTTACCTTGGGAGAGCGTGCTGAAACTATTGATAAGCAAGAGGATGGTACTTTTATAGTAACTACTAATAAAGGGACGCAACACCAAGCGCCAGTAGTAGCTATTGCTAGTGGTTTAGGAAGTTTTGAACCTAGAAAACCGCAACTTGAAAACTTAGCTAAGTATGAGGATAAGGGCGTGGAATACATGATTAAAGAGCCAGAATTTTATCGTGATAAAAATGTGGTTATAGCTGGTGGTGGAGATTCTGCTTTAGATTGGAGTATCTTTTTAGCTGATGTTGCAAAAAGTGTAACATTAGTGCATAGACGTAATGAGTTTAGAGGACATTTAGATTCTGTTGAAAAAGTACAAGAATTAAAAAATGCAGGTAAAATTAAGTTAATTACGCCTGCTGAGGTTACCGATATTCTTGGTGATGGTAAGGTTGAAGCGATAGAAATAACTAAAAAGGACGAAGAACCAATGCGACTAGAAACGGATCACTTTATTCCGTTGTTTGGGTTATCTCCTAAGTTAGGGCCTATTGCGAACTGGGGATTAGATATCGAGAAGAATGCAATTAAGGTGAATAATGCTTTAGATTATCAAACTAATATTCCTGGTATTTTTGCTATTGGTGATGGTAACTACTATCCTGGAAAATTAAAGTTGATATTATGTGGTTTTCATGAAGCCACTATTATGTGTCAAGCAGCATATAAAATTATTAATCCAGGCAAGAAATTTGTATTGAAATACACTACAGTAAGTGGTGTAAACGGATTTGATGGTACTAGAAAAGAAGCGCCTAAAGCAGTTGTTCAGGCGATAAACTAGACAATGAAAAAAATTTTTAGACCTCACAGGTTTTTAAAACCTGTGAGGTCTGGAGAGAAAAAAAACTTGATGGTTAAAAGGTATTGGCGGATGCGAACGCGTTAGGGATTGCAGAGGAAAGCCCACAGCCCGACGCAGGAGGTGCGAGGACTTGTAACGGAAAGCCCGACCCCTTGTGGGTAACGCCCAAAAATAAAATATAAAAATATAATCCTGCAAGGTTTTAAAGCCTTGTGGGATTTAATGTTTCATAAAAGTGGGATTTACAGAGATAAGTTTTACTTTTATACATTGAAAATTTGAAGGGATGAAACAAACATGTTCAAAATAATTATTTGTTTTATTATTAATAATTGTTTTGAATGTTAAAGGTCACATGTGACCTGCAAAAGTCAATAGAAAATATCACATGAAAAGTTATAACGTTTGCTTAAAGGACACTGCACAGGAATTTACAAAAAAATTATTTTACTCTCTATTTAATTGTGAACTTGAGGAGTTGCACGAGGATTACCTTGAAAAAACTTTTCTTGAAATAACCTCTAAATTAGAGTTGGAAAATAGTAGTGAAATTTGGAGTGTTTTTAAAACCAAACTTCCTGAGATTAGAAGAAACCTTGATTTAGACGCGATTGCATTTGAGAAAAATGATCCTGCATCGCACTCTTTAGCCGAAATTTATCTGGCGTATCCAGGTTTTTATGCTATTTCTGTATACAGGTTGAGTCATGCGCTTTATAAACTAGGGGTTTATATTTTGCCTAGAATGATGAGTGAATTTATTCATGGGATAACGGGTATTGATATTCATCCGGGTGCTACAATTGGAGAGTCGTTTTATATAGATCATGGTACCGGAATAGTAATTGGAGAAACTTCGATAATAGGAAACGATGTTAAGATGTATCAAGGGGTAACATTAGGAGGTATTTCGGTATCTAAAAATTTTGCTAAAACTAAGCGACATCCCACTATAGAGGATGGTGTTTGTATTTATGCAAATGCCACAGTTTTAGGTGGAGATATTGTAATTGGTGCCAATAGTATTATTGGAGCCAATGTTTGGATTACAGAATCTGTACCTAAGAATTCATTAGTAACCTATCAAACAGAAATAAAAATAAGACCTAAGAAAAATGGCATACGAGAATAGCATTATTGGCCAAATTGGAAACACACCTTTGGTAGAAGTTACACATCTACTAAAAAAAGATGGTGTAAAATTGTTTTTAAAGTTAGAAGGTAATAACCCAGGTGGAAGTGTAAAAGATAGACCTGCTTATAATATGATTAATGAAGCTTTGAAACGAGGCGATATTAAAAAGGGAGGCACTTTGGTTGAGGCCACTAGTGGAAATACTGGCATTGCTTTGGCATTTATTTCTAAGCTTTTAGGGTTGAATATGGTATTGATTATGCCTGAAAATTCTACTGAAGAACGCGTAAAAACTATGCGCGCCTATGGTGCTGAGGTTATTTTAACACCTGCCGATATTGGGATTGAAGGCTCTCGAGATGTAGCGTTTAAATTGAGAGATGAAAAAGGATATGTCTTGCTAAATCAGTTTGAAAATGATGATAACTGGAAAGCACATTATAAAACAACAGGACCAGAAATTTGGAACGATACCGATGGAAAGATTACGCATTTTGTAGCTACTATGGGAACAACAGGAACTATAATGGGAACATCACGATTTTTAAAAGAGCAAAATCCAGATATTCAAATTGTAGGGGCACAACCCGCTGATGGTGCTAGAATTCCTGGGATTAGAAAATGGTCGCCAGATTATGTGCCTAAGTTTTTTGATCGCTCTAGAGTGGATACGGTAATCGATGTGTCTGAAGAGAATGCTAAAACAACCACCATTAATTTAGCAAAAGAGGAGGGTGTTTTCGCAGGTATGAGTAGTGGGGGTTCTATGTATTGTGCCTTAGAAACCGCTAAATCTATAGATAAAGGTGTTATTGTTGCTATAATTTGTGATAGAGGTGATAGATATTTGTCGTCAACTTTGTTTGAGTAAATAAAAATTCAGACCTGTAAGGTTTTAAAAACTTAATAAGTCTGTGAACTAGAGAAAATAAAATGTCAAAAATACACGACGCTTTAAAAGAGCGTATTTTAGTTTTAGATGGTGCCATGGGTACCATGTTACAAGCTTATAAATTTACAGAAGAGGACTTTAGAGGCGAACGCTTTAAAGATTATCCAACCCCATTGCAAGGGAATAATGATTTATTATCCATAACGCAACCTGAAGCTATTAAAACAATTCATGGAAAGTACTTTGAGGTTGGTGCGGATATTATAGAAACCAACACATTTTCAGGAACTACCATAGCTATGGCGGATTACCAGATGGAAGATTTGGTTTATGAGTTGAATTACCAATCTGCTAAAATAGCTAAAGAAGTTGCAGATGAATTTACAGCAAAAGAACCGCACAAACCACGTTTTGTAGCGGGTTCAATAGGGCCAACAAACCGAACAGCAAGTATGTCGCCAGACGTTAACGATCCAGGATATCGTGCCGTAACATTTGATGAATTACGAATTGCATACAAGCAACAAGTAGAAGCCTTAGTTGATGGAGGCGTAGATTTATTATTAGTAGAAACTGTATTTGATACTCTTAACGCCAAAGCTGCATTATTTGCCATTGAAGAAGTGAAAGCTGAGCGTGATATAGATATCCCCATTATGTTAAGCGGTACCATTACAGATGCCTCTGGAAGAACATTGTCAGGTCAAACAGCAGAAGCGTTTTTAATCTCAGTATCGCATGTGCCGTTATTATCTGTTGGTTTTAATTGTGCTTTGGGCGCTAATTTATTGCAACCGCATTTAGAAGCAATTGCTAATAAAACAGATTTTGCAATATCGGCACACCCTAATGCAGGTTTACCAAATGCTTTTGGCGAGTATGATGAGACTCCAGAAGAAATGGGCGAGCAAATTGAAGAATATTTAAAAAAGAATTTAATAAATATTATAGGTGGATGTTGTGGTACAAGTCCAGAGCATATTCGTGTTATTGCTAATATTGCTGCTAAATATGAACCAAGGAGTTTGACCAAAATATTATATTAATGAGTCTTAGAAAATTATACTATTTATTACATCCAAGGTTAAGATATTTATCTAGAAAAATAATTTTTTTTCCTGTAGATATATATCACTTTGTATTAAATAAAAGACATAAATACGAGCCTCCAAAAGGAGATATATTTATCGGTTCTGGAGATTTTATCGAGGCAGGTAACAAACACTTAAACCTATTAGTTAACCACTTGGAATTAAAGAAATCGGATAATGTTTTGGATATTGGGTGTGGCCTTGGAAGAACAGCAATTCCTTTAACAACGTATTTAAACAAAACTTCAAAATATGAAGGGTTTGACGTAGTTAAAAAAGGAATAACATGGTGTAATTCAAAAATAAAAAAAGATTTCCCAAACTTTAATTTCAAATATATTCCGTTACATAATGATTTATATAATACCTCTTCTCAAACGGCAAGTCAATACAAGTTTCCTTATGATAGTAATTCTTTTGAAGTAGTTTTTTTATTTTCAGTATTTACTCATATGAAAATTTCTGAGATAGATAATTATTTAAAAGAAATACATAGAGTTTTAAAACCTAAAGGAAAGTGTTTAGCTACATTTTTTTTGTATAATGACGATAATGAGGCTATAGTTTCATCAATAAAAGAATTTAGTTTTCCTGTAAAGAGAGATGGTTATCGATTAATGAATGAAAAAGTAGAATCTGCAAACATATTAATTAACGAAAGTAACTTGATAAACATTATTGATAATAGTGGTTTAAAATTAAAAAAAATATTTCATGGATTTTGGAAAGATCAAGTTTTAGGAGTCAAAAGTGTTTCTGGTGAATTTCAAGATTTTGTAATCTTAGAAAAAAAATATAGTTATTATGAAAATAGTAATAATTAATAGTAACTAATTTTTTAATGATATAAATTTATATACAAAGGTGGTTAAACAACACTTTTATGAGGCGTTTTTAACTATTTATTTTTATTAAAATGCGAATTTTTAAGTTTGCAAAACTTATAGATATGTTAGAATAAACAATGAAAGTAAAACAAACAAAATACATGAAACTTTCAGGATTAGAACCGCTAATCCTTAATGAAAACAGCAATTTTATCAACGTTGGTGAGCGAACTAATGTTGCAGGTTCAAGAAAGTTTTTGCGTTTAATAAAAGAAGAGAAATTTGATGAAGCGCTAGATGTTGCGCGTCATCAAGTAGATGGTGGTGCGCAAATTATCGACATTAATTTTGACGATGGTTTAATTGATGGTAAAGAAGCTATGGTTCGTTTTTTAAACCTTATAGCTGCTGAACCAGATATTTGTCGTGTGCCTATTATGATAGATTCTTCAAAATGGGAAATCATAGAAGCTGGTCTTCAGGTGGTGCAAGGTAAATGTGTGGTAAATTCTATTTCGCTTAAAGAAGGTGAAGAAAAATTTATTTGGGAAGCCACACAGATAAAGCGTTACGGTGCCGCAGTTATTGTAATGGCATTTGATGAAGTGGGGCAAGCTGATAATTACGAACGCAGAATTGAAATCGCAAAACGCTCTTATGACGTTTTGGTGAATAAAGTAGGATTTCCTTCAGAAGATATTATTTTCGATTTAAATATATTTCCTGTAGCTACAGGAATGGAAGAACACCGTAGAAATGCCATAGATTTTATTGAAGCCACAAAATGGGTTCGTGAAAATCTAGAAAATGTAAGTGTGAGTGGTGGTGTAAGTAATGTGTCCTTTTCATTTAGAGGTAATAATGGTGTTCGTGAGGCAATGCACTCGGTATTTTTATATTATGCTATCCAAAACGGCATGAATATAGGTATTGTAAACCCTGCAATGTTGGAGGTGTATGATGATATTCCAAAGGATTTATTAGAGCACGTAGAAGATGTAATTTTAGATAGACGTGATGATGCCACAGAGCGTTTATTAGATTTTGCTGAAACCGTAAAAGGTTCTAAAAAAGGAAAAACAGTTGATTTATCATGGCGAGAAAACCCGTTACAAGATAGAATTACACATGCCTTGGTTAAAGGTATTGATGCTTTTATTATTGAAGATGTAGAGCAAGCACGACAAGAAGCAGATAAACCTATTGAAGTTATTGAAGGTAACTTGATGATTGGTATGAATGTGGTAGGTGATTTGTTTGGTGCTGGAAAAATGTTTTTACCACAGGTGGTAAAATCTGCGCGTGTGATGAAGAAGGCTGTTGGTTATTTAAATCCGTTTATTGAAGCGGAGAAGTCAGATAAATCAGAACCTGTTGGTAAAATATTAATGGCTACTGTAAAAGGTGATGTACATGATATTGGTAAAAATATTGTAAGTGTGGTACTAGCTTGTAATAATTATGAGATTGTAGATTTAGGCGTGATGGTGCCACCAGAAAAAATAATACAAGCAGCTATTGATGAACGTGTAGATGCCATTGGATTATCTGGGTTAATTACACCATCACTTGATGAAATGGTGTATTTAGCAAAGGAAATGCAAAATAAAAACTTTGAGGTGCCACTTTTAATTGGTGGCGCAACTACATCTAAAGCTCATACCGCTGTTAAAATTGATACACAATACAAAAATGCTGTGGTGCATGTAAATGATGCATCTAGAGCAGTAACCGTTGTAGGCGATTTATTGAATAAAAAGAGTTCAAATGAATATGTTGCAAAACTTAAAGCAGATTATGATGAATTTCGTACTAAGTTTTTAAAACGTGGTAAAGAGAAATCATATATATCTATTGAAGAAGCTAGAAGTAAAAAATACAAGATTGATTGGGATACTTCTGAAATTGTAAAACCTAAGGAATTGGGTGTGCAAATTTTGAAGCAATTAAGTTTAAAAGAACTATTGCCCTTTATAGATTGGAGTCCGTTTTTTAGAAGTTGGGATTTACATGGGAAATATCCAGATATTTTAAAAGATGATGTGGTAGGTGAACAGGCTACTCAGTTGTTTGAAGATGCCGAAGAGATGATACAACAAATTGTTTCAAAACAACTCTTGAAACCAAAAGCCGTTTTTGGATTATTTGAAGCCAATAGTATTAATGAAGATGATATTTCTGTTCAGAAAAAAGGCGAAGAAATTGTGGTATTTAGAACCTTACGCCAACAATTAAAAAAGCGAGAAGGTATCCCTAACCATGCTTTGGCAGATTTTGTTGCTCCAAAAGCGTCTGGTAAAAAAGACCATATTGGTGCATTTTGTGTGGCTATTTTTGGTGTACAAGAATTAGCAGAAAGCTACAAAGCTAAAGACGATGATTATAATGCGATTATGGCGCAAGCTATAGCAGATAGATTTGCGGAAGCTTTTGCCGAATATCTACATAAACAAATAAGAACGAAACATTGGGGTTACGCTTCGGGAGAGGATTTAACGAATCAAGATTTAATTAAAGAAAGTTATAAGGGGATTCGTCCTGCACCAGGATATCCTGCTTGTCCTGACCATTTGGAAAAGGAAACGATTTGGGACTTATTGGAGGTAGAAAAATTAATTGGGGTAACGTTAACCGAAAGTTTAGCCATGTGGCCTGCAGCTGCGGTTTCGGGATATTATTTTGCAAATCCTGAGGCAAAGTATTTTGGTTTAGGTAAAATAACGGATGATCAATTAACAGATTATGCCGATAGAAAAGGCATTACCAAGGAGAAAGCTAGAAAGTGGTTGCACCCAAATTTGGCAGGGTAACCCCGCGTTAGGGATTGAAGCGGCATCCTTTTTTTAGTGTCGGTTTGAGTGAATTTGTGAAGGATGAACAAATTTGTATCGAGAACAAACTAAAAAAAGATATAGCAGAAAGCCCGACCCCTTGTGGGTAACGCAAAAAAAATAAATATTAACTAATTAAAAGTCCCCTTTGGGGATTTAGGGGAATGAAAGTAACAGACCATATTAAAAATGCAAACGGAAAAACATTGTTTTCGTTTGAGGTAATACCACCAAAAAAGGGGAAGAATATTCAGGATTTATATAATAATATAGATCCGTTAATGGAGTTTAAACCACCGTTTATTGATGTAACGACGTCGCGTGAGGAGTACGTGTATATTGAGAAAGGGAACGGACTTTTAGATAAGAGGATTACACGTATGCGCCCAGGAACAGTAGGTATTTGTGCGAGTATTATGCATAAGTATCAAGTGGATGCAATTCCTCATTTATTGTGTGGTGGTTTTACTAAAGAGGAGACGGAATATGTGTTAGTAGATTGTCATTATTTAGGGTTAGATAATGTAATGGCTTTACGAGGCGATTCTATGAAAGATGAGGCGTATTTTACGGCTTGTGAAGGTGGGCATGCTTATGCTAGTGGCTTGGTAGAACAAATTGCAAAATTAAACAGAGGTGAGTATTTGCATGACGATGTGCAGGTTGAGCATTATTCTGATTTTTGTATTGGTGTAGCAGGTTACCCAGAAAAACACATGGAAGCACCATCTTTAGCAACAGATTTAAAACGTTTAAAGGAAAAGGTTGATGCTGGAGCAGATTATGTGGTAACACAAATGTTTTTTGATAACCAGAAATATTTTGAGTTTGTTGAAAAGGCAAAAGAAATGGGTATTACGATACCAATAATTCCAGGAATTAAGCCTATTGCTGTTCAACGCCATTTACAATTATTACCGCAGGTTTTTAAAATTGATTTGCCGCAAGATTTGATTGATGCTGTTGAGGATTGTAAGGATAATAAAGCGGTAAGGCAAGTTGGTGTAGAGTTTGCCATTCAACAATCCAAAGAATTATTAGATTTTGGTGTACCCGTGTTGCACTATTATTCTATGGGAAAAAGTGATAATATTAAAGCTGTAGCAGAGGCATTGTTTTAAATAGTACATTTGCGGTGTTTGAAACCCAAATATGAAGTTATTTTATACCTACTTTTTAGCCTTATGTTGTTTTAGTGTTATTGCACAAGATAAAACGCATACCTCTTATGTTGATGCGAATTATTTTGGAGGCTATATTGGGCTGCATAATAATGAAATTCTACATTTAATACAGGAGCACCCCCAAGGTGTTATTTTGAGTTGGAATAAAAAAACGTATGGTTTTAAGGACTGGGAGCAACGTTTTAACTATCCAGATTATGGATTCTCGTTATCATACCAAAATTTTAATAATCCTGTTTTAGGAAACAATGTGTCTCTTTACGCACATTATAATTTCTACTTTTTTAATAGAAATTTAATGTTTCGTATAGGGCAAGGTTTGGCGCATAACTCAAACCCTTATGATAGAGAAACCAATTTTAAAAATGTAGCATTTGGTTCTACGTTAATGAGTAGTACTTACGCTATGATTAACTATAAAAAGGAACGGATTTTTGATAAGTTTGGTGTGCAGGCTGGGTTTTCGTTAATTCACTATTCTAACGGAAATGTAAAAGCACCTAATAACGGTACAAATACTATTGCTTTTAATTTAGGAATAACATATAGTTTAGATGAAGCTGAACTTGACTACCAAAAGACCTTAGATAAAAAGGCTGATAGAAAATTTACAGAACCCATTAAGTATAACGTAGTATTTAGAAGTGGTATAAACCAAAGTGATTTAATTGGAAGTGGGCAATATCCATTTTATATTTTTTCTGGATATGCTGATAAACGTATTAATAGAAAGAGTGCATTACAAGTGGGAACAGACGTGTTTTTTTCTAACTTTTTAAAAGAGTTAATTACTTTTCGAAGTATAGCGTTCCCTGAAGAGAACTTATCTGGAGATGAAGATTTTAAACGTGTTGGTGTATTTGTTGGTCATGAATTATTTATTAATAGAACCAGTTTGTTAACGCAGTTAGGATATTACGTGTATTATCCTTTTGATTTTGAGGGTAGAGTGTATATTAGAGCGGGTTTAAAGCGTTATTTTAGTAAAAAAATATTTGGAGCAATAACTCTAAAATCTCATGGTGCTAGAGCAGAAGCAGTAGAGATTGGTATTGGTATAAGATTGTAACTTATAATTATGGATCAAAGACTAAACATAATAACATTGGGAGTGAGCAACTTAAAGGATGCAACCCTATTTTATCAAGAAAAGTTTGGTTGGAAAATGGCATCATCCAGTACTGAAACTATTTCGTTTTTCCAATTAAACGGAATATTACTATCATTATATCCCAAAGAAAAGTTAGCAGAAGATGCTCAAGTATCGCACAAAGGAAATGGCTTTAATGGCTTCGCATTAGCTTATAATACTAGAACCAAAAACGAGGTAGATCATTTGTTTTCAGATTTAGAACAAAAAGGGGTGACGATTGTAAAACCACCAGAAGATGCTTTTTGGGGTGGATACAGTGGTTATGTATCAGATTTGGATGGTAATTTATGGGAAATTGCATTTAATCCATTTTTATCACTTGATGACAAAGGTAACGCAGTAGAAGATTAGTAAACAATGAAAACTATTAAATACATTTTATTATTCTTTTTGGTTTTTGCTTGTGATAGCGAAACTGCGAACGACTGTTTTCAAAAAGCAGGATCTATTATGCAAGAGGAAGTTGTTGTTGGTAGTTTTGATAAAATTTTAGTAAATCGGGAGATAGAGTTAATTTTAAAAGACGGTCCTGAACAAAACATAGTAATTGAAACTGGACAAAATTTATTAAATGATGTTGTGGTTTCTGTAGAAGATAATCGCCTTATTTTAACTGATAATAATACGTGTAATTACGTTCGCGATTTTGGAATAACTAAGGTGTATGTAACCGCTCCAAATATTACAGAAATTAGAAGTTCTACCCAATATGAAATTCGTTCAGATGGTGTGTTAACGTATCCGTCACTTACCATTTTGTCTGAAGATTTTAATGCGCCAGATACGTTTTCGGTTGGTGATTTTATTTTAGAAATTGATAACTCTAGCTTCAATGCAGTTTTCAACGGTATTTCTATAGCTTATATTTCTGGTAGTACTGATAATTTGAATGTAAACCTTGCTAGTGGTGATTCCCGTTTTGAAGCCAGAAATCTGATAGCGCAAAATGTGAGTGTATTTCATAGAAGCACTAATGATATTGTGGTGAACCCTCAACAATCAATTAGCGGTAGATTACTAAGTACAGGTAATTTAATTTCGGTAAATACACCGCCAACCATTGCTGTAGAAACGCTATTTAATGGGCGCTTAATTTTCGAATAAAGCCATAGCTTGTTTAGCTATTTCTAATTCTTCATTTGTTGGAATAATTAAGACTTTAACTTTTGAAGTTTCAGCACTTACATCAGTTAGTATATCCGGTCTTACATTATTTTTTGCTTTATCAATTGTAATACCTAGATACTCTAAATTTTTACAAACTTGTGCTCTTATTTGTGGTGCATTTTCCCCAATGCCAGCTGTAAAAACAATGGCATCAACCCCGTTCATAACGGCAGCATAACTACCAATATATTTTTTAATACGGTAAGCACTCATTTCAAGTGCTAAAATACAGTCCTTATTTCCATTTTTAGCTTCAGTTAAAATATCTCGTAAATCGCTAAATCCTGTTAGTCCCAACATACCACTCTTCTTTTGTAATATGGTATTTATAGCTTCAAACGTAAAATCGTATTTTTCAGCTAAGTGGAAAATAATAGATTGGTCTATATCGCCACATCGCGTGCCCATAATTAACCCATTTACAGGCGAAAATCCTAAAGAGTGATCGATGCTTTTACCATCTTTAATTGCCGTCATGCTACAGCCATTGCCTAAGTGTATGGTTATAATTTTAGAATTGGCTTTACCTAAATAATCAATAGCTTGTTCTGATACGTATTTGTGACTCGTACCATGAAAACCATATAGTCTTATGTTATCTTCATCAGAATATTGCTTCGGAATTGCATATTTATAAGCATATTCAGGAATACTTTGGTGAAATGCGGTATCAAAAACTGCTACTTGTTTCGCGTTGGTAAATGTATGTTCTGCAACCAAAATGCCTTCTAAATTTGCAGGATTATGCAAAGGCGCTAAAGATGATAGTGCTTTAATTTTAGCTTTAACATCTGCTGTGATTTCTGTAGTATTACCAAAATACTTGCCGCCATGTACCACTCGATGGCCAACGATACTAATAGCCTTAGTGGATGTTATTATGTCCGTTTCTTTATCTAAAAGTTGTTTTGATAATAATGCTAAAGCGTCTTTATGATTATGTATTGGTGCTACAACTTCTACAGTATCATTATGTGTATTAAACTTAAATTTAGCATCGTTAAAACCTATGCGTTCTATGAGTCCAGAACACAAAATAGTTTGCTCTGGCATTAAAAATAATTGAAATTTTAAAGAGGAACTTCCTGAATTTAAAACAAGTACTTGCATATTAAAAATCTTGTGCTTGTATAGCGGTTATAATTACAGTGCTGTATATATCATCTGCGGTACAGCCTCTACTTAAATCATTTACGGGTTTGTTTAAGCCTTGTAACATTGGGCCAATAGCCAATGCGCCAGTTTCGCGTTGTACCGCTTTATAGGTATTATTTCCAGTATTTAAATCTGGAAAAATTAAAACACTAGCTTGTCCCGCTACTTCAGAATTTGGCATTTTACTTTGGCCAATGCGCATATCTACAGCAGCATCATATTGAATAGGACCTTCAATTTTAAGCTCTGGTGCCATTGTTTTAACAATTTCAGTGGCTTTTCTAACACGTTCTACATCTTCACCTTTACCAGAAGCACCAGATGAGTAGGAGAGCATTGCCACTTTAGGTTCTATACCAAAGTTTTTTGCAGAAGCGGCAGAAGAAATAGCAATTTCTGCCAGTTGTTCTGCATTTGGGTTTGGGTTGATGGCACAATCGCCGAAAACAGATACGCGATCTTCTAAACACATAAAAAACACAGAGGATACAATTGATGTATCTGGTTTTGTTTTTATAAATTGTAGGGCAGGCCTTAAAGTGTGCGCTGTTGTGTGTACAGCACCAGAAACCACACCATCTGCATGCCCTTTATATATCATCATGGTGGCGAAATAAGACACGTCAGACATGGCATCTCTAGCCATATCTAAATTTACATTTTTATGTTTACGTAGTTCATAAAATGTAGTTACGTAATCTTCAAAATGCTCAGAATCTTGCGGAGAAATTATAGTAATGTTTTTTAGTTCTAAAGGAATATCTTTTTGTTTAACTAGCTCTTTTATCGTGTCATATTCGCCAATTAAGGTTAAATCTACTACATGAGCATCAATAAGTCGTGCCGCTGCTCTAAGCACTCTTTCATCATTACCTTCTGGTAAAACAATATGTTTCTTTTGCTTTAAAGCACGCTGTAGGAGGTTATATTGAAACATCCTGGGAGTGAAAATATCTGATTTAAACGTAATTAAATCATTAGCTAATTTATCGGTGTCTACATGTTTCTCAAAGGTTGCTATAGATGTTTCAATTTTCTCAATATTTTCAGCATAAATTCTAGATTTAATTTTACCTACAGCATTAGCTACTTTAAAAGTGCCCCCTTTTACACTGATAATGGGTATAATACTAGAAAGCCCTTCGATAAGTTTTAAAATAGAATCTTCTGGCAGCAATCCTCCAGTAAGCAATATTCCTGAAATTTTAGGATAATTTTTAGAGATATTAGCTTGTAGTGCGCCTAAAATAATATCGGCTCTATCTCCAGCAGTAATCACTAAACAATCTTCTTTTAATTGGTTGAGGTAATTACGGAGCTGCATGGTTGCCACATTATAGCTGTCTACCTGATTATTAATCATGTTAGCACCAAATAAAATATTACCGTTAAGTTTATTTACAATTTCCTTAATTGTAGGGCTTGCCAAACTTTTAATTTTTGGTATCACAGTAATATCGGTACCAGAAGGTATTCGTTTGTTTAGTAGCGATTTTAAATTAGTAATATCTTCAGGATTTACCTTATTAGTCATAATAGATAAAACGTCTACCTCTTCCTTAAACGTATCGTGGGCTAATTGAACATTATCAACAACTTCAGAAATATTTGTACTATTATCACCTCTAGATACTATAATAACAGGCAATCCAAGATTTTTAGAAATTAGCATATTTATATCTAATTCTAAACTAGAGTTTTCATGAGAAAAATCAGTGCCCTCAACGAGTACAATATCAAACCGTTCTTCTAAATATTTATATTTTTTTATAATATGATCGATAACATCGCCAGATTTACCCCTATTATATAACTCTAAAACTTCACTTCTTTTGTATGCATAAGCTTTCTTGTAATTAATATCTAGTTCAAAATAAGATACAACGGTGTTAATATGGTTATCAGGTTCGTTATTTTTTGTGTCTTCAATTATAGGTCTAAAATATCCTACTTTAGCGGTTTTGCCTAACAACATGCGCATTAAACCCAGTACAACAACAGATTTTCCACTATTAGCTTCAATAGTAGCAACATAAATTCCTTTGCTCATTTCAGTATGTTTTTTGAAGAATTACAAATATAGTTCATTACCCACTTTAACATCGGTAATACCAAAATTTTATCGTTAATAAACACAAAATTACTGAGGTAATTATGGTATAAATATGATATATGTTAGTTGTAGAATTAAAAAAAGTATTTTTATACAGGTCTTTTTAATGCGCAATTGCTAAGAGCAAGCGACATGGTTGTTTTTTTCTTAGTTTAAAAAAGCAACTTTGGGTCAACCACGTATTAAAAAGGAGGCCGGCACAATCCTTAATACGCCTGTTTGCCGAGTTTAGTTATAGTAACAGGTAATTATTATTCCGAAGTTAATTCTCTAAACAAACTTTCTAAACTCGCATTTTTCTGATTTAATTGAAGAATCTTCAACGTATTATCGTGTGCAAAATCAAATACATGCGCTCGCATATCTTCAGAAGTTTTAAAGGTAATTTCATAAACAAAATCATGTGTGTTTTTAATACGCTCAACCTTAGGTAGTTTTAAAAGAAATACATCTTCCACACGATAGTCAAACTCAACAATAACGGTTTGTTCTTTCTCGTCTCTAAGTTCGTTTAGTTTTTTATCGGCTACTATTTCACCTTTATTTATAATAATAACACGGTCGCACATGGCTTCAACCTCTTGCATAATGTGTGTAGAGAGAAAAACGGTTTTTGTTTTACCTATAGTTTTTATAAGATTGCGAATATCAATTAATTGGTTAGGGTCTAAACCTGTTGTGGGTTCATCTAAAATTAAAACTTCTGGATCATGTAATAGTGCCGTAGCTAAACCAACACGCTGGCGATACCCTTTAGAGAGTTGCCCTATTTTTTTGTTAATTTCGGGTGTAAGCCCTGTCATTTCAATAACTTCAGCAATTCTTAATTTATTTACATTATAAATATTAGCGTTAAATGCTAAATACTCTTTAATGTACATATCTAGATATAGTGGATTGTGTTCTGGAAGATATCCAACACTTTTTTGAATATTTTGTGTGGCTTCAGCACCATACCCGTTTACTTTCGTGCTTCCTGAAGACGGTTTTACATAAGTGGTTAAAATCTTCATCATTGTTGATTTTCCTGCACCATTAGGCCCAAGAAATCCAACAATTTCAGGGCGTTTCACACTAAAAGAAATGTTGTTTAACGCTTTTTGATTACCGTATAGTTTTGAGATGTTGCTGACTTCAATAGACATATTTCGAAATTATTTATCAAAAATAGTGATTATGTAATGTAATTTGAATTTTACTGTAAATTCTTTAAATTTTTTAGCAAAGCAAGAAAAAAGGTTTCATTGTATTTTGATTTCTTAAAATATTATTTACTTTAGCGGTCGTAATTATGAGAACAACAACGTATTATACATATTTTAACTTTTTTTATTTCTTTTTTAATAGAGAAATCGAGACGTTGTGTGTATAATTAAACAATAATATATAATACTGCAAGTCTCGATGAAAATCGAGACTTTTTTTTATGATTAAAACCGTAGCCATACAAGGAGTAAGAGGAAGTTTTCACGATATAGTATCAAAGGAGTTTTTTGATAAACCCGTTGCTATTATTGAGTGTATGACTTTTGATCGTGTGGTAGATGCACTTATTAATAAAGAGTGCGACGCAGCTATTATGGCGTTAGAGAATTCTATCGCGGGCTCTATAATACCTAATTATGCACTAATTGACGATAACCAGTTGCATATTGTTGGCGAACATTATTTAGATATTCAGCATAATTTAATGGCGTTACCAAATCAAAGTATTAATGATATTAAAGAGGTATACTCTCATCCTATGGCGTTATTGCAGTGTAAGGCCTTTTTTAAGCAATATCCTCATATTAAGTTGGTAGAGGATAAGGATACTGCTGAGGTTGCAGATAGAATACAAAAGCAACAATTAAAACATACTGGCGCTATTGCCAGTGTAATGGCTGCTGAAATTTTTGAATTAAATATTTTGGCACATAGTATACAAACAATTAAAAATAACGAAACTCGTTTTGTTATAGTAAAGCGTATAAACTCTGAAGTTACAGAAAGTGATATAAATAAAGCATCAATAAAGTTTGAAGCAGACCATAAGCGTGGTAGTTTAGCTACTATTTTAAATGTAATGAGTGATTGTAATTTGAATTTAACAAAAATACAATCTCTACCCATTGTTGAAACACCATGGAAATATGCCTTTTTTGTAGATGTTACATTTGATATATATTCAGATTTTTTAAAGGCAAAGTCATTAATTGAAATTATGAGTTCTAGTTTTAAAGTATTAGGAGCATATAAAAATGCTAAGTTATGATTGAGGTAGCAAAGCGCTTACATACCGTTGAAGAGTACTACTTCTCAAGGAAATTGAGAGAGGTAGGATTGCTGATTGCTAGCGGAAAGCCCATTATAAATTTAGGTATTGGTAGTCCTGATTTACAACCACCACAAAAGGTGATTGATGCTATTTCTGGAAGTTTAGGTGATGCCACAGCACACAAATACCAAGGGTATCAAGGTTTACCAGAATTAAGAGAGGCTATATCTAGTTTTTACAAAGCACAGTTTTCTGTAAATATGAATGCTACTAACGAAATATTGCCTTTAATGGGCAGTAAGGAAGGTATTATGCATATTTCTATGGCATACTTAAATGAAGGAGATGAGGTTTTGATACCAAACCCAGGATACCCAACATACCAAGCTGTTACAAAACTGGTAGGTGCAAAGATTATGACTTATGATTTGGATGAAAGTACTAACTGGGTGCCAAATATTAAGGAATTAGAGCAAACCGATTTAAGTAACGTGAAACTTATGTGGGTAAATTACCCGCATATGCCAACAGGTGCTACGCCTACTGAAACTGTTTTTGAAGAATTGGTAGCGTTTGGGAAACGTAATAACATACTCATTGTAAACGATAACCCATATAGTTTTGTATTAAACGATAATCCTAGAAGTATTTTAAGTGTTGAGGGCGCAAAGGATGTGTGTTTAGAATTAAATTCGTTAAGTAAAACCTTTAATATGGCCGGATGGCGTGTAGGAATGGTTTTAGGAAACAGTGAACACATTAGCAATATTTTAAAAGTAAAAAGCAATATGGATTCTGGGATGTTTTATGGCATTCAAAAAGGCGCTATTGAAGCTTTAAAATGTTCTAATATGTGGTTTGTAACGCTAAATAGTGTTTACAAAAGACGTCGTGATTTAGTTTGGGAATTAGCTGAAGCTTTAAATTGTACGTATGATAAAAATGCAACAGGATTATTTGTTTGGGCAAAATTGCCAGCCTATTTAAAGAGTGAAGAATTTATAGATTTAGTATTAAAAGAGAATCATATATTTATTACACCAGGTACTATTTTTGGTAGCCAAGGTGAAGGATATATTAGGTTTTCGTTATGTGCATCGACTGAAATACTAGAAGAAGCTATTGCTAGAGTTAAATAGAAATAAGTTTGCAGTCGCAGTCGTAGTGAACAGTAGTTTAGGAATAAAAATTAAAAAGAAGGAATAAATGTTAAAAATTAACATGCCCGAGTAAGAGTTTCCCCTTTGGGGGCTAGTGGGCTGTTTAGGGAGAGGCTTTATGAAAAATATATACGCCATAGGAGTAGGTTTAATAGGAGGTAGTCTTGCTTTAGATATCAAGCGGCATCGTCCAGATACTATAATTCATGGTATTAGTAGAAAAGATGCTACGCTAAATACTGCTTTAGAATTGGGTTTGATTGATAAAAAAGCAACTTTAGATGATATTGAGCATGCCGATTTGGTAATTATTTCTATCCCTGTAGATGCTACAGTAAAGTTGTTGCCTACTATTTTAGATAAGATTTCAGAGAATGGTTTGGTTGTAGATGCAGGTTCTACCAAAGAGGCTATATGCAAAGTGGTTGAGAATCACCCAAAACGAAGAAATTTTTTGGCGATGCACCCAATAGCAGGAACGGAACATTCTGGACCAACAGCTGCTATTGAAGGGTTATATAAAGGGAAAACAAATATTGTTTGCGAGGTTGAAAAAACTACATTTAAATTGCAGGAAAAGGCTTTGAAGTTATTTACTGATATTGGAATGCGTATTCGATATATGAATCCTGTGGATCATGATAAACATATTGCTTATGTGTCACATTTATCACATATTAGTTCGTTTATGTTAGGAAAAACGGTAATTGAAAAGGAGAAGAACGAACGCGATATTTTTGATATGGCGGGTAGCGGATTTGCATCTACAGTACGTTTGGCAAAAAGTTCGCCAGAAATGTGGACGCCAATTTTTAGACAGAATAAGGCTAACGTTATAGAAACCTTAGATGAATATATTAGCAACCTAACACGTTTTAAAGAGTTGATGGCAGCTGATAATTATGAAGCGATTTATGAAGAGATGAAAAACACAAATCGAATTAAAGATATTATAGGAAGTCCCACCTAACCTCCCCGAAGGGGAGGAACGCTTACTCTTATGAAAATTTTGAGTAGGTATTTCCCTCCTTGGAGGGTTAGGGGTGAGTTTAGAGTATGAGTGGCGCGTTAGGGATTGCAGAGGAAAGCCCACAGTGAGGTACGAGCGAGGACTTGTAACGTAAAGCCCGACCCGACGAAAGGAGGGTAACGCCAAAATAAATTGAATATAAAACAACAAAAATTAAATAGTAAACGTAAATAGCTTAAGCGGCTAAATATTAAATTAAAATGGAAAACAATAAAGAAATGAGAACCTGGTTAGATGATTTAGGATTAGATCATCCGTTGGTAATCGCAGGGCCTTGTAGCGCAGAAACAGAAGAACAAGTTTTAAAAATAGCTCATGAGCTTAAGGATACAGATGTAAGCTATTTTAGAGCTGGTATTTGGAAACCAAGAACACGCCCAGGAAATTTTGAGGGTGTTGGTGCTTTGGGCCTAAAATGGTTACAAAAGGTTAAGGCAGAAACTGGGATGAAGGTATGTACAGAGGTGGCTAACGCTGCGCATGTAAAATTGGCTTTAGAACATGATATTGATATGCTTTGGATTGGTGCACGATCTACCGTTTCTCCATTTATTATGCAAGAAATTGCAGATGCTTTACAGGGTACTGATAAGCCTGTTTTAATTAAAAACCCAGTAAACCCAGATTTGTCATTATGGTTAGGTGGTATAGAGCGTATTTACAGTTCTGGTGTTAAAAATATTGGTGCGATACATAGAGGATTTTCTACGTACCAAAAAACAAATTATAGAAATATACCTGAATGGCAATTGGCTATTGAGTTTCAAAATAGATTCCCAGATATTCCTTTAATTAATGATCCGTCGCATATTACTGGAAAGCGCGATATGGTTTTTGATGTATCGCAAACAGCATTAGATTTAAATTTTGATGGCTTGATGATTGAAACACATTATGACCCAGATAATGCTTGGAGTGATGCTGCGCAACAAGTAACACCTGCTACTTTGGTACAGATTATGAAGGATTTAAAAATTAGAAAAGAATCTAATCAAGAGGAAGAATACAACAGCGCGCTTAATAATTTAAGAGCACAGATTGATGTGGTGGATAATCAAATTCTTGGATTGTTAGGGCAACGTATGAAGGCTTCTGACGGTATTGGGGAACTGAAAAAGAATAAGAATGTAGCCGTATTACAATCTAAACGTTGGAATGAGATTTTAGGTAAAATGGTATTGGAAGGTGAGCAACATGGATTAAGTGAAGAGTTTATCTTAAGAATGTTTAAGGCGGTGCATCAAGAATCGATTAACCATCAAGAGAAAGTGATTAACGGATAGTTGATTGCTTTAGTATATAAAAAAAGCCTCGTATAACGAGGCTTTTTTTGTTTTATTGATAGTGCACTATACTAGTCGTTTTTAGTGTAAGCAAGTCGTCTTGATGCTTTTCGCATTAAAATATTTACTAAATCTTCAGGACTACTCCCTATGCTTCCTCGTACTTTTTTGTTGTAGTTCCAAAGTAAAGTGCCATTCTCTGCATCATGAACACTCATGTTTACAATAGCAGTATTGGTAGATCCCCAAAAACCAATGAGAAGTCCAAGTGCTATAGAGGCACCTTCAGACATTGGCTTGTTAGTTTCAAAGTCTCCAGAGATTACAGCATCTACACCTAAAATATTAGCTAATTCTTGAGGTGTGTAGTCGGTAATATTATTGTAGTTTATATCTTTTTTATTTAAAAGAGCGGTTGTTACTTTAGGATCTTGTACTTCCAAATTTTGTAATTTCCCTCTCTTTTTTCGTTTTAAAAACCAAGAGTACATAGCGGTTTGCATGCCTTCTCCTTCAGCTTTTTCAAGCCTATTAAGTTTTTCGTCATCCATATCCTTCATTTGTTTCGGTCTTAATTTAACTTGAGTTTTAAAAGGTACTATTGCTATTATTTTATGCGATTTAGCTATAGAATCAAACTTAGGGTTTTCATAAAGACTAGTTTGAGCTTGAATATTTGAAACAAAGCTTACAAATAGAAGTAAAAGAAAAAATTTTTTCATGTTGTTGATTTTAATTTGATTTATTAAAGATGCTAATATAGAAATATGCTTACATAAAATAGTTTGGGTTTTTAATTTTTTCTAGGCATTCACTAACCAAAATTTAATGTTTACTCATTCATGGTTTTTATTCGCATTGGTTTAATATAGATTTGATGTATAACTAAAACCAATATATTATGAAATTAATAACTACAATACTTATGCTGTTTGTGGGGCTTACATCATTTTCGCAACAAGAAGTAACAGGTCATATCTCTAATAAAACATCTCCTCTTATTGGTGCAAATATTAGTATTAAACACTCTGAGAGAGGAATAATTTCAGATATTAATGGTGATTTTAAAATTTCTGTTACACCAAAAGATACGCTAGTGCTATCTTATTTGGGTTACGATACAAAAGAAATAGTAGTTGGAAATCAAAAGTTTTTAAACGTGTTTTTAGATGGTGATATTACTTTAGATGAAGTAACTGTAATAGCTTATGGTAGTCATTTTTGCAGAATGATATCTTGTGGGATAAGTGTTAAACATTTAAATGAAAAACAATTTAAATCAAACGTCATCACAGAAAAACTCTATCCAAATCCATCAAAAACAGGACGTTTTCAACTAAAATTGATGGATGATTATAAAAATGTGAATATTGAAGCATTTAACATTTCTGGTAAATTAGTAAAAGCTATAACAGTAAAACCACAGCATAAAATATTAAACATAGATTTAAGTATATTCCCCTCTGGGCTATACATCATAAATGTAAGTGCAAATGGACAACAAATAGCTGCTAAAAAAGCAGTTATAGAGTAACGAATTAAATTTAAATAGTGTTATTTTGTAGCTCAATTTAATGCATGACAGGACGCGTTTATAAATCTACAGGAAGTTGGTATACCGTTAAAACTCAATTGGGAGAGGCTTACCAATGCAGAATTAAAGGAAAATTTAGGATACAAGGCATAAAAAGCACAAACCCTATTGCGGTTGGCGATATTGTAGATTTTGATTTAGAAACGACTAATGATGATGTTTCAGGCATTATACATCATATACACGACCGTACAAATTACATTGTTCGAAAATCTGTTAACCTCTCTAAGCAAACACATATTATTTCGGCCAATATCGATCAGGTGTTTTTAATGATTACTATTGACAATCCGCCTACACTTCCCAGTTTTATAGATCGGTTTTTAGTAACTGCTGAAGCGTATTCTATAAAAACTATATTATTGTTTAATAAGGTAGATACCTATAGTGATGATGTTTTGCTTGAAGTAAAATATTTAGCGCATGTTTATAGAAAAATAGGGTATGAGTGTATTGGTATTTCAGCTAAAACAGAAAAAAATATTGATAAGGTTAAGCAAATAATGAAAGAAAAAGTAAGCATGTTTGCAGGCCATTCTGGTGTGGGTAAATCTACATTAGTAAACGCTATAGAACCTAATTTAAATTTAAAAACTAAAGAGATTTCTAACCAACACATGCAAGGACAACATACCACAACCTTTGCAGAAATGTTTGATACCAGTTTTGGTGGTAAAATTATTGATACACCAGGTATTAAAGGGTTTGGCGTGGTAGATATGGATAAAGAAGAAGTGGGTGATTATTTTCCTGAGTTTTTTGAGTTGAAACAAGATTGTAAGTTTAATAATTGTTTGCATTTACATGAACCAAAATGTGCCGTAAAACAAGCGCTTGATGCAGATGAAATAGCACATTCTCGATACCGTAGTTATGTGCAAATTTTAGAAGGAGACGAAGAGCATTACAGAACTGATAATTGGGATGATTCATAACTAGTTTTAAATTTTAAAATACACAATGGATAAATTACATCTAATAAAAGTTAAAAGTCCTATTTAAAGATTTTAGGTAATGAAAGTAGTTATACAGCGCGTATTAAAAGCAAGCGTTACAATTGAGGATGAAAAAGTAGCTACAATAGATAAAGGCTTGTTGGTATTGCTCGGAATTGTAAATGAAGATACCCAAGAAGATATTGATTGGTTATGTCATAAAATTTCTAATCTTAGAATTTTTAGTGATGAAAATGGTATTATGAATTCATCATTATTAGATGGTAATGGAGATATAATTGTTGTAAGTCAGTTTACACTTCATGCAGCAACCAAAAAGGGCAATCGCCCAAGTTATATTAAAGCAGCAAAACCTGATGTGGCAATACCTTTATATGAATTGTTTATAAATACACTAGAAAATGTTATTGGTAAAACTGTACAAACAGGAAGGTTTGGAGCTAATATGCAGGTGGGGTTAATTAATGATGGACCTGTTACTATTATTATAGATTCAAAGCATAAAGAGTAATGTTTATCGATTTTTAAGTATTTAATTATTTAGTCTGTACGAATTTTAGTTAATTTGAATGTTAAGAAATGATATTTATCACTAATTAGCTATTAGCATTTCTTTACATTTACATCTTAAAAACACTTACATTATGTTAAAAAACATGGCGCTTTTAGTATGCTTTTTGTTTTCCTTTAAAGGTATTTCTCAAAATTTTTCTTACTCAAGTTTGTCGATACCTAATAATCTAAAAGAGCATGCAAATGCAGTGGTTAGGTTAAATAAAACTAATGTTGTTATTGACTCTAGAGATAATATGACTGTAAGTATTAGACGCATAGTAACAGTTTTAAATAAAGCAGGGAATAAGTTTGTGAAAGCAGGAACGGGATATGATAATTATCTAAAAGTTAAAGGAATAGAGGCTATTGTTTATGATGCTACAGGAAAACAAATAAAAAAATTTAAGAAAAAAGATTTTATAGACCACAGTGCAGTTGATGGTGGTACACTATACTCAGATTCTAGAGTGTTATTTATGGGGTATACGCCTATAAAATACCCTTATACAGTTGAATTTATTTGTGAAATTAAAACTCCTAATACAGCGGCAATACCTTCTTGGAGTCCAATAAATGGTTACTTTGTTAGCATAGAAAAGAATAACTATGAGATAACAGATAATGCAAATCTAGGTTTGAGATTTAAAGAAAAAACATTTGAAAATTATAAAACGATTAAAACTGAGTCCAGTGCCAATAATTTAAAATATAGTATAGAAAATGTTATGGCGCTAAGACCAGAAGATTTAAGTCCTTCTTTAGGTAACATAAGCCCAAATGTATTAGTTACAGTGGAAAAATTTCACTACAACGGTATAGATGGAAATGCAAGTAACTGGAAAGAAATGGGAGATTGGATAAAGCACGACTTACTTGAAGGAAGAGATAAAGTATCTGAAGAAACTAAAGCAGCTATTTTGCAATTGGTTGATAATGTGGAAGATCCGCTAGAAAAAGCAAAACTAGTATACAATTATGTACAAGGTAATACGAGATACATTAGTGTGCAGGTTGGTATAGGAGGTATTCAACCAATATCAGCTACGGAAGTAGATGAGCTTAAATACGGAGATTGTAAAGGACTAACCAACTATACACAAGCACTTCTAGGTATTGCAGGGGTAGAATCCTATTACACAATTGTTCAAGCAGGAAAGGAAATAGTTGATTTTGAAGATGATTTCCCTTCTTTAGCGCAAGGCAATCATATTATACTATGTATACCTAACGAAGAAGATATGATCTGGTTAGATTGTACAAGCCAAATACATCCTTTTGGTTTTATAGGAGATTTTACAGATGATAGAGCAGTATTGGTAGTAAAAGAAGATAAAAGTGAGGTCATTAAAACAGTAAACTATCCAGATACAAAAAATCACCAATCTATAAAGGCAACAATAGATTTAAAAGAAGATGCAAGTATCAACGCTTCCATAAATATAAAAACAAAAGGTATTCAATATGATAATAGGTTTTTTCTTGAAAATCAATCTAAAAAAGATATTTTGGAATATTATAAAGAATCATGGGGATATGTAAATGGTCTAGATGTAGAGGCATACAAATTTGAAAATAATAAAGATGATGTAGAATTTCTAGAAGATATAACTGCATACGCTAGGAATTATGCCTCCAAAGTGGGGGATAGAATTATTTTTAATGCCAATGTGTTTAACAGAAACAGTTTTGTTCCCGATAGATACAGGAATAGAACCTTACCTATTCAAATTCAAAGAGGATATCTTGATGAGGATGATTTTACAATAAAAATACCTAGTAATTATACTATTGAGGCGCTACCTGAAAATATAATTATAACTAACAAGTATGGAGAATACCAGTTGTATTTTGCTAATAATGATGATAAAAACATTACAGTTAGAAGAAAATTACTGATTAAAAAAGGCGAATATCCTAGCACTGAATATAAGGCATATAGAATGTTTAGAAAATCAGTATCAAATAATGATAATTTAAAGATAGTATTAAAGAAAAGTATTTAGAAATGAAAAGATTATACATCATAGTATTGTTAACGATTTGCGTTCATTTTTTGTCAGCTCAATCTGAAATGAAGTTTGGAGAAGTTACAAAAGAAGAACTATTAGAAAAAGAATATGTTAATGATAAATCTGCCAATGCAGTAGTATTATACAAAAATAGATTGACATATTATTCACAAAATTTTGACTTAGTTACCGAGGTTCATGAGCGTATAAAAATATATAATAAAGAGGGCTTTGATAATGCTACAAAGCGAATAAGCCTTTTCAAATCTCGTTCCTCTAAGGAATTATTAGGAAGATTAAAGGCATATACCTACAATCTAGAAAACGGGGAAGTTGTTAAAACAAAACTCGATAAAGAGCAAATATTTGAGGAAAATATAAGCTATAACTATAAAGGCGTTAGTTTTACCATGCCGAATATTAAAGAGGGTTCTATTATAGAGTTTAAATATAAAATTACATCACCTTTTATTTGGAATATTGATGAATTTAAGCTGCAATACGACATTCCTATGAAAAAAGTAGATGCAGAATTAAGAACACCAGATGGACTTAACTTTAGAGCTACCCAAAAAGGATTCTTTTTTATAAATTCACAAAAAGGATATTCTGGTTCTAATATGAATACCGTTAAATATACTATGGTAAATGTTCCTGCTTTAAAACAAGAGCTTTATGTTGATAATATGGACAATTACAGATCTGGGGTAATGTTTGAACTAGTTTCTATCGAAATACCAGGGCAAATACCTCATACCTACGCTACTAGTTGGGCTGATGTTGCTAAAACAATTGGTAATTCAGAGGATTATAAAGATAAACTTGATAAAACAAGATCATTCGATGATGATTTAGATTTGCTTCTAAATGGATTAAATAAACCAGAAGAGAAAATGAAACTTCTGTTTAAACACGTTAAAAATAAAATAACGTGGAATGGTATTGATGGTAAATATTTTTATAATGGAATAAAAAAAGCTTTAAAAGAAAAAAAAGGAAATGTGGCAGACATAAATTTAACACTTATAGCAATGTTAAGGTATGCAGGTATTGATGCAAACCCAGTTGTATTAAGTACCAAAGATAACATTATACCTTATTTTCCCACAGTAGATAGATTAAACTATGTTATCGCTTATGCTAAAATAGGAGAGGAACGATATTTTTTGGATGCCACGGATGAGTTTAGTGATATAAATGTGCTTCCAATTAAGGACTATAATTGGAAAGGTATATATGTTAATAATTTAAATAAAAGGTGGAATTTAATAAATATCAAACAACCAGAGCAGTCAAAAGAGCAATATATGGTTCAAACAGAAATTAATGAAGATGGTAGTATTCAAGGTCATTTAAGTTCTAGGTGTTCTAAACATAGTGCTCTAAAAATAAGAAAGAGATTTAAAGATAAGGAAATGGACGCTATTATTACTGATAGAGAATCTGCAATGGATAATATAGAAATTTCCGAGTACAAATTAGAAAATATAGACAGCTATGAAGGTTTTGTGAATGAATCTTTTGATTTTTACTACGAAAATGGGGTAGATGTTGTTGGCGATAAATTGTTTTTCAATCCTTTTATGTTTTTTGCAATTGAAGAGAACCCTTTTAAACAAGATAAAAGAGAATGTCCCATTGATTTTGGCGCACCTTTTAGTCAGAATTATATTATAAACATAAAACTTCCAGAAGGATATACTGTTGAGTCCCAACCAGAACAAGTTGCTATGAAAATGCCCAAAGATTTGGGTAAATTTGTTTACCGGTTGAAACCAGTTGGAAATAGTTTACAATTATTGATTAATTTTGATATAAATAAAGCAATGATAACTACGGTAGATTTCCCTTTTTTAAAACAATTATTCCATAAAATGATTATCAAAGAGGCAGAACAAATAGTATTAACAAAAGTATAATGGATATAAAAAACGCTCAAAAAGAGGTAGATGATTGGATTAAAGAGCACGGTGTAAGATACTTTAACGAGTTAACTAATATGGCGCAACTTACCGAAGAAGTAGGTGAGGTTGCCAGAATTATTGCCCGTCGCTATGGAGAACAAAGCGAAAAGGAAAGTGATAAGGATAAAGATTTAGGTGAAGAATTAGCCGATGTGCTTTTCGTAGTATTATGTCTCGCAAACCAAACAGGTGTTGATTTACAAGCCGCTTTTAATGAGCGTATGTACAAAAAAGGAAAACGAGACCATGATAGGCACCACAATAATCAAAAATTAAAATAATTGTAATTATATTTGACGCTTCTAATTTTAGAAGCGTTTTTTAATGGATATTACTCTACAAAAGTCAGCATTACACAAAAAATCATCAATAGAAATAACGGGTTCTAAAAGTGAATCTAACAGATTGTTGTTGTTACAGGCGCTTTTTCCTGAAATAACACTAAACAATGTGTCAAATTCTGATGATAGTAATTTGATGATTAAAGCACTAGCTTCAACAGAGAAAGTTGTAGATATTCATCATGCTGGCACCGCAATGCGATTTTTAACTGCATATTTCTCGGTACAAGAGGGTAGAGCAACTGTACTAACAGGTTCTAAACGCATGAAAGAACGTCCTATTAAAATTTTAGTAGATGCTTTAAGATCATTAGGAGCAGATATAAGTTACTTAGAAAACGACGGTTTTCCGCCAATAGCAATTCATGGAAAACAACTTACTAAAAATAAAGTAGCACTAAAAGCCAATGTAAGCAGTCAATATATTTCGGCGTTATTACTTATTGCTTCAAAATTGGAAAACGGTATAGTGTTGACTTTAGAAGGTGATATTACTTCTGTGCCATACATCAATATGACGCTTAGTTTATTGAATGAAATAGGTGTTAAAACTTCATTTATAAATAATGTTATCACAGTTTATCCTTCAGAAACAAAATCAAAACCATTAACAGTAGAGTCTGATTGGTCATCAGCATCCTACTATTTTAGTATAGCTGCTATAAGCGATGTAGGTACAGAAATTACATTGTCATCTTATAAAGAAAATTCTTTACAAGGCGACTCTTGTTTGGTAGATATATACAAGCATTTTGGAGTTACTTCAAAATTTAAAGAAAATACTATCGTCCTAACAAAAGAAACCTCATTACTACAACCATTAATTTTAGATTTAAAAAACGCGCCAGATATTGCACAAACCATTGCAGTTACTTGTTTTGTTTTGGGGATATCATGTGACTTAACAGGGCTTCATACTTTAAAAATAAAAGAAACAGATAGGCTAGTTGCTTTAAAAACAGAGATTGAAAAATTAGGAGGTAATGTTGAAATTACTGATAAATCACTACATTTAAAAGCATCAAATACTATTAAGCCAGAGGTCTCTATAGAAACCTATAACGACCATAGAATGGCAATGGCTTTTGCTCCAGTAGCCTTAAAACAACCAGTAATTATTAAAGAAAGTGCTGTGGTTTCAAAAAGTTATCCAACCTTTTGGGACGATTTAAAAACCTTAGGTTTTAAAATAACTAAATAAAAGTTGCTTGATTACTTGACAACCCCTATGTCCAAATTGTATATTTGCGACTTTCAGAATTTTTGTTAATCCCTAAAATTCTAAATATAAACTCTAAAAACCCTTACAAATGAAATTATCAAACTTTGGTTTTGATTTGCCGCCTGAACTATTAGCAGAATATCCTTCAGAAAATAGAGACGAATCTCGATTAATGGTTTTAAATAGAAAAGACCAAACAATAGAGCACAAGCAGTTTAAAGACCTTATAGATTATTTTAAGGAAGACGATGTTATGATTTTAAATAACACCAAAGTATTTCCTGCGCGTTTATACGGGAATAAAGAGAAAACAGGAGCAAGAATAGAGGTGTTTTTATTAAGAGAGCTTAATGAAGAACAACGTTTGTGGGATGTACTAGTAGACCCAGCTAGAAAAATTAGAATAGGCAATAAATTGTATTTTGGCGAAGACGAAAGTCTAGTAGCCGAGGTTATCGATAACACAACATCCAGAGGGCGTACATTGCGTTTTCTTTACGATGGTTCCTATAAAGAGTTTAGAATTAAACTTAATGAATTAGGGCAAACCCCTTTGCCTAAGTACATTAAAAGAGATGTAGAGCCAGAAGATGAAGAGCGCTACCAAACTATTTTTGCAAAAAATGAAGGTGCAGTAGCAGCACCAACAGCAGGCTTACATTTCTCAAAACATTTGCTAAAACGTTTAGAGATAAAAGGTATTAATTTTGCTGAAGTAACATTACACGTTGGTTTAGGTACGTTTAATCCAGTAGAGGTAGAGGATTTATCTAAACATAAAATGGATAGCGAGGAAATTAAAATAGAGCAACCCGCAGTAGATATTATTAATACAGGTATTAATGAAAGAAGGCGTATTTGTGCCGTTGGTACTACAGCTATGCGTACCATAGAAAGTGCGGTGTCTTCTAGTGGTATGTTAAATGAAAGAGAAGGATGGACTAATAAATTTATTTTTCCACCCTATGAATTTAGTATTGCAAATTGTATGGTTACAAACTTTCACACACCAAAATCTACACTGCTTATGATGATTTCAGCATTTGCAGGTCACGATTTCGTAATGGAAGCTTACCAAGAAGCCATTAAAGAAAAATACAAGTTTTATAGCTATGGTGATGCCATGTTAATCATATAAATAAAAAGTCCCGTTTTTAACGGGATTTTTTTGTTTTAGAGCTTAACTAAAATATAAATAAGTTGGGCGCCTGACTACCTGCGGTATCGCAGGCAGGTTACTATAAGGGTTGGGCTATCCACTATATCTTTTAATTTTTTCATTTAGTGGAAGCAACTTAGCAATTTTTTAAAGTATAGTTAAACGAACTAATTTCAAGTAAACTAAACTAAGTACTATAAAGGATGCGTATCTATTCCTAACGGGGTTTAAGACGTTATCATAACAATTCGTAATTCAAAAATCGTATTTCGCAAAACCATTCACTATTTTTGTAAGTGTAAATGAATACATCTAAAAAAGACATACGCGCATTAACGAAAGAACAACTCAGAGATTTTTTTGTAAGCCAAGGCGATAAAGCCTTTCGTGGTAATCAAGTGTACGAGTGGTTATGGCAAAAATCAGCACATAGTTTCGAGGCGATGACCAATATTTCGAAAGATACACGTCAAATGCTAGAAGATAACTTTGTAATAAACCATATTCGTGTAGATACTATGCAGCGCAGCAACGACGGTACTATAAAAAATGCTGTACAATTGCATGACGGGTTAATAGTAGAGTCTGTGTTAATACCAACAAAAAGTAGAACTACAGCCTGTGTATCAAGTCAAGTAGGTTGCAGTCTAGATTGTCGTTTTTGTGCTACTGCACGTTTAAAACGAATGCGAAACCTTAATCCAGATGAAATTTACGATCAAGTAGTTGCCATAGACAATGAAAGTAGGTTGTATCATAACCGGCCATTAAGTAATATTGTATTTATGGGTATGGGAGAGCCGCTTATGAATTACAATAACGTACTTAAAGCTATAGATAAAATAACATCCAAAGAAGGCTTAGGTATGTCGCCAAAGCGAATTGTGGTATCTACATCTGGTGTGCCAAAAATGATTAAAAAAATGGCAGACGATAAGGTGAAATTTAAACTTGCTGTATCATTACATTCTGCAATAGACGCCGTCAGAACCTCTATAATGCCCTTTAATGAAACGTTTCCATTAGCAGATTTAAGAGAGGCATTAGAGTACTGGTACGATAAAACAAAAAATAGAATTACTTACGAGTATGTAGTTTGGCGAGGGATAAATGATAAAAGAAAAGATGTAGATGCTTTAGTACAATTTTGCAAATTTGCACCAAGCAAAGTAAATATTATAGAATACAACCCTATAGACGATGGCGAGTTTCAGCAAGCCAATTCAAAAGCTATAGATATGTATCAAAACGTGCTAGAAACCAATAACATAACAGTAACTATTCGTAGAAGTAGAGGTAAAGATATTGACGCAGCATGCGGGCAGTTGGCTAATAAAACTTAAGAAACTTCTTATTTTATTGTTTTTGGTAGTTAAAAGCGTCAATTCAAAGATTTTTTTGTTTATTTCTTTCTAATTATTCTATCTTTTAGAGATTAATCCGTAAAATTTAGAATATGAAAAAAACATTACTTTTTAGCCTATTGGTAATAGTAGGTAATTCACTTTTCGCGCAAACTTTAGATTCTGTAGATTTTAATGCGCTAACCCTAGGCAATATAAATGAAGATATTACAGGTAATAGTCCTGGTCAAGCAAATCTTGGTGTTTTCGCTACTAATGGAGATGCACCCTCTACAACAACAAATGCGGCGGCTTCAAATTTTCAAGTTGTAGCTTCTGGTGATGATGGTACCCAAGGATGTCAATTTATTTCACCTGATGGAGATGCAGGTTTACGTTTTCTGTTTAAACCTTTTAGTACATTATGGGATGAAAGAACACCTGGAAATGATATTATTGAAATGGAGTTTTCTTTTTTTGTAGATAGCTCAATTAGTTCTACAGCCCCATTTGAAATGCGATTTTTTGGGAATGATGGTCCAGAAACTGCTTGGTTAGGTGGATTTAGTTATGATCCTCAAACTAGAGAATTAGTTGGTTTGGGTCGTTTAAATAATGGAGGAGATGTTGGCTTTTTTAATATAAATTTAGGAGACTTAATTTTACCAGCAGATACTTGGATAAATCTAGGTTACTCATTAGATACAGCTACTGGTGGAATGATATGGAAAACTGCACTGCCAGATGGGACTCTATTATCTAATGGTTCTCTTATAGATCCTGCACTAAATATCCCTAATATGGTGCCTACTGAATATGATTTTTTAAGTTTTGGAGTAGCTGGAAATACATCAGCTGCGAATTTTCTAATTGATAATTTTGGATTAAATGCTACATCATCAGATATGCTTTTACTAAGTATTGACGAAGTTGTTGATACTTCTATTAATTTTGTAAAGTTGTATCCTAATCCTGCTCAAAATAAAATTAAATTGGATACTAATTTATCTGTAAATTCTGTAACTATAGTAAACAACTTAGGTCAACAAGTATTAAATAAAGAGGGGCTTACTAATAACTTAGAGTTTGATATTAGTGAGTTAAAATCTGGTATTTATTTAATGAGTATTAAAACAATAACTGGTATTGAGGAAATAAAACGTTTTATAAAAAATTAAAAAAATAAATATAAATAAAGTTCAAGTAAAAAGGTATTTCAATTTTTAGAAATACCTTTTTTTTATAGGACTAATTCTTTAAATAGTAATTTATCGTAAATATTCAAGGATAAATAATATTAATGCCATTACATATCAATAAAAATAATAGTTTAAAAAACATTGTATCCTATGTAATTCTTCTTTTAAACAATTATTATTGTTTAATTTTGCTTTATTCTAAAACAGGCAAAAACATTGAAAGTAGTAGAGCAAATAAAACAACCTATAGCTTACGAGATGGAACTTTTTGAACAAAAGTTTCAACTTTCCATGTCTAGCAAAGTGGCGCTACTTAATAGGATTACACATTACATTGTAAATAGAAAAGGTAAGCAAATGCGACCTATGTTTGTGTTTCTAGTAGCTAAAATGGTGTCTGAGGGCGAAGTGAACGAGCGCACTTATCGCGGTGCGTCTGTAATAGAATTAATACATACAGCTACTTTAGTTCATGATGATGTTGTAGACGATAGTAACCGTCGTAGAGGTTTCTTTTCTGTAAATGCACTTTGGAAAAATAAAATTGCTGTTTTAATAGGTGATTTTTTACTCTCTAAAGGATTATTACTGTCTATAGATAATAGTGATTTTGACTTGCTTAAAATTATCTCTATTGCCGTTAGAGAGATGAGTGAAGGTGAGCTACTTCAAATTGAAAAAGCAAGAAAACTAGATATAACCGAGGATATATATTATGAAATTATTCGCCAAAAAACAGCAACATTAATAGCCGCATGCTGTAGCTTAGGTGCTGCATCAGTAAAGCCGCAATCTCAACATGTAGATACAATGCGTAAGTTTGGTGAACTAATAGGAATGGCGTTTCAAATAAAAGATGATTTGTTTGATTATGGCGATGAACAAATTGGTAAACCTACTGGTATTGATATAAAAGAGCAAAAAATGACGTTGCCTTTAATTTATGCATTAAATAATGCCACCAAAAAAGATAAAAAGTGGTTAATTAATTCTATTAAAAATCACAATAAAAACACTAAGCGTGTAAAAGAAGTCATAACTTATGTTAAAGATAATGGTGGTTTAGAGTATGCTATTAAAAAAATGAAAACCTTCCAAGAAGAAGCGTTATTACTACTTAAAGATTATCCTAATTCTGAGTTTAAAAATTCATTAGAATTAATGGTTAATTATGTGATTGATAGAAAGAAATAGTATACTTATTTCCATTTTTTTACGCGATATAGACGCTATTCATTTAGTGTTCTAAGTGTAGCCAGTAAAACTACAGGGTTTAAATATTTACAAAAATTAAACTTCATATTTATAGTTTATAAATAAACTACTGCTGTTGTTGCATTTGTTGTAGTAATTTTACATTTTGTTGGTAGCTATTATTATCAACTTGTAGTTCTTCTTTTTTTAAAGATAATACGAGCTCATCATTCTTTTTAATGGTACTTACTTTTACTTTTACAAACAAATCACCTTTAGCAGTGCCTTTAAAAACTCCTTTTACAGGAGCACAGTCACTATAACTCCTACCAACTGATAACCGCACGTGATATGCGTTGGCTATAGTGTTATTTGTTGGGTCTATACCCAACCAACCGTAAAATGGAATATACACTTCAACCCAAGCATGTGTTGCACCTTCACCCCGAGAACCTGAGTCATTAGGGCAAATATAACCACTAACGTATCGTGCAGGTATGCCTACCATTCTTACCATTTGCAATAGTATATTGGCAAAATCTTGACAAACACCTGCCTTTAAGCGCCAAACATCATCTAATTTAGAGTCTACATTGGTAACACCTTGGATATATTTAAAGTTTTTATAGATATATTCAGATAATTCAAGTGCAATTTTAAAAGGAGAAAATTGGTTTAAGTTTTTTGTTTTTAATAATTCTGAAATAGATGCAGTACCATCAAATTTTTTATAATTTATGTAATCAATAAACTCGGGTTTATTTTTTATCTGTTTTAACTCATCCCATTGTTCATTAATCGGTTTTGAATCGTTAGGGAAAAGTTTTTCTTTTGTTGTCACTTCAATTTCAGAAATAACCGATAAAAAATTATGGGGTTCTAAAATCATAAAGGAGCCTACAGTATTTCCAAAAAAATCAGAATAGGTTTCTATTTTTGGATTAGTATTTATGCTTAAAGTATGAGAATATACACTTTGAAATTCGTCCTGTATAGGATGTAGCATAATTTGGTTAGCACCGTCTATTATTAAATTACTATAGCTGTATTTAGTTAGGTGTTTAATGAAAAAGGTTGGCATAAGTTAGTGTTAGTTAACATTAGAAAAGTAAACGGTATTAATACTGTAAGAAATATTTTTAATATCCTCTTTTATTCCATTAATAAAATTATCAAGACCTTGATGGTTTATACTCTCTATCGTTGTATATTTTATGGTGCTTTCTAGTTTTCCGAGTAAAAATTCCATATTGTTTTTTTCGAGCTCACCTGTCTCTATCAAAAGGTTTACGTGCCTGTTTAACTTATTAATACAATAATATACAGAGCGAGGAAATAATGTGTCTTGAAAAATCATGGTTATAATATGATCTTCTCTAAAAGATGATTTATATTTTTTTAAGTATAATTGGTATCCACCAATAGAAAGTAACAAATTCTTCCAATAAAAGCTTTGCTCTAAACTATCTGATGTTTTGGAAATTTCAATGAGTTTCATAGCAGTAAAATCTGAAGTTTGTATTACACGTTCTAGATATTTACCTATATTCATAAAGTAGTACGCAGGACCTCGCTCTAGCGTAATATCAACATTACCATAAAATTTTAAATGAAATCCTAAAAGATTATCTAAAAAAACTATAGGATCTTCTTCGTTAAGTCTTTCTCGTAAGCCTTTTTTTGTTAGAAATAAATAGTAGCTATTTATACATAACCATAATTCTTTTGAGATGTGTTCTTGTACACTTCGCGCGTTTTCTCTAGCGTTTGTAACAATATTTAAAATAGAGTTAGAATGCGAGGTGTTAAATACCATAAAATCTATACATTCTATGGCATCTTCAGTGTAAAATGTATTATCAGTACTAGAATAATTTTTTATAATGGGAGACCATGAGAATAATTCTGGAGAATCTTGGTTGGCATAAAAGTTTACTTTAAGTAAACTTAAAATCCCATTACCACGCTCCATATACCTGTCTAACCAAATTAAATTATTTGCAACTCTACTTAACATTTTTAGTTTTTTTAATTTATTGAATTACCCATGTGTCTTTACTACCACCACCTTGAGAACTATTTACAACTAATGAGCCTTTTTTTAATGCCACTCTAGTAAGTCCGCCAGGGGTAATATCTATACCATCTTTACCAGAAAGTGCAAAAGGCCTTAGGTCTATACACCTTGGCGATAATTTACCATCTATACAACAAGGGGCTGTTGATAGTCTTAAAATAGGTTGGGCTATAAAATTATCAGGGTTTTTTCTAACATTTTTAAGATAATCTTTTATGTCTTCATCAGTAGCTTCATGCCCCATTAACATGCCATAACCACCACTACCATCGGTTTTTTTAATCACCATTTCTTTTATGTTTTTTTCAACATAATCATACTCTTCAGGTTTACCTAATTGGTAGGTTTCAATATTCTTTAATATAGGTTCTTCTTCTAGGTAATATTTTATCATATCTGGCACATAAATATAAATGGCTTTATCATCGGCAATCCCTGTGCCTGGTGCATTTACAATATTTACATTACCTTTTCTATAAGCGGCCATAATACCTGCAACTCCTAATACACTAGACTTGTTAAATTCTAGTGGATCTAGAAAATCATCATCAACGCGTCTATAAATAACATCAATACGCTTTAGGCCGTTTGTAGTTTTCATGTATACAAAATGGTCTTTAACTACTAAATCGCTACCCTCAACCAATTCAATACCCATTAGTCTCGCTAAAGTTGTATGCTCGTAATAAGCAGAGTTATAAATACCGGGTGTTAACAGTACAACATTAGGGTCGTTTTGGTCAGATAGTTCTTTTAATTTCTTATATAAAACATTAGGATAATTTGATACTGGTCTAACTTGGTTTTTAGGCAGTACACCAGGAAAAATACGTTTAGATATTTCTCTGTTTTCAAGCATATAACTAACACCAGATGGAGTTCTTAAATTATCTTCAAGTACATAAAATTCACCATCATTATTTCTTATTAAGTCTACTCCGGCTATGTGTACATATATATCATGAGGTACTTTAACGCCTTTCATTTCTCTTAAAAAATTAGGGCAAGAGTAAATTAATTCAGCAGGAATAATACCATCATTTATTATAAATTGATCGTTATAAATATCTTTAATAAACAGGTTTAATGCTTTTATGCGCTGTTTAATACCTTTGTCAATTTTATCCCATTCATTGGCAGTTATTATTCTCGGTACAATATCAAAAGGAAATATTTTTTCAATACCTTCATTATCATTATAAACTGTAAAGGTAACACCTTGACTCATAAATAGTTGTTTAGAAAGCTCCTCTTTTTTAAATAGAACTTCAGGAGAGGTACTTCTTAAATAATCATTTATGATTTTGTATTGTTTTCGGATGTCAGAGTCACTACTATACATTTCATCCCAAGTGTTTGAGAGTAAGTCATATGATGAGAATAAGTTGTTATTTGTCATAGGCTTCACTTTTTTTAAATATAAGTATCTTTAAAATAATATATGGTGAATTCAGTCTTTTAAAAGGAATAAATTACAAATTTTTCTTTTTTGATAAAATAATTCTTAAAAGCATTAAATTTTGAGCAAAAAAATATGTTTTTTACATTTTGGTAAGCATTTTACATCATTTAGTTTTAATGTTCATTAAAAAAATATAAAATTCAGGCAACCATTTTATAACTATTTGCGTCTTTATAAATAGTAAGCAACATGAAACCTTTTTTGAAAGTTATACAGCTACATAAAAACGAAAGTGCATTAATAAAAAAAGCGATTAAAAATAATCGTGAGGCGCAACACATATTATTTGAAATGCATGCGCCAAAAATGCTTAGTGTTTGTCGTTATTATATAAAAGATACGCAACATGCAGAGGAGGCTATGCTTAATGGTTTTTTTAAAGTATTTAAAAATTTAAAAACTTTTAAAAGTGAAGGTAGTTTTGAAGGATGGATACGACGCATTATGATAAGAGCATCAATTTCATACCTAAGGCAAAAAAAAAGTATTGATTTTTTATCAGATAACGATGTTAGTACTAATGCATACAGCAATACTATTCAAACTGATTTAGAGGTTAACGAAATTCAAAAACTAATAGACCAGCTACCAGAAGGTTACCGTATTGTATTTGTTATGTATGCTATTGAAGGTTACAAACATTATGAGATAGCACAACTTTTAAATATAAGTGAAGGTACCTCAAAATCGCAATTATTTAAAGCACGAAAAATGCTTCAAAAACAAATAAAAACATTAAATAAAACAAGTTATGGCACCAATTAAATTTGAAGATGACTTTAAGAAAAAACTGGATAATCGCAGTATAGCGCCATCAAATATGGTATGGGATAAATTATCCAAACGTTTGGATGCAGAACAAAAAACCACTAATACTAAAGGATTTTGGTGGATAGGTATTGCAGCTAGTGTTATAGGTGTTTTATTTACTGTAGTTCAATTTTATAACACACCAGCAGAAACTAATATTCCAGTTATAGCAGATACACCTGAAAACATTGAGCAGTTAGAGAACACCACAGCAACATCGCAGCAAAACTATAATGTGGTTGAAGATAAAACACTAGTAGCACCTGAAAATTTGGATAAAGCAAACGATACACATCTAACTAAAACTAATCCACAAAACAGTAGCTTAAATTTAGAAGAAACACCTACTAAAGTAGCAAGCCAACATAGCGTACCTCAAAAAAGAATAGAACAAGATGTATATCAACCAAAAAAAATTGATGCACTTGTATTCGAAAAAGAAAAAGCACAAGAAGTTGCCGATGCTATTTTTACATTAAGTGAAACCACATCTGGCGTTACCGATGCCGCAATAGATTCGCTCTTAAAAGCAGCGCAACACGATATTTTATTAAGCAGAATGCAGCATGAAAATAAGGCTATTGTTGATGCAGCTTTATTATTACAAGAAGTAGAGTTTGAGTTAGACGAATCTTTTAGAAATAAAGTATTTAAAGCACTAAAAGCTAGCTATGGCTCTGTTAAAACAGCAATTGCCCAACGCAACGATTAATTTATAATAAAAAATATATTTTCAAAATACAAAATAAAATCATCAATCAATCATCAATCATTAATCAAAAAACGAACAATTATGCAAACAGTTATTAAGTATTTGGTATTACTAATTTTAAGCTTAAATGTGCAGTGTGTTTTAGCTCAAGATACTATATCAAAAACAAAACATCAAGCAGAAATTAACACGCTTAAAAATGCTATAACTAAAGTAAAATACGAAGAAAAAGAAGCTCTAAAAGCAGAGGTGGAAGCTATAGATTTAAGACTTAAAAATGGGGAAATTACAAAAGAAGAAGCGCAAGGTCTTAGAATGGAAATGGCAAAAAAGCGTGCGTTAAATATTGAGAACCGTATAGCTATTATAAAAAACAAAAACAATCTTTTAAAGCGAAACGGTAGTAATTACGTTATTGATAAACCAGACAAAGTTTCTTTTAGAATAGGGGGAAGCGAAGGAGGAGATTCCAACTTTATTTTTTTAGGAAATCATAAAAACGATACAGTAGTACACCGAAAATACGACCGACGTACAGTAAGCGACTTTGTACTAGCATTTGGTCTTAATAACGCTCTAATAGAGGGACAAACTATAGATGATACACCATATAAAATTGGTGGTTCTCGATTCTTCGAAATGGGTTGGGCTTGGAAATATCGCGTGTTTAAAAACACAAATTTTATGAGGTTGAAATACGGAGTATCTCTACAAATTAATGGCTTAAAACCAAATGATAATCAGTTTTTTGTACAAAACGGTAACCAAACGTTTTTAGAAACCTTTCCTGAAACTCTTAAAAAATCTAAATTATCTGTAAGCAATTTGGTGTTTCCTGTTCATTTTGAATTTGGCCCCTCAAAACGTATTGATAGAGACAAGTATTTTAGATATTCTACAAAAAAACAGTTTAAAATTGGTATTGGTGGGTATGGTGGTTTTAATATTGGTACACGCCAAAAATTAAAGTATACCCAAGATGGCGACCGAAAAAAGGATAAGCTAAAACAAAGCTATAATACCAGTAATTTAGTATACGGTTTAAGCACGTACTTAGCGTTTGGCGATACCGCACTGTATGTTAAGTACGATTTGTCACCAATTTTTAAAGATCAAGCCATACAACAAAACAATATATCTGTAGGCGTCCGGTTTGATATGGATTAAGTATTACTTTGAGTTAGTCAATAAAACATCGTTTAATTTAAGTATTAGGCGGTGTTTTTATATTTTGGCGTTATTCCTCTAAAGGCTGGTTCGGGCTTTTTACAATCGTTATCTTCTGTTTCAAGTAGCTATAATAAGCGAAATAATACCAAACACGTGCATTTTTTTTAAATAGGTTTTCTTAATAAATATTTTGAATTTTTACTTAAGTATCGAATAGAGAATGTTTATGGAGGGTTTCGTTTAACGTTGATGTATAAGGAAAGTTGCGTGTTTGCGTGCGAGGATTTTCCGAAGGAAAATCAGAAGCTAGCAAACGAGCAACTAACTTTGGTTTAGGTAAAACTAGCAATTTTTTTTATACGGTGTTAGGCTTAGTTTTTTTTCAGTTTTATTTCCTTTTCGCAATCCATACATATTAAAGTGTCATTTAATATTCGATATTTTGTTCCGATATTTTCATATAAAGTTTTATATCTATTTTTGGTATGTTCAGATATTCCATTTTTTAAATGTAATTCAAGAACGTTATTTTTTAATTTGTATTCTCCGAATGTTTCTTCTGTCATTTCTCCTCCGTGAGAGGTTGAACATAAAAAGTCATTATTTTTGTATAGTTCAAGTTTTACCCAAATAAAATCAGGGTTTTTTATACTAGTGAATTCCAATTTCTTTCCACCAAAGAAAGTCCATTTGACTACATCTCTGGGTATAAAAACTAATAATCCAAATCCAATCACTAAAACTATAATTCCAGTTCTATATTTTTTCCAATGATTCTTCTGTTTAAAAATCAAGGAATTTAATAAAAGCCCAATTCCGATAATTAAAAATATTCCATAGACAAGTGCCAATGGTCCAGCATCATTGTCAGTAAAAGTATTGTTTCCTGGTATTCTAAAATGAACTAATAAACCACCAACTAATACGAAAATTGAAATAGAAATTAATTGTCCTACAATTCGAATTATATTTATCAATTTTTTGTTCATTCGGGATTTTTGTCAAATTAAGCCTAACGTACTGTCGGATATACGTCCGTTTTTAATGACTTATATCCGAAGTTAAACGAAGTTAGGTGATTTTTTTTATAAAGTCAAGCTTAATAAATTAAAAGGATATTTAATTAAAACTATAACTTTTTGGTGCTTTCCCGCTCAATCAAACTTGTTTTTACAACCTTAGTTATAAATGGTTTATTTTGGTCTTCATTTTCAATACGGTCTATCAATAAAGCTGCTGCAGTTTCACCAATATATTTACCGTGTTGGCTTATAGCCGAAATAGAAGGCGTAAGGTGCTGTAATAATTTACCGTTTGTAAAACAGGCTACAGACATTTCTTCGGGTATCTTATACTTCATGCGTTTTACTATACGCAATGCATTTACTGCTGCACTTTCTTCTAAACATAACAATCCATCAATAGTTTTATCTGCCAGAATTATTTTAAGTGCGGTATCAAAATCCTCATGCTTGCCTATGCGTACAATAAGTTTTTCTTCAACAGGTAATTTGTAAGTTTCTAATGCTTTTACATAACCTTCTACACGTAATTTACCAACACTTAAATTATCAATTACAGATATTAAAGCTACCTTTTTACAGCCTGTTTGTATTAAATGTTTGGTGGCATCAAATGCACCTTCTAAATCGTTTACAATAACTTTATCACAGTTTATAGCATCAGAAACACGATCGAACATTACCATTGGTAAGCCTTCGTTTATAGCATTATTTAAGTGTGTATATTGGTGTTGTGTTTGGGTTTCTTCAGCTAAGGAAATTAGAATGCCATCAAGTGTGTCGCTCTTTAAAAGCTCTAATGTTTTTACTTCTTTTTCTAATGATTCGTTAGAGATGCAAGAAATTAAGTGATACCCGTGTTGTGCTGCTTTAGCTTCTATACCAACAAATGCTTTTGCGAAAAAACTATTCATAATATTTGGTATAATTACACCAATTGTTTTCGTTTTTTTATGTAGTAAAGAAAGATCTATGCTTTTAGATTTGTAGTTGTGTTCTCTAGCGTAGGCTACAATTTTTTCTTTGGTTGTGGTGCTTATTTCATAACTATCGCTAAGTGCTTTTGATACCGTAGCAATTGAAACTCCAAAAGCGTTTGCTATCTGTTTTAATGTGATGCGTTTAGCCATTATTTAAAATAGTTATATAAGTGATGATTATACTAATCTAGTAAAAATAAAGAAAACAAAACTAAAGGCTAGATGAAAATAGAATATCTTAAAACAAAGTTTCTAAATTCTATAACCAGTTGTTCATTTTGAGTTAAAATAAATAGCTTAATGTCGGTTTTGTAAAGGTTCGAGTGGTTCTTTAATCAAAACATCGTATCGAGAACCAATTCATATATAAAAATTCGTAGTCTCTATATAAATTTCATTCATTTTAATCGTGGAATTTACTAGAATTGACAGAAAATTTTAAAAATGCACAACTGATTTTTTATAGTAAAACTATATTATTATAAAGTGTAAGGCTGTTTAATTTTAATTGCTTGTAGTCTCAATATCTGGAAATGCATCAGCTTGTAAAGCTATAGATGTAATAGCGGTTTTAGCTTTAGGAGCATGTATTGTTATTTCAGAATTTCCGTTACGCCACACTTCTGGTGTTTGGTGTATTGTTTTAGTTGATGCATCGGCATATGTTACTAATAAATATACCGGCACAGGTAAACCGCCTATGTTTTCTATAGTTACTTTAGTGTTTTCTGTTTTTTTGATAGCTACATCTGCATATCCATATTCAAAGACCCACTTTTGCCAAAACCAATCTAAATTTTTCCCACTTACATCATTAAAAGTAAACATAAAATCATAAGGTGTAGGGTGCTTACCGTTCCATCTTTTTAAATACGCTTGCAAGCAGGTTTTAAAAAGGGTTTCTCCCAACAAATCTTCCAAGGCTAAATACATAAACGCAGGTTTGTTGTATGATTGTTGAAAATGCATGCTTCTAACCACCATATAATTTGATGGGCTAAACAAAGGTGTTTCCCATTGTTTGCCTGCACTTCTATTGTAACTGCGTATGGTTCGTTTTAGTTGGTAATTCTCATAAGGCGTACCTTTGTATAACGCTTTACAAAATTTAAAGGTTAAAAACGTAGCCCAACCTTCTTCCATCCACGAATATTTAACTTCGTTAATACCTACCCAATGCGGTAAGTAGGTATGTGCTAATTCATGAAACGTCATAAGGTTATTACTAATTTCTTTATTAGAAAATCCATTATTTGCCATCATTGGAAACTCCATGCCATCAAATTCAGGAACACCAATAAAGGATGTAAAACTATCGTATGGGTAGGGCACACCAGGTAATTCATTCGATAAATACTGAATACTTTTCTCCTGAATTTCTAAAAGATTTCGAAGATTTTTTTCATCATTTTTACTGTAAACAATATTAGAAGAGATGGTTTTATCATCTACATTTGTGGCGTTAGCTATCCATTCAAAATTATTAGAAACACCAAAGCCAAAATCTCTAACATGTGTTGCTTTAAAATGCCATATGTTTTTTAAGTTATTAGTTTTATTATCAGTATTATGATTTAAAATAGTTGTTTTTTTTGAGTCGTTTTTAGATGCTTTATAAGCAGAGTGCTCTTTTGTGTTTAGTACATTTTTTGCATTTAGTAAAGCGCCAGTAGCATAAACGTAATTTCCTTTAGGTACTGTTATTTTTACATCAAAATCCCCAAAATCCGTATAACACTCTTGTGCGCCAGTGTACTCGTTTTTATCCCATCCATCTATATCATCATACACTGCTATTTGTGGAAACCAGTAGCCCATAAAAGCACTCTCTTTATCGTAAGCACCAATTTTATTTACATAAATTGGTGGCATTTCTGTTTCCCATTTCATGGAAAATGTTGTTGTGGAATTAGGTAGGATAGGAGTAGGCAATTCTAACGTTAAAAACGTAGAGCTATAATTAACAACAATTGTATGGGTATCACTTTTTTTCTTGCTAGCATGTGCTAAATCACTAATAGAGGTATCATTACTTAGGTTAACAGCTGTGTTGTTTATTGTTAAGTTAGATATTACCATACCGTCTGTTAAATTAACAAGCGGAATTTTATTGGCGCGAACACCGCCTTTTTTATAGTGATTAGGATACATTTTAATCACAATTTCAGATAAACTGTCAGGACTATTATTGGCGTATAAGATGGTTTGCGAACCTTTAATTTTCCAAATACCAGGTGTTACTTCTGCTTCAATTACATAATCACTAGAATTTTGCCAATAGTGTTTACTCGGTTTGCCATCTAACTCTCGTGTTTTATTTTTATAGGCTTTTTTAAATTCTCTGGGCATATATAATGCCTCTTGACTAGAAAGCGATAATGTATATAATATAAGTGCAATGCCGCTAAAAAGTAGTTTCATTTAAATAATAATATTTAATTAAGGAGTTAATAATTTACGAGTTTTGTTACTCTCTAGTAATTAAATAGTCTCTTTCGTTATCAAGTACAGATATCATTTTGTCTATTTGTCCTTGACTAAATTGTCTTCTACATAAGCTGCCATTTGGGTCGGTTCCTGCCCATTGAGTCATAAAGTTTAAAGTATCAGGGTTGTAGCGCATACCATTTACATCTGTTTCTGTACCAATATAGTTACAGGTAGGTTCATCAATATTACTATCATTAAGGTCTGGCGAAGCAGGTGTGTCACAAATTTTATCACCTGCCTCAGCACAATTAGACCCGTCGACTAACTCAAGTCTTCCTTGGGCATCTGTAAAATCATCATCAGTATGGTATAATCCTAAATAATGCCCTATTTCATGCGTTGCTGTTGCTGTATTTTCTATTTCTACAGAAGAAGCACTCAGTTTTAAATTATTGCCTTGATCTGGAAATAGTGCAGTTGCTCCCAATTCGCCAGTAATCTGACCGTTTCTTCTATTAAGTAGGGTGATAAAATAAAATATGTTTAAGGCATCTGGATCCTCAAAAGACGCCAATACCTTATTTTCAATAAAATCATCTTGTTTTATAAATTGTGTGTTCCATTGCGTATTATCAACAAATTTTATGTCTTTTGAAAAAAACTGAATTTTAGCCGATTTAAAATTACCGTTAATATCTCCCATAATTTTGTTAATTCTAGCTTCGGTAACAGCAGCATTACCACCATTATCACGTCTTGAAATATGATGTACAACAGGTACTCTTAACGTATCACCAGATATCATTGTATTTGGATTGTTATCATCTGGCATATCTTCTTCATCCAATAAATCTTGCCGTATTACAGGATCGTTACCATTTTCGCAATTTAGCGTTAGTAACAGCAAAAAAGCACTGAGTATAGTAAAGCCTATATTTCTAATAATTTTTATTTTTTTCATAGTATTTTCTTTTTTCATATGTTGTTAATTAAACGATAATCTAATTGATTTATTCCTTAGGGGTGAAAATTGCTTTTAAAAAGGCATAACGATGTGGAACATTTGTTTTTACCCACGTTTCGATATCTGAACTTAAACGACCTGGATATTTTTCCATGGTGTAAACAAAAATTGCTGTTTCTGCTAAATCTTCTTGTTTAGGTTTACTTTCTGCATAAGCTGTAATATATGTTTTGTCTTGGGTTTGAGCTGTTTTCCAACCCTTACTTTTAGCATATAATAAATCTAAGGCTACGTGAATAGATTCATGAAACACCGTTTCTTCTAAATCATTATTACTAATTCTGGTATCCATATTATCAGAATATAGCACAAAAAATTTACCCGCATCTTCTGCAAAAGCAGTGGAATCTCCTTTGTGTATTACAACATGATGTAGTGCCTCTCTCATAAAGTTAGGAAGCTTACCGAGTTTATCGGTAAGTTTATCAACATATATTTTTGCAGCAGCTTTACTTCCAAAATCACTATGTGCCCATATTTCAACCTTTTTATTATTCTTAAAAGTAGCTTTAAAAATATAGGTGTTTTCATCAAAAAGTTCATCATTCTCAGCTCCAGGCATTTCTTTTGTGTCTTGCCCTACATAAATAAGGTTTAAAAATGCATCAGGATCTGTAGATGTTATAAAATCTATATCGGTTGATACTATAGAATTCCTGAATAGAGGTGTAGTGTTTTCTGTTTTCTCAACGTATTTAGTTTCTGAACTACTAGAGTTTTTTTTGTTTTCTACTTTTTGCTTGCAACTAAAAGCTAGCACTACTATAAAAACACCGAGTATACTTTTTATTTTCATTCAAAATTTTTGTTTGATATGTACATCTAAAACTGTAAGGTTAGAATGTAATATTTAATTTTTTATAATGGCTCAAAAAATAGCGTACCAAATGTTTCTGCACCAGAACCATCAATTAAAATAAATTCAGAAAACTCAATAAATCCCTCGGCATTTGAGTATCCTCCAAAAGCGCTAAAGGTATATGTTTCAGTGCCGTTATCTGTTTCGCAGGTAAACATGGTTTCACCTATAATAACCTCAGAGCCACCTTCCTCTTCTCCAAAGAAAACATCAATTTCAAAATCATTTGTACAACCTAGGTTTAAAAAATCACCTGACAATGTATATTCATTACAATTTTCCATATTTTGAGTTAATATACCAATGCCAAAACTTTCACCGGCTTCTGTATTTACAATAGTATTGTATTCGCCTTCAAAACTACATCTGTCTCTTTCGTCTCCGCCACCGTCATCGGCAGACTGTTCTATAAATAGATTGCCAGTTATTGTTGCTCCGCCACCTGTAAGTTCGTAATCAAAAAACTCCATAAATCCATCATTCCCACTAAAAAATCCAACGGCATTAAAGGTGTAATCTGTAGCTTCTCCTGCTTCATTTATACAACTAAACATAGCGTTTTCAATAATAGCATTGCCTTCGTTTCCACCCTCTACAAAAGGATCTAAAAACAACAGGAATTCAATATCATCGTTAGTACATCCTAAATTTAAAAAGTCGCCGCTAATTGATATTTCATTACAACTATCTAATAAAGAAGCTACAACAATATTTTCGCCATTATTAGAATCGTTAGTTATTAGTTCGCCTTCAAAATTACTAAAGTCAAAATTCAAATTACAATCATCACCTCCTCCGTTATCATCTCCAGGGTCATCTAAACGTCTAATATTTAAAGTAGCTTCTAGAGTACCGTCTGGGGTTATCATGGTGTAGTTTAATTCTGCTCTAGTTAATTCGCCTTGATATATACCTGTACCTTCTATTGTAAATTCTGTGGTTTCAGTACCATCTTCTGATAGACAAGAGTAGGTTGTTGATGGTACAGTGATTGTGCCTTCTGAAGAGTTTGGTGCATTTGGGGTGAATATGAATAGAATTTCAACATCATCATTAAAGCACCCTTGATTAAAAATACCACCACCTGAGAAAATATACTCTCCACATTCTACGCCTAAACTACCTATAGTTACACCTTCTCCGTTATTAGAATCTACTGTTCTAAGTTCTCTAACGAAATTAGATAAGTCGAAATTTAAATTACATGGCCTGTATGGATCTGTTCCATATATAAATTCGTCTATATTAGTAATTAAATCACCATCACAATCTGCGCTTCCCCAAGTTGGGTTGTCTGAATTAAAACCTATATAACCTATTTCTTGTGCTGGTACACATGGATTTTCTGGTGCTTCATCTAAAAAGTCTGCCACACCATCACCATCAGTATCTACTGTGTTTTCGTCTAAATAAGGATTTCGTGCTTGGTCTTCAAACTCATCAGCATTAGATACACCATCACCATCACAATCAGAATTTTGCCAAATAGCACTAAACACATTAAAACCTGTATATGCCATTTGTTGAGCAGGCAGACAGGGATCGTCTGGAAATTCATCTAGACTATTAAGTACACCGTCACCATCATTATCTGCAGCTTCACTTATAAATTCTTCATTCTCAACACACGAATAGTTAAAAACTAATGTAAATATTGCTAATATTAGTGGCCATTTTATATGTGTTTTATTTTTCATAATTCTAGTTTTGTATTTTATGGTGGCTATTTATTTGTTACGACAAAGGTCTTATAATTAGAGTTCCTGTTGTAACACGTTCTTCCTCTGGAATATCGTCTCCTAATTCTGTTATGGTATACGTAAACTCTACAGTACTTGAAGCACCCGCATAACTACCAAAACCTTCTACGGTAAACAATCTACTTGAGACTCTATCTTCTGATAAACACGAATATTCGGTAAGATTTACAACTATAGTACCGTTTGATGACGTTGGATCGTTAGGTGTAAAAAAGAATGGTATACTTAAGTCTTCATTAAAACAGCCTTGGTTAAATAAACTACCGCCTGTAAAGAAAAAAGTACCACAATCTTCTCCAATAACGCCTATGGTTACGCCTTCACCGTTATTAGAGTCTACGGTTCTAAGTTCTCTTTCGTAATTACCTAAATCAAAATTTAATATTTCATTACAAGGTAAATCAGGAAGCGGATATGGCGACTCTCCATTTGCTAATTCATCAGCATTAGAAACGCCATCATCATCACAATCTCCCATTGCCCATACTTCATTTTCAGGATTAAAATCTTGGTAACCTGCAAATTGTTCTGGCAAACATGGATTATTAGGCTCTGGGTCTACATCATCGCGAACACCATCACCATCTGCATCTCCAATAGTAGATTCGTCTATATATGGATTTCTGCCACTATTCACTTCATCTGCATTAGTCATTCCATCATCATCACAATCGGCTGCTCCCCATATACTATTGAATGGGTTAAACCCTGTATACGTTAAATCTTGAAGTGGTACACATGGGTTGTTAGGATCGGTATCACTGTTGTTTTCTATACCATCTCCATCGGGATCATTTAAGTTTCTTAGTATAGTAACATTTGATATTCTTGTAACGTTACGTTTTTTTACTTCTACAGTTAAATTAATTTGATTGGTAATATCTGCATTAAAAACCTCTGGATTAGCAGCAATAATTTCTCCGTAACGTATCCCTAAAACCACACTATTTTCTGGGGTTTGAGATAATAGAGTATAGGTAACCTCGCCACTGTTAGAGCTTCCGCGAAGAAACCCCAATGTATCACGTTGCTGTACCACTACGGGTGCGGTAATTGTAAAATCCTCTGTATTAACAGTTATTCCTGAAATACTATCGTCAGACTCATTACATGAAACGTAAATTACTATAAGTAATACGCTAGCTATATATTTATATAATGTTTTCATAATCGTTTCTGTTTAATATTTACTGTCTAGGGTTTTGTTCTATTTCAGGATTTGCAACAATGTAGTTGTTTGCAATTGGGAGTGCCCAGTTTAAACTGTTAGGTTCTACAACTACGGTTTCTCCCTCAAAGGTGTGGGTTACCGTTATTTTTTGTTCGTCAAAACGGTTATAGCGTTTTATATCAAAAGTTCTTAGTACACTTGGTGCTTTTTCCCTGCGTATTTCATCTTTTACAAATGCTAATAAATCGTCTTCATCTGTAATATTTACAGGTGTGTACGTACCATTCTCAAATCTATTACTTCGTAACATGTTTAAATCCCTATTTGCTTCAGCCACATTACTTAACCTTGTATGACATTCCATTCTTATCAAATACAAATCTGCGGTAGTTAATGATACATTGGTATTATTGTTTGCACGATGTGCTACAAAAACAGGATTATCTATTGGTGCGAAGAAATATGTATTAGCATCTGCAAACCAGCGTTGTCTTAAATCGTTATCTGCATATAAACTATAGAATTCTGGTGTAGATACTATGGTAAATCCTCCGGAATCTTTAAACCAAATGAGTTGAGGATCTTCGAGAGCCAATGGAAAAGCTATCACATTGGCGTCTCTCGGATCGGTTGGATCGCTATTAATATTTCGGAGTGTATTTTTTAAGTTTAAGCCATTATTAGCTGCATTAAGTGCTTCTTGATATCTGCCTTGATATAATAAAACACGAGCTAAAAAAGTATATGCGCCCGCTTTGGATGGTCTAAATGTTAAATTAGCTGGTTGTAGATCTGGTAATGCGTTAATATTATTATTGATATCTGAAAGTATTATATCGTAAATATCCTGTACAGATGCTCTAGTAAAATCTGCACCTTCTAAATCTATACCTTCTCTTATTGGAACGCCTAAATCTGTGCTTGCAGTTTCAGGATTATAATGTACACTGTAGATGTTTACTAAATTAAAATATGCAAATGCGCGCTGTAAAGAGGCATCTGCTCGTAATGCTGCAATTTCTTCTGAGGTGCCGTTTTCAACTGTTTTTAAGCCTTCTAAAACTACGTTGGCAACGTATATTTGATTGTAATAGAGTATCCATGTATTATCATCACCATTATCAGTAGATATTTGATCTCTAAATAAATACATGTTGATTTGCTCTGGGCTTATCCCAAAATTAGCACGTACCTGTTCTGAAAGAAAATAATTGTCGCTTGCTAAAATTGTAAAATCATGGTGAGACCCGAAACCTTGTGTAAAATTAATATTTGGATCTGGCTCTACCTGATCTAATAAGGCTCTAAACTCTTCTACTTTTGTAGGTATTACTTGCCCTTTAGGTTCAAAGTCTAAAAAGTTATCTCTGGTGCATCCTGTTAATAAGCATGCCACTGCTAAAATTGTATATACTGAATATTTCATAAATGTCTATATGAATTAAAAGTTTGCTGTAACGTTTAAAGTGAATGTAGCTGGAATTGGAATAGTTCTGCTAATTGGGTCTACATTCCACTTATTAAAATTCCACACCTTTAGATTGTCGCCTTGTATACTCATAGATAAATTACGCATTGCTAATTTATTTGCTAATTGCTCTGGAAAACGATACGATAAGTTTACCTGTGATAATCTAATGGTTGTAGCATCATCTGTATTTCTATCAGATTCATCAAGGTATAAGTACAACGGTGTTCCTGTTTCGTTTGGTGATGTTGTTCTCGGTACATCGGTTAGTAACTCATCTCCTGGTTGTTGCCATCTGCTTACCCAATCGCTAAACACATTAGTTCTAAAAAATCTTGGATCGTAATTTCTTTCAAACCTAAAGCGGTTACCACCAGAATAATTGGTTAGTACACGCAGTGATACGTTTTTATAACTAATGGTATTTACGACAGATCCTGTTTTATTTGGAGATCTAGAGCCTTCTCTTTTTAATGCTTCTATAGCGCCAATATCTCCGCCAACTTCTATCACCTCATTATTTTCATTAAAGAATGAAGGGTTTCCATTGCTATCTAAACCTGCATACCTAAAGCTAAAAAAAGCATCAACAGGCTCGCCAACTACAAATGCATTTGCATCGTATTGTGTGAATAGAAAAATCTCACCAGGATTACTTTCATCGATACTAGTTACTTTATTTTCATTGACACTGAATAGGATACGCATATCATAATTAAAATCTTTAGATTGAATAATGCGTAAACCTAAATCTAAATCAAAGCCTCTATTAAAAAGTTCGGCTACATTTAAAAATGAAGAGGATAATCCGTAAGTAGGGCTTAAGTTTCGTCTTGCTAATAAATCTTCACTTCGTCTGTCATAAAATTCTAAGCTTCCATAAATTCTATTATTAGCCATAGAAAAATCTAAACCTAAATTTAAAATCTTAGTTTTTTCTAAACGTAATGTTGGATTTGGAGGATTTGAGATGGTGAGGTAATTATTTAAAAAACTACCCGCATCTCTACCTTGTCTAGCTACAAGAAAAGGCGATGTATTTCTGTCTACGTTTCCACCAGATCCAAAGGTTCCTCTTAAATTAAGATTATTAAAAAACTTAGATTTGAAAAAAGGTTCGTTAGTGATGTTCCATTTAAAACCAGCAGAGAATAGTGGTGTATTTCTAAATTCTTCAGATGCACCAAAAAGGTTAGTATCGTCTAAACGTACACTTGCAGAAACTGTATAGCGATTATCATAATTATAAGCTGCATTAGCATAATACGATAAAAATCTATTTTCGTTAAATAATGTGGTTTCACCATCATTTATGAGGCGTTGCCCACCAAAAATAGCATCTTCAAATAATGTGTTTAAATTAGGCTGAGTAAATATCAAGGATTGATCGTCATAACCATATTTTCTATCTCTATTAAATTCTGTTATTTGTTTACGTACCTCATATCCTGCAATTGCATCAATATTATGTAAGCGATCTTTAAAATTTATAGAGTAGTTAATTTGAGCTCTAAATGTGTTATCTGTGGAGCTTCTGGTTGATGTATTTAATATAGATCCCACTGGTACTGGTAAATCAGATACTTGTCCGTTATCATCTAATTGTGCAAACCTATTTACGGTATTCCTAGTTAAAAATCTATTTTCGTTAAAAAGCTCTCTTCCAAAAAAGGCATTGTATAAATATTGGTAGCTTAAATCTACAGTTAGGCCTTTAGCAATTTCATAATTTATACCCGTTTGTAAGCGTATATCGGTAGATGTGGATGTGTCGTCAACATTATCAGATTCTTGCTTTAGGTTAAAGGTCCATGGATAAGGATATCCGTTTTGTTGTGCCAATTGTGAACTCTCAATGTTAACACCATTAAACATTGGTAAATAGTTCCCATTATCATCAACTATTCTTTCAAATAGTGGAAAATTATTTAAATAATCAACCGCGCCCGTACCAATACCTTCTTCACTTTTTGTTTGCGTAATATTACTAATAAAGCGTAATTTTAACTTATCGGTTAAGTTGTAATTTGCATTAAGATTTAGGATGAATTGATCAGAACGATCATTAACTTTTGCGCCTTTATTTTGATTATATACAAAAGACGAATTAAAATTGTGTTTTTCTCCACCGCTAGAAATACTAAGATTATATTGATTCCAGAGTTGTTGTCTTAAAAATAATCTTGAATATTCTTCGCGTCCATCGTTATTTCTAAGCGCATTTAGTCTAGCGTCTGCCGTAGCAATATCAATGTCACCTCTATTAAGACGCAATAGTGTCTCTCTTACAGCGTTGTTTTGAAATAGGGAAAATTCATTTAAAGACCCATTAAACAAATCTCTTTGTTGAGAAAACTGTTCAAATCGAAACAAATCAATTTGATAATCTACTTGAGTACTAGGATCTCCAAAAGGCGAATCAAAAATATCTTGTTTTAAAGTAACAGCTGAATTTACAGAAACGCTAACATTTAGTTTTTTGTTTTTTGAACCAGTTTTGGTGGTAATAACTATTACACCATTTGCTGCTCTAATACCCCAAATTGATGAAGCCGCAGCATCTTTTAAAATAGATATGCTTTCCACATCATTTGGATTAATCGTACTAAAGCCTCCTGATATAGCAAAACCGTCAACCACAACCAAAGGTTCTGTGGTGGCGTTTATAGAACTTCTACCTCTAATAACTAAACCTATGTTATTTTTTTCCTGTATGAAAGGATCAAACTGTACACCTGGAGCTTCACCTGCTATTTTAGAAATTATATTCTGTTCAATTTTTCTATCTAAAATTTTGTCATCTATCACAGCAAATGACCCTGTAGCACGCTCTTTACTAATTTTTTGATACCCTGTAGATACAATTTCTACACCTTCTAGTTGTTCAGCAGATGGTGTCATATTTACGTTGTAATTAGTATCAGTTCCTAAAATAAGTTCTTTGTTTGCAAAACCTAAATAAGAGAATACTAAGGTGTCACCTTTATTTGCTGTTATGGAGAAATTTCCATCAAAATCGGTAGATGTTCCTTTTCTAGTCCCTTTAATAACTATGGTAACACCAATTAATGGATTTCCTTTATCGTCTATTACTGTACCAGTTATTTGTTGTTGTTCAAGTTTTAAGTTAAGGGTTTCTTTATAGTGGTGTTTTTCTGCTAAGATATCATAGCCATAAATTTGTAGTGATACCAGATGTAAACCTAATAGCATTACAAATTTTAGAGAGACGTATTTAAGTTTGTTTTTCATGAATGTTAGTTTTTTATTAAAACATATATAACAATGATATAGGTATTGATAATAATTTAATAAATTTTGATATTATGTAATTTTTATTTAATAAAATTCAATTTAAGGGTATTATAATTTACTATAAAATTAGTTTTATTGAGAATAATTTAAAAGTTGATTTTTTGGTATAACCTGTTTTTTTTAGTTGAAACAATTTTTTTTATCCATTTCAAAGAAGATTCAATGGTCTTGTTAAGGTTGTGTTAATTAAAGAGTAAATAGCCGTATTGATTAATCTACTTTACAAACTAAAGTTATTTCAATTGGAGCGTTTGATGGTAAAGAAGCTACCCCAATAGCAGCACGCGTACCGATACTTTTTATTCCTAAAAAACTAATAAGGATTTCTGAGGCAAAATCAGCTAATTTAGCATGTTTAGTAAAGTTTTCTTCAGCATTTAAAAATACACTCATTTGTAATACAACAGAAATTCTTTCTCCAGCTATTAAACAATTTTGCGCAGCACCAAGGGCATTTAATACAGCTAATTCTGCAGCGTCTCTGTGAGATTCTAGAGTATCTGTTGTTTTTATTTTTCCAGTATACATTAATTTCCCAGCCTTACGCGGTGTCATGCCAGAGGTGTAAACAATATTTGCATGTCTTACGGCAGCCAAATATTTTCCTTGTGGTACAGGTGTTTTATCAATATTTATCATATTTTGTATATTTCTACCATTTTAACAATACGTGTTGCTGCGGCTATTGCCTTATCGTGGTCTTGAGAAAAATTTAACCTAATACTATCATTAAGTTGTGGTGCAAATTCAGATGCAGGAGTTACAGTTACTTTAGCTTGATACCTCAATAAGCGAACAAATGTGTTTAAATCAATACGTAGTGGTGGTAATTTTGGAAATAAGTAACTGCCTGCTTGTGGTGTTGCTACCTGTAACTGTGCACTTTTAAAAATATCAAGTAATTTGTCTCTAATAATTTCGTGCTCGCAAATCCGATTTTTCATCCAACCTTTGGGTTCGTTAAACCATGTTTTTAAAACGGCTTGATTATAACCAGCTGCTCTTAAGGAAACAATAGCCTGCAGTCGTTCCATCCTATCAATAATTTTAGATGTACCAAATGCAGCGCCTAGTCTATAGCCGCTTAACGATTCTGTCTTAGATGGTCCCATTATGGTAATAAGGTTGTTTGGTCGTACTTTGCAAGCACGAATATGTGTGTAAGTTTCATTACTATATAACATTCTAGAGTAAAGCTGATCTACAATAACAGTAACATCATAAATATTTGCTAGTACAGCAATTTTATTAATCATATCATTAGAATATACTAATCCTGTAGGGTTATTAGGTGTAGAAAACACTAAAACCTCTGTGTTATTTTTAAATGCAGCTTCTAGTGCATTTAAATCTAAACCATTTTGAGAAGGCGTTTCTAGATAATTTAATGGTATAGGTACAACGTCTCCACCAAAAAATTTAACTAGTTTTCTGTTGGCAAAATAATCAGGTTCTACAACAGCAACCTTAGTACCATTGGTTACTGTAGCACCAAGAGCCAGAAACAGAGCGCCTTGCGTTCCTGGTGTTATTATCAATTCTGTATCTGCAGCAATTGGTTGTGCAGTAAATTCTTCAAGCTTTTTAGCAATCAAGTTTCTAATTTGTAATGCACCTCTATATTCTGTATATGCTTGTGCGCCACCGTCTTCAAATCCTTCTTTCCATATCTTGTCTGAGTTAGGTGTTGGAGGAAACGCATCTACGTCACCATGTGAAAAATCAACAGGTAATCCCTCAAGTTTATCACCAATCATAATGGTTTCAAGATCTTTTATACTTTGTCTTACTTCTTGCCCTGGTGCATTGTCTGCCGCAAGAGCTCTAAATTTATCATCTAATATTGTGTTTTCTTGATTTGTTATCATATATCTACTTTTATTTAGAAGTATGTCTATATTCTTTAAATTTGTTGTGTTTTATTAAGTATAATTAAATATTTAATGAGAAATCACAAATTTATAACCAATTTAAGAGTGATTGAAATTGAATAGGCGTTTTTTTGATATATTTACCGTTTAATACACAGTATTTGTTTTTCAAAAAATTGATTCAATGGTAGATGATACGGATAATAGGTTATTAAATGTTTTAAAAGAGAATTCGCGATTATCCTTTGCCGATTTAGGTAGAAAGATAAATTTATCACCATCTTCTGTGAGAGAGCGTGTTCAAAAAATGGAAGAAGAAGGAATTATTAAAAAGTATAGTATTCAAATTGATAATAAATCAATTGGTTATGATTTAGAGGCTTTTATTCTACTTAAAGTATTTCCTGGTAAATTAAAGTATGTTTTAAATAAGGTTGTTCAGTTTCCTGAAATTACAGCAGCACATCGTATTACTGGCAATCAAAATATTCATTTAAAAGTAGTTGTAAAAAATCAATTATGCTTGCAAAAATTATTAGATAAGCTAATGCAGTTTGGAGATACTAATACGTTTTTAATTCTTTCTGAAATTGAAGATTAAGTCCTAGTATTTTTTAATCTAATAAATAGCTGAGATAGGTAATGCACTGATTATGTTTGTGTAGCAATTTTTTAAAGTAAAATGTATCGTTAAAAAAATAATAATAATACAGTGATTGTTTTTTTACCTGTAGCCAATAATTTAAATATTATTGGTTACAATATTGAGAAAAAACAGTTCGCCAATATATTATGATACATATGCTTTACAGAGATTTTTGATAGTATCACTACTATATTTAACATTATCTTAATTTTTTTAAAATACGTGTTAAGATAATCTCTATCTTTAATATTTATATTTGTTAGTTATGGTTGAAAAATGCACTTGTAATGGAGAAACAGCTGAATTAATGCTGAAAAATTTAGCAGATTGTTTGAATGTAGATTATACTGCAGAAAACAATGAATACTGTTTTGATGTTGAAGATAATTTAGGTTCGGGCTATTTTAGAAGCATTCAATTTTCTCATGGCATATCAGTAATAGAATTTGATGTATTTTTAAAAAAACCACTACATATTACTTTTGAAAAAGGACATTTAAACCCACTTAGAATACTGTTTAATAATGATCAAAATATTATACACACTACCAGCCAAGAGCAGAGTGAAATAAAAAGTAAAGTAGGAAAACTACAAAGGCTTATATTTTCCTGCGGCGTTAAGTCTGAACATAAAGTTTTGATAAACAAAATGAAGCATACATCCGTGTTTATGATTAATGTGAATCGAAAAGATTTCGAAAAAAAAATAGATTCATTTTCAGATGAGGTTTCTGATGAATTGGCTTTAATTTTTAAGGATTTAAATGGTATTAATCACGTTTATAGTCAAGACTATTTTTCTTTAGAGATCTCTAAATTAATAGAAGAATTTAAAACTTCAGAATTAGACGAATTTATGAAACCAGTATATTTGGAAGGAAAAACTTATGAGATTCTTACCTCTCAAATTCAAAAATTTTCTGATAATTTGAAGGGTAAAAATATGGATAAGCTTTTAAGAAGATCTACTATTGAAAAAATAGAGAAGGCTGTAGTTATTATAAAAAACGAACTAGAATTACGAATTAACGTTCAAAAGTTAGCTAAAAGAGTAGGCCTAAACCCTAATACACTCCAATCTGGTTTTAAAGTACTTTTTGATACATCGGTTAACGAATATATAAAAAATCATAGACTAGAACTCGCTAAAACACTTCTTGAAAAATCGGAATTAAACGTTACCGAAATTACTTATAAAATAGGTATAAATAGTCGTAGTTATTTTTCAAAACTCTTTAAAGACCGCTATGGTATCTCTCCAAATGAGTATTTAACACAGATTAGAGAGCAAAAATCTGCTTAAATTTTATTTTCGTATAAAACATTGTTAATTAGTATTTTACGTTAATAAAAGAACTCCTAATAAAACGTTAAATAGACTAATTGTGTTAATCAAAGTTTCAATTTTGTTAAACACTATCAGATTGTTATGTTTTTTTTGTGTTACTAATTATTACTTATAAATGCCAGCCAAATATTTATAACTCAACACAAACTTAGAGTTTAGTATTAATTTATAGCAAGAAAATGACAATTATTGAAATTGCAAATAATAAAACGGTATCAATTATCGAGCAGTTAAAAGAACGCTTAGATGGTACTGTTAGAAATATTTATGGTGAAGAAATTTTAGAATTTAATAATAAAATTGGTTGTGGCACTATTAGAAATGTGGCTTTCGATTGGGGCATCACCTTATTGGATTATGATGTGTGTTTTAACGAAGATTTAAAAATAGTTTACAAACTTACCGAGAGCTCTCCAGTTGAGTTTTTGTTTATTTCTAAGGGTATGATGCAATATAGTGCAGATAATACTGATTATGTAGAGTTAGATAGATTTCAAAATGTTATAATATCTAATAAATTAAATTCTAAAAATGTTTTTGTATTCCCAAGTACTGTTGATGTGCAATTAAATGTCATACAGGTTACATCAAGTGAATATGAAAAGAAAAAAAATAATAATATAAATAGTTTGCCAGAAAAACTACTATCTGTTTTTAAAGGCAGTAATGAAAATTTACCATACAAGCATTTTGGGGGACATAATTTAAAAATTGCTAGTGTAATTAAAAACTTAAATAATACGCAGGGTTCAGGTATTATAAAATCTCTGTCTATAGAGGGGCAATTAAACTTAATATTAGCATTACAAATTGCAGAACATAAAAACTTCATCAATAAAAATGTACTCCCAGATTCGTTATCTCAAAACGATATGAAAAAGGTGCATGATGTTGCTAATTATATTGTTAATAATGTCTCAAAATATATGTCTATAAAATCATTGTCTTCCTTATTCGGATTAACGCCAAAAAAATTGCAATCCGGGTTTAAGCTCTTATATTCAAAGTCTGTTAATGAATACATTAGGCAAATAAAACTTGAGATTGCTAGAGATTTAATTAAAAATACAGATAATTCAATTTCAGAAATAGTATACAGTATAGGTTATAGAAGTAGGAGTTATTTTTCTAAAATATTCTATGATAAATACAGTATTTTACCTACAGACTATAGAGATTCTATTAAAAAAGGTCTAAAAGCTAAAGCGGAATAGCCAACGATTCATAATCTGATGGGTCTAAAAACGATTCAAAAAGTATACTGTTTTTATAAAATTCTCTGGCTATAGGGTGGCATTGAAAATTTAGTGCATCAAACTCCTGATTAGGGTTTTCTATAATATCATTATAATTTGAAGAAAGCCAATTGTTATAATTGTCTCCAGAAATTATTAGTGGTATTCTTTTGCTGATATTATGGTATTTAGATGCTTTTTTTGAAATGTTTGTTAAAATCAAACTTACAGTAATATAACCATCATACGTGGTGTTGTAAACTCCTGCAATAGCAAATGGTGTTTTTGATTTTGGGTAGGCATAAAAAGGATAAATTTCTCCTTTTGATAAATAGGTGAGAAAAAAACCTGTAACAATAATTACACAGCGTTTTTCTAATGAAAATTTATCTGAATATTCTAATTCATTAATGTTGAAATTTAGAGTATTTTGTGTTTTTTGATAAACGCTCCAATCTTCTTTATAACCTTGAGGTAAAATCCCCCAAATTCCAAATTGTATTTCTTGAGTATTATCGGCTGTTATAACAGGTAGTAACTCTTCCTTTAAACCATTTATCAAAGGGTTTTTTTGATATATGTGAGGGTATTTGAGTGGCATATCAAATACTAGTTCCATATCTTCAATAGTGGCAATATTTGATAGTTTATAATACATAAGATTATTTCTTACCGCAAGTACCGATTTTTTATTAGTAAAAGTTAATCTTAAACCTAAAATATTTAACTCAATACATTCATTTTGTGTTAAATAGCGTTAATGTTGAAATTCAGTTGATTAATCAAGTAAAACGTTACAGAAAGACCTGATACTGTTAACAGTAAGCTAATAGTATACCTAAATTTACAAAGTAAGAAAGTCCCTAATTTAAAATTCTTACTAGCTATAAATGAAAGAATTAACTAAAAGTAAAATAACTAAGCACATTGATGTATCTTCAGAATGGATGGATTTAACCGTGTTTCAAGACGTATCGGTTGATGTTGACTCTAACATACAAACCTTAAGATTACGAGGAAATAATGGAAAAGGCTATGTTAAAAATGTAGATTTTAATAATGGTATGGCAGTTACCCAATACGATTTAAAATTGTACGATGATTTTTCATTCACTTTGCAAAAAGAGGCTAAAGATTATCTGTATTTTTTATATTCAGTTGATGGTGATTTTTATCAAAATTTTGAAACAAATGAAAAGCAGGTTTTGGTTGAAGAGTTACGCACAACAATTGTAGGCTCTATTGGTGATACTAAGTGCGTTATTAATCTTCAAAAAAACAAGCATTATCGTTTTAGTTTAATAAGTATTGATAGGGTGTTGTATTTTGAAAAAATAAAAGAACGTTTTATTACAAACGATAAAGATTTGTATGAGCTTTTAGATGCATTGGATACTGTTAAAAATAAAGTTTACAAGTGTGCATTTAATTTAAAAATAGCTGACCAGTTGCGTTTATTAGAGAGCACTAAATTAGAATTTAAGATTAATAATTTACAACATTTTGAAGGTCATTTTCAAATTATACTTTCTAAGTATTTGGAACAGTTTTGTAGTGAAATTTATGGAGAACGTATTGAAACATCGCTAAATAAAACTGAGCTACAGAAAATAAGAAAAATTACAGACTATATTATTGATAAACCAATGTTGCAGCATACTATAAAAAACCTATGTGATCGTTCGCAACTCTCTCCAGCAAAATTACAAGAAGGATTTAAATGTGTACACAAAACAACAGTGTCTAATTATATTAAAAATATAAGAGTTGAGAAGTCTAGAGATTTACTTATATATACAGATTATAATGTATCTGAGATTGCCTATATGGTAGGTTTTACTAGTAGAAGTTATTTTTGTAAAATTTTTAAAGAAAAGTATAGCTATAATGCTACTGCATATCGCAGTAAATACAAGGAGAAAGGTGTTAATTTAAGTAAGTTATAGTTAATATTTTTTAGTTGTTTTTTTGTTTAGATAATATTTAAATTATAGTTTTTCTAAATCTATCACATATACGTTTAAAGCTAATTATATACATAACTTAAAAGCCATAAAAAAACCTCTTAATTAAAAGAGGTTTTTTTTGTGGCTTTTATATTGACAAATGCTTAATCAACTACGTCTTCAACGTCATCGGCGGCATCTTCAACTTCGTCTCCAGCATCGTCAATTACTTCTTCAATATTATTATCTTTCTTTTCTCTGCATCCTGTAAAAACAGTTGAAACAGTAAAAAGAAACAAAAGTGTATATAGTATTTTTTTCATTATTTTAGTTATTTAGTTAATAATAGATCGACTGGTTTTATTATTTTTTCACAAGACCCTTCAATAACGATAGTACAAATAGTACTATAAATATAAAGAATAAAATTTTTGCGATTCCAGCAGCTGATCCTGCTATTCCTCCAAAACCTAGAACTGCAGCTATAATTGCTATAACTATAAATGTAATTGTCCAACGTAACATAGTGTGTAATTTTAAATTAGTTAAAAGATTTGATTTTCAAATCCTATACTACAAAGATGTTGTTTTTTTATAGATTAAATTAACTCTTATACTGTAGATTTTAGCTCATATAAGTGCTGATTATCAAATATTTACAAGTAAAGGCCTCAGCTTTCTATAATAGAAATGCTAAGGCCTTTTTATAGTACTAACCAATATAATACAAAGTTAAATAGATATGTTTTTAACATTGTACTCAATGCCTTATATAATTAACTGTATTAGATGTATTGACAAAAGTTGGTAACTTTATATCTAATTAATTGCATCAATTAGTTTAAATTTTCTAAAGTTGAAATTCTAGACAGACCATTTTCTATTTGATTTTTTTGTGAAATCAACAGCGAACGAGTGCTTTCAGGTACGCTATTATCAGCTATAACATCTTCATATTCGTTAATTGCAGCTTTTTCGCCTCTTATGGCTTCTTCTAACATTGATTCTTCATTATCAATAGTAATAAATCCTTTAATATCCATCCAAGTTCTGTGAGCAGAACCAGTTAAACTCCCTCCTTTATCTACATTTTCTCCAAAAGATTTAATTTCAGTTTTTAAATCATGTCCAAAATTGTAACGTTCGTCAGCTTTTTTTGTAAAGTAATTTTTTAACGCTTGGTTATTTACATTTTCTGAAGCTTTTTTAAATCCCTTTTCTGCATCATAGGTTTTTTCTAATAAATCATTTAGCTTTCCGCTTATTTTTTCTGTGTAAGTGCTCATAATTATTTGTAGTTATATTAACAGTAATTTATTTTTAAGATGCCTACTGGTTTACATCTAAATCATTAATTATGATATAAATTTACAATGAAGTGCTAGGTTTTTTTATTTCAAATGATAGGATTATTAATCCATATAGTTAATAAGTTTGTATGTACTTAATAGTCTTAGTAATGCGTACTCGGTTTGGGTTAAAAACTTTGGAATAGTCACATTTTTTTCAGTTGCTAAGTTAAATGTATCTATTATGCTACCATCTTTGTATGAAGAAATTATTAAAGGATGGATATAATATGTTCTAGCTACATTTCTCGTGTTACCAAGCGCACTTGCGGCAGCATCTATAGCAATTATAATGTTTTTTTCAATTTGGTTATTTTTAGGAGCAATACCGCACTCTAGGAGGTTTTCTAAACAGATTAATGAAGCAGACCAAGTTCTAAAATCTTTAGCTGAAAAAAAATCTAAGCTAATATCTTGCAAATAGCTGTTTACCATAGAGCTACTAATATTGTGTTTTATGCCATTTTCGTCATAATATTTAAAAAGCTCCCATCCAGGTATTTCTTCACATTGATTTATCAATTTAATTAATCTTTTATTTCTTAAAGTAACAGAGTGCATTTTACCACGTTTGCCAATAAATTCAAATTTTATCTTATTTTTAAAAAGGTAAACATGTTTTGATCTAAGAGTTGATAGGCCATAAGTAGAATTTTTATTAGCATAATGCTTGTTGCCTATTCTAATATGAGTTTCTTCTAGTAATTTTATAACTATAGCTAAAACTTTAGTTTTGAAAAATTAGGTTGACTTAAATCCTTTTCTACTTGCGCTCTAATTTTAGGAAGTGCATTACCAAAATGTAACATTTTGTAAAACTTAGTCTGGTTGCGTATTTTAGACCATTTTTTATGATATCTGTATTGTTTTCTTAACTTACTGTCTCTCCCAATGGCTTGTAAATGACCGTTTTCTAAAGATGAAATTTTTACGTTTTTCCAAGCTGGAGGAATTACTAATTTGGTAATACGCTGTAGTGTTTTTTTACGCGTTAAGAGTTTGCCGTTTTTAATATAGTTAAATTTATTGTTATTACTACTGCGTGATATGTTTAAAATTTCATCGGTAACATATACCAGATCTAGATATTCCAGAGCGTTCTCTGGAGTGTTTATTAATTTTTTTAGTAATACATCTGATGCTTTTATAGTTTCCATTTTTAGCATTGTTTATATATAATTTATAGAAAGCGCGTAATTAATTGCACTGTACATTAAAAACTGTTTTTCTTAATACTTTTAATGTGTTCTCCATAATTATATGTATTAAATTAAATAATTAAGAGCCATAGTGCATTTTGAAAAAAAAACTCTATCAATTCGAGTGAATTTAACGATTGAAATGAGTGAAATTTGTATCGAGAATAAGAATTTTTAATATGAATTGGTTCTCGTTACGATTTTTTATCAAAAAAATCATTCGAACTGACATTACACTGTTTATTTCAACTCAAAATGCACAACGGGTATAATTAAGATGTGTTTGTATATTTTAGTTATACCAATTTATAAGATATTTATATTAATTATTTGTGTTATAACAATATATGTTGTCTCATTAGAAATAATATTGATTACACGTTATGTTTAACCTTATCCGATAAATTATTATCAATATAATAACTTATTTATAATTTCTGTAATAGGAAGATGTATTTTTATTTTATATCTTTTTAGTTTTTACATCTAAAAGGGTGTTATAGATATTAAAACTTAAATATTATGATGCAAGTTAACATTAGTGCAGATAGTACTATTGATATTTTAAATGAAATTAAAGCCAATATAGGAGGGAATATTCAGGATATTTGGGGAGAACATACCTTGATAGTTAATAATACAATAGCTAAAGGATCAATAAAATTTATTCCTTTTGATTGGGGTGTTAGCTTATTACAATACGATATTACATTTTTAGAGGATATTGAATTTCAAATTGAAATTGATACGTTTAATCCGGTAAGATTTATATATAATTTAGAAGCTCCATTTAAACATAAGTTTGGTGTAGAAAAAAGCGAAAAAACAATTAACCAGTTTGAGTCTGTAATTTTTACTAATAAAACTAATGGTGTTAACTGTGTGTCATTTGAAAAAGATGTTAAGATTCAAATTAACATCATTCAAATTGTTAGACAGAAATTTTTAAAGAAGCGCACAACAAATATTTCTTCTTTAAATGATAAACTATATGAGGTTTTTGTTGATACTGATCATGAACAACGTTTTTTTCATCACGGTACATTAAACCTAAGAATGGCCGATTATGTAACGGCTATTAAAAAAGTTAAATCTAAAGGTATGTTGAGGTTGTTAAAAATAGAATCTAAAATTTATGAAATTCTTACACTTCATATTCAAGAACACAATATGTCTTCTCAAGGCGTTTCGTTGCCAACTTCTTTAATTACAAAAGAGTTAAAATTAATAAGGAAAATAAGTAAGGGAATTTCTAAAAATCCTTCGTTTGATTATTCTTTAGAGCAATTATCTAGTGAGTATGGATTATCTCAAGTAAAACTTCAAGATGGTTTTAAGTTTTTGTTTAATAGAACTGTTACAGAATATATTAGACACGTTAGGTTAGAAACATCGCGAGAATTGATACGCACAACAGATTTAAATATTTCTCAAATTGTATATACTATTGGGTTTACAAGTAGAAGTTATTTTTCTAAAATTTTTAAAGAGAAATACGGACTAACACCTTTTGAATATAAGAAACAAGTTTTTGTTCCCATTGCCGTGTAATGACAGGTGTTTTAAAATAGAAAAGTCCCTCAGATTTAAATCTTGAGGGACTTTTTTTTGCTATTAATTATATCTTAACTATTAGAATAAATTGTTTTAGAATTGGTGGTAGCAGATACTGCTTCTTCCATCGTATTATAATATTTATATCTAGAATTAAATATTCTATCAGGTCTTTTTCCTACTATAAAATATTTAACTGTTAGTTCTGGTGCATTAATGCTAACTTGGTCTGAAACTCTAAGTTTTTGGTCTCCAATACTTTTTTCCATTTCTTCTAACTCAGAAATCACATATAATGTAGATCCAGAAGCCCTTATCTCTTTAATTTCAAGGTTGTGTTCTACATCGGTCACTTCGGCCTCAATCATAATATTTTGTTCTGTTTTCTCCATTTTATCACCATTATTTCCATTGGCATCCGGCATATCTATATCTATATATGGTATTTCTACTTCTTCCTCTTCCATAACAACTACTATTTTAGGTATTTCTACAATTTTGGTTTTTGTGCCAACATTTACATCGGCCCAATCTACGTCAAACGTAGGTAATTGTCCTTCTTCAACTTCAACGGCCATGTCTACGTCTGGTAACTCAGTTTCTTTTTTTTGTTTAATGTCACAGCTTACTAAAAAAATTACTATTAGAAATAAGATATTTAGTTTATATATTTTCATATTTTAAATTTTTAAGGTTATTTATTTAATTATTTTTTTCAATAGAACCATAGTTCCAAATTTGCTTGCTACTTTAACGGCGGTTTGTATCCAATTGTAAGGTCTAAAGTCTTCTTTATATTCTTCCTTTACTGCTTTTATTTCTTCCCATGCTATTTGGCGCTCTAAGTTTAAGACTTTTAAATCCTTATCAATACTCTCTAAATCTTTATATGTATTTGTCATAGTATTAGTTAAAAAATTTATCAGATAGTTTTTTTATTACTAATTTATTAATAACGTGTTTTAAAACGTAGGCTAAAACAGATAAGGCTAAAAAAATAAAACTTACAATTACAAAACCCAATGGGTAATTATCGGTTGATTCTCCAATATATAATGCCAAGGCAACAAAAGATGAAAACAAACACATAAGTATAAAGCCACCTATAATGAGGCTTTTAAAAACTAAGCTAACAGATATTGAAAGCTGTTGAAATAATTTTAGTTTATAATATTTGTAAGACGTTTTAATATATTTTTCGCTTACATCTGCCGCCTTAGAATTTGTATCGCTTATTGAATCAATCAGCCCCATAAAATTATGATGATTTTTGTAATTTTTTATTCTTAACTTTCAATTCTGCTAACTTTTTTTCTAATGTTGTTATAACATCATCAGCTTTATGACTTGTGTTTTGTACAAGTTCATCCACTTGATCGTTCAATGTTTGTTTTTTAGCCGTTGCAGTACCTACCACTTGGTCTTTTAAATCTATAGCTGTTTGTGCTAATTTATCTTTTGCTAATGTGGCTTCTGTTGATAGTTTATGTTTAGCCAATTCAGCTTCCGTAGCTATACGCTTTCTAGTCTCGCTTCCTTTGTCTGGAGCAAATAAAATTCCTAAAGCTGCCCCAATTGCAGTTCCTGTAATAACACCCAGTAATGTGTTTCCGTTATTTCCCATTTTTTTATGTTTTAATTATTAATTTAACTTCTACAAAAGTAAATACAAAGACCTTTATTGTTTAGTGCAATTACTGGTATTGTTAACTTGTATAAGATGTTTATTTAAGTTCAGAATAATATGATTTGAGTTAATAAAATACGCAGAACGATATTATATTATAAGGTTGTATTTTTTGTAAAAAATTATGAAGTATCATTTAAATACGTAATCATTAATACTTAATGTTAACTTCGCATAAGTAAATAGGTGAAGTTATAAATATCAATAACGGTAAGTGTTTTATGTATTATGGCTTTATAATAGAAAAATTAAATAATCAACTCATTATATTATAAAGTTTAAATGATAAGTGTTTTAATAATAATTTATATTATCATATCAGGCTTAGCTCTTTTAGGCGTGATTTTTTACGGTGCTAGACCCAGTAAATCTTTAAGTTGGCTGTTCGTAATTATTTTTATGCCATACTTAGGTGTAGTATTTTATGTGCTGTTTGGTTTAAATAGAAGAAAAATACGGCTTTTTAAATTAAAGCAAACCTTAAAACGTAAGCTGTATGACGAAAAATTTCATGATGATAATGCGAGAAAACCTTTCGAAAATTTTCAATCACAAAAAAGAGAAAAATTAGCAACACTAATTTCAAATAACAATAATTATTTACCATACAATGGTAACAGTGTAGAGTTACTAGAAGATGGAGATACCACATTTTCCTCAATATTTAAAGCCATAAAAAATGCAAAATGTTTTATCCATATACAATACTACATATTAGAGGAAGGTGAATTAATGGATAAGTTGTTTGCTTTATTTAAAGAAAAGATAAAGCAAGGAGTTGAAATTCGCGTGATGTATGATGCTATTGGGAGTTTTGATTGGAAAAGAAAATCCATCAGGCGTTTTAAAAGTATTGGTGTGGTAATTTGCTCATCAATGCCTTTGCGGTTTGGTAATTTTATATTTTCAATGAATTACAGAAATCATAGAAAAATTGTAATTGTAGATGGTATAATTGGTTTTACAGGAGGATTTAATTTAACTGATAAATACATAAAACCTGTATCTAATATGGGTATTTGGGAAGATATTCATCTTAAAATTAGTGGGCCTGCAGTTGAGAGTTTACATAAAGTGTTTATAAAAGATTACTTTTTTGCTAGTAAAGAAGATATATTACTTAATACTAAGTATTTGCCTAAGCAACAAATAACTGGCAACAGTATTGTACAGATAGTAGCTAGTGGTCCAGATTCAGATTATGCTGCTATAATGCAGCAATATATTATGCTTATTAATTTAGCCGAAAATTCTATATGTATCGCTAACCCATATTTTATACCTAGTGCTCAGGTGCTTACGGCTCTAAAGATAGCGGCTTTAAGTGGTGTACGCGTACAAATATTGTTACCATTTCAGTCTGATTCTGTTACAGCAAAATACAGCATGCGTTCTTATTTTGAAGAATTAATGCAAGCCGGAGTTGAGATATATTTAAAAAAGAACGTTTTTTTGCATAGTAAAATGGTGATAACAGATATTGAAATCCTATCAATAGGATCAGGGAATTTTGATAACAGAAGTTTTGATCATAATTTTGAAACCAATGCTCTTGTTTATAACAGAGAACTTGCTGCTTTAGCTTACAAAAGTTTTGTAGATGATTGTAAATTAAGTGTAAAATTAGAGTTTAAAAAATTTAAAACCCGTTCTACTCAAGAGAAATTTTACGAAGGTGTTGCTCGCTTTTTAAGTCCTCTTCTTTGATTTGTCAGGCTACATAACCGCAATTCCTTATCTATTTACCTCGTTTTTGTTGGATTGCGACAATCTTATAATTAATTGAATACACATTGCACTACTTTGTGTTTTAGTTTTACAAATAAAAACTAAAAACATATTATGAGTCCATTACATCATTTGTTTGAAAGTGAAATAAAAGATTTGTATTCAGCTGAAAAACAACTGTTAAATGTTGTGTTACCTACACTTATAGACGTATCAAAAACGCCATGTTTAAAAAAAGGTTTTAATGAATTAGTTGATAAAACAAATTATCAGTTTAAATGCATAAAGCATATATGTAAAAGACTAGAAATAAACTTTCCAGACGAAGTTTGTATCAAAATGTCGCCAATAGTTAAAGAGCTTAATAGAATAAAAGAAAGAGAAAATTGCGATAATGTTAAAGATATGAAGCTGATTGCCTCTGCGCAACGTATAGAGTATTTTAAGATTTCAGGTTATAGTACTGCGACCAGAGTAGCCAAACAATTAGGTTATACTGAAGTAGCAGAGTTATTGCAAAGCCTATTAAACCATGAGTTATATGCTGATAATAAATTAAATGAATTAGCAATTATGCGAATATCAAATAAGTAGTTGATTAATACGTTGTTTTTTAAGACGAAAGAAGACAGGATCCCTCTCCTGTCTTTTTTTATTTGAGTTCGTATTTTTCGTATTAGCATTACATCTCGCAATTAAAAACATGTAAACTGTAAAAGTTACTCTAAAGTATAACGTTACAAATAAAGTCTGTTATGAATAATAAAATAATTCCAGAATATATAAAGCATGAAGCAACTAAAGCTTTATCATTTTATCCCGAATTAAAAGATGTGCCAATAGAGTTTAAGCTTACTAAAAAAATGAGTGCATCAGTAATGAAGGCACAACCTAAGTTATTGAGTTTATTTAAAAATAAAAAAAACCGAAAATATGTTATTTTAATTAGCAGACATTTTGATATTAAAAAAATGGAACTACACACAAGTTATATACCCAAAGAAGTTTTAATTGGTTGGTTAGGGCACGAATTAGGGCATATTATGGATTATCACACAAGAAGTAGTTTAAATTTAATTGGTTTTGGTTTAGGTTATATATTCTCAAATTCTTATTTACGTAAGGCAGAACAAACTGCAGATAAATATGCTATTAGGCACAATATGAAGGATTATATTTTAGCAACTAAAAATTATATCCTTAATCATACAGAACTTTCAGATAGGTATAAAGAAAAAATAAAACGATTATATGTGTCACCAGAGCAAGTTTTAGAATTTGTTAATGAAGAGACCACTAAGTCTCAAAACGTTATTGTTTAACAAAAAACTTAAAATAAAATGTCAATAAAAGGAACTCTTATAAAAGGCGCAATTCATCTTAAGGATAATTTAACACCAGATGTAAATCATATTGATGCACAAGAAAAGGTTTTAAATGATTTACTAAATACAGCAAAAAATACTGCGTTTGGTAAAGCTTACGATTTTGCAAGTATACTTAATAGTAAAGATTGTAAAAAAGCATTTTCTAAGGCGATCCCTTATTTTGATTATAATAAACTTAAAGCTGAGTGGTGGCAAAGAGTTATAGAAGGTGAAGAAAACATAACATGGCCAGATAACCCAGATTATTTTGCGCTAAGTTCCGGAACTACTGGGAAAACAAGTAAACGTATTCCTGTAACTGATGCTATGATAGCTGCCATAAGAAGAGCAGGAATAAAACAGGTTGAAGCACTTTCTAATTTTGATTTACCAGCAACTTTTTTTGAAAAAGATATTATGATGTTAGGTAGCTCTACAGATCTTAATGAACGCAATGGGAACTTAGAAGGCGAAATTAGTGGTATAAGCGCTAGTAGAATACCATTTTGGTTTGAAGGATATTACAAACCAGGAAAAGAAATAGCTAAAATTGACGATTGGGACGAGCGTGTGCAAGAAATAGCGGAAAATGCTAAAAGTTATGATATTGGCGCTTTAAGTGGTATACCCTCTTGGATTGAATTAATGTTAGAAAAAGTTATAGCCTATAATAATGTAAATAACATTCATGAGATTTGGCCTAACTTGAAAGTGTATACCTCTGGCGGTGTAGCATTTGCACCTTATAAAAAAAGTTTTAATAAGCTTTTAGCACACCCTATTACTGTAATTGATACTTATTTAGCATCAGAGGGATTTATAGCATTTCAAGAACGTCCAGAAACAGACGCTATGCGCTTAGTAACTGATAATGGTATTTATTTTGAATTTGTACCGTTTAAGCCTCAATACATTAATACTGACGGTTCATTAAAGCAAAACGCGCCATCAATTCCGCTATCACAGGTAGAATTACATCAAGATTATGTACTTATTATAAGCACTGTTGCTGGTGCTTGGCGATATTTAATTGGTGATACGGTGGAGTTTACAAATGTAGAACGTGCTGAAATTAAAATTACAGGCAGAACTAAATTTTTTCTAAATGTAGTTGGATCTCAACTTTCAGTGAATAAAATGAATAAGGCATTGCTGGAAATGGAGCAGAAATTTGATCTTGAAATTCCAGAATTTACATTGTCTGCTGTTAAGATAGACGATAACTTTTATCACCATTGGTATTTGGGTACTAATACCAATATTGATGATAAAAAGTTGGCTAAAGAATTAGATAAACTACTGCAGGCTGCAAACAAAAATTACAAGGTTGCTAGAACTAAAGCCTTAAAAGGTGTTAAGGTCTCAACAGTTTTACCAGAAGTGTTTGCTCAATGGAGCGGTAGTCAAAAGAAAAAAGGCGGACAAGTTAAAATGGAACGAGTAATGAGTGAAGAGAAGTTTAAGGAATGGGAATCATTTGTTGCTACATCTTAATAAACAAGGTTTATAATTATTTAAATATATGAAGCAAAAACCAACTCCAACGTTAATTTGTATTCCTGATATTAGTGGTTTTACAGAATTTATGAGTGCAGTAGATATAGAGTTAAGTTCTAAAATAATTCCTGCTTTGTTAAATAAAGTTATTTATGCTAATAATATAGGCTTAAAAGTTTCTGAGATAGAAGGAGATGCCGTTTTATTCTACAAATCGGATGGTCTTCCTTCATTTAAAGATTTAATAGACCAGTGTAGATTATTTTATACAGAATTTTACAAACAACTACACTTATTAGATGAAATATACAAGTATAAAGCTAAGGGTATTGAAATTCCAGAAGTTTTAGGTTTAAAAGTTATTTTACATTTTGGCGAAAAAATTAGTGCAGTTCAAATTGGGAAAAATATAAAACTGATGGGAGAAGATCTCATTACTGCTCACCGTTTGTTAAAAAACAAAATACCTTTTGATGAATATATCTTACTTTCTCAAAACATTATAGAACAATATGAAAAAACATCCTTATCGGATAATTTCGATTGGGGACAATTGCATAAAAAAGACACATCGTTTCAACACATTGGCGATATTAGTTATAGTTATATAAATTTAAAACCGTTGGTTGATTAGTAATTATAAATGTTTTTTAAAGTATTATAGTTTGTTACTATATGTAGAACTCTTATTTTGTAATCAGAAGTTATTTTATTTAATATTCAATCCTCAACTTTAAAATTTATTTAATCTCTTAAAACACTCCTAGAAATAACAATTTTTTGTATTTCCGAAGTGCCCTCATATATCTGAGTAATTTTAGCATCACGCATCAGTCGTTCAACATGATATTCTTTAACAAAGCCGTTACCACCGTGAATTTGTACAGCCTCAACAGTTTGCTCCATAGCCACTTTAGAGGCGTATAATTTTGCCATAGCACTAGATTTGTCATAGTTTTTACCCTCATCTTTATCTGCGGCAGATTTTATAACTAGCAGTCTAGCAGCTTCAATTTCAGTATACATGTCTGCTAACTTAAATGCTATGGCTTGATGGTTACATATTTCTGTACCAAAGGCTTTACGTTGCTTAGAATATTTAAGGGCTAATTCATAAGCACCTTGCGCAATTCCTAGAGCTTGGGCAGCTATACCTATACGGCCACCAGAAAGCGTTTTCATTGCAAATCTAAAACCTGATCCATTAACACCAATTCTGTTTTCTTTTGGCACTTTTACATCGTTAAATTGTAGTGTGTGCGTATCACTACCACGAATTCCAAGTTTATCTTCTTTAGGCCCAACATGAAAACCTTCTGTACCTTTCTCTACAATAAATGCATTTATACCATGAGAGCCTTTATCACGGTCAGTTTGCGCAATTACAATATAGGTATCGGCTCTTCCGCCACTAGTTATCCAGTTTTTAGTACCATTTATAAGATAATGATCGCCTTTATCAATCGCCGTTGTTTTTTGTGATGTAGCATCACTTCCAGCTTCGGGCTCACTTAAACAAAATGCACCAACATGCTCTCCTGTAGCAAGTTTAGTTAAATATTTTTGCTTTTGTGCTTCTGTACCATAAGCTTCTAAGCCATAACAAACCAAAGAGTTGTTTACAGATACAATTACAGATGCAGATGCATCAATTTTAGAAAGCTCTTCCATAATAAGAACATACGAAATAGTATCCATACCACTACCACCGTATTTAGGATCTACCATAATACCCATAAAACCAAGTTCGCCCATTTTCTTTACCAATTCGTCGGGGAATTCTTGCGCATTGTCTCTTTCAATTACTCCAGGAAGTAGTTCGGTTTGAGCAAAATCGCGAGCGGCGTCACGTATCATTTTATATTCTTCTGAAAGGTTAAAATTCATAATTCGTAAATAAAATGTTGTTTTTTATAAAAAATGTTTACAAATATACGTTATTAGTGTGAATTTTTCAATACAGATTGTTAAATTTACGACCTATGGTAAAAGATGAGTATAATGTTATAGGTGTAATGTCTGGTACATCTCTCGATGGTATAGATTTAGTATATGCGCAATTTAAATTAGAAGATACGTGGAAGTTTAACATACTTTGCTCAGAAACAATTGCTTATAGTGATTTTTGGGTGAGTAACTTAAAAACTTTAGTTGATAAAACTTATGATGCACTAAGGCAATTAGATACTACTTATACAGAATATTTAGCGCAAACCATTAAAACGTTTATTAAGGTTAATGCTATTGATAGGCTAGATGCCGTATGTTCTCATGGTCATACCGCATTACATACACCTAAAAAGGGGTTGACTTATCAAATAGGCAATGCACCAATAATTTCAAAATTGCTAAAACATATTGTTGTTTGCGATTTTAGAGTTCAAGATGTAGCTTTAGGAGGGCAAGGAGCACCATTGGTACCAATAGGTGATAAATTGTTGTTTTCTGAATATGATTTTTGTCTTAATTTAGGCGGATTTGCCAATATTTCTTCAGAGTTTAAAGATGAGAGAATTGCATATGATATTTGTCCAGTCAATATCGTTTTAAATCATTATACAAATATGTTAGGGCTTCCTTTTGATAATAAAGGTGAAATAGCTTTATCTGGAACTATTAATGTTGATCTACTATCAAAGCTAAATCAATTAGATTTTTATAGAGAACCTTATCCAAAATCGTTAGGGCTAGAATGGGTTAAATCTAAAGTTATTCCTCTAATAAATAATTTTAAGATAGAAATAAAAGATATATTATGTACCTTTTCTGAGCACATAGCTATTCAAATTTCAAAAGAAATTAATAAAAAACGGGATGCTTTTGTTTTTATAACTGGTGGTGGCGCGTATAATATGTATTTAATCAAGCGTGTAAACTATCACAGTAACAATAAAATAATTATTCCAGATAGACAGGTTGTGGAGTTTAAAGAGGCTCTAATTTTTGCTTTTTTAGGAATTTTGAAACTTCGTGATGAAGTAAATTGTTTAAAAAGCGTTACCGGAGCAAAAAAAAATCATTCTTCTGGTGTGGTTTTTATGCCCTAAATTAATGTGTGAATGATGTATTTATTATTAATTTAATTTAAGGTAAATATGTTGTAATTCAGGTTTTTGTAATATTAGTTACTTTATTAGTAGGGTGCTAATCTTAAAAGAGGGTAAAAGTTATTGAGATTACTGATATTGTTGTTGGCTTAGTAAATACAAACGGTTTTATATTTGATGACATAAATCATTTGTTTCTTGCAAAAAAGGGTAATACTTTAGTGGCCTATAATTTTGTCTCTTTTGGAGAAATATATAAACGTATTTGGAGAATGTGAATAGAAATAATTTTAAATCTATTAATTGAACATACAGATTAAAAGTGAGTTTAATATCTTATTTTTTATCAAATTATACAACCTCTCATTTGTTTATTATTATAGCTTTTAAATATAATTAACTAAACTGTACTTGTAATACATTTCTTAGTCAAAGAAAAGAAATCGAAAAAAAATAAAATATAAACCAAAAACCAAAAACTAACATTAGTGCCATAGTATTTAAAAAAGCACTATATAAAATTATTTAAATATTAATTTATGGAAGCAGCAATTATTTTAGTATTTGTTATGGGGTATTTAGCCATAACCTTAGAGCACAGTATAAAAATAGATAAATTAATTCCCGCTCTAGTTATGATGGCTATATGTTGGGCGCTAATAGCTTTAGGTTTAGAAAGCTTTCCACAATGGTTTGATTCTGGTAAACATATGCTTCTAGAAAATTTTGGTGCATTAGCCAGTGAAGATAAAATGCATTTAATGGAAGAAACGTTATTGCATCACCTTGGTAAAACTGCTGAAATTTTAGTGTTTCTCTTAGGCGCCATGACTATAGTTGAGATTATAGATTATTTTGATGGGTTTGCTACTATTAAAGACTTTATTAAAACAAAAAAGAAATCTAAAATATTATGGATTTTTTCAATATTGGCGTTTATATTATCAGCAATTATTGATAATCTAACGGCAACTATTGTATTAATATCTATTTTACAAAAAATAGTTAAAGATAGGAGTGTTCGTATCTGGTATGCTGGCTTAATAATTATTGCTGCAAATGCTGGTGGCGCTTGGTCTCCAATAGGTGACGTTACAACAACAATGCTTTGGATTGGTAAAAAAGTAACTACAGGGCATTTAATTGGGTATTTACTTATACCATCTTTATTGTGTATGGTTGTGCCTTCTTTAATAGCATCTTTTTTACCGGCTTTTAAAGGCGATTTAGATATTGTTGAGGATGATAATAAAAACAAATCAAAATTTAGTGCTACAATGTTATACTTAGGTTTAGGCGCTATTATATTTGTACCAATTTTTAAAGTAATAACGCATTTGCCACCATATGTTGGTATGATGTTGTCCTTAGGGGTTGTAGCTACATTTGCTGAAATATATAGCAGCTCTAAATTTAGCATGTCTAGTCACGATTCTAAAGAACATGATGAACATGCACACCATAGTCCTGTTCATCAATCATTATCAAAAATAGAATTACCAAGTATCCTATTTTTTTTAGGTATTTTAATGGCTGTAGCAGCTTTAGAATCTCTGGGAATATTATTTGGTTTTGCTAGTTCTTTGCAAGAAAATGTACCGCAATTAGGAACTGAGATGCATCCAGGTGGTGTATCAGATTTGGTAGTGCTATTATTAGGAGTTGGTTCTGCTGTAATTGATAATGTGCCTTTAGTAGCTGCTAGTTTAGGAATGTTTACTGAACCTATAGATCATGAGTTATGGCACTTTATAGCATATTCTGCTGGTACCGGCGGAAGTATGTTAATTATCGGGTCTGCTGCTGGTGTGGTTGCTATGGGTATGGAAAAGATAGATTTCTTTTGGTATTTAAAAAAGATTTCTTGGTTAGCACTAGCTGGTTTTTTAGTTGGAGCTGCTGCTTTTATGGTAACAAGAACACTGTTTTAAATAAAATAATTTAAATTAGTATAAAATTTAAAAGATTAGTGTTAAGCTAATCTTTTTGCTTTTTAGATACGTAAATAGAATTGAAACCTATAAATATTATACTTTAGCAATAAAACATACGTTATACTGTTGCAATTAACCTAAAACTTATGCTTAATATATTACTACAAAACACCCAAGAAGGCACAGAATTAGTAGATAAAGAATCTGTTGAAAAAACACTTTCAATAATTGAATTAATTACCAGTGGCGGTTCTGCAGGACAAATTATTATTGCTATTTTATTTTTACTGCTTGTAGTTGCTACTTACATTTATTTTGAGCGTTTATTTGCTATTAAAGCAGCATCAAACGTAGATGCTAATTTTATGAATCAAATAAAAGATCATGTTAGTAATGGAAAAATTGACTCTGCACAAATGTTATGTGTACAGGTTAATTCTCCAGTGTCTCGTTTAATAGATAAAGGAATTACAAGAATTGGGAAACCCTTAGCAGATATAAATACAGCCATTGAAAATGCTGGTAGATTAGAAATTTATAAACTTGAGAAAAATGTGAGTGTTTTGGCTACTATATCAGGTGCAGCCCCAATGATTGGGTTTTTAGGAACTGTAATTGGAATGATACTAGCCATCTTCGAGCTAGCCAATGCGGGAGGAACAATACAAATGGATACTTTGGCTAGCGGACTTTATACTGCAATGACAACAACAGTAGCTGGTTTAATTGTTGGTATCGTTGGTTATATTGCATACAATCATTTAGTGGTGAGAACCAATAAAGTAGTATATCAAATGGAAGCTAATTCTTTAGAGTTTTTAGATCACTTAAACGAGCCGACTTAGTATGAATATTAGAGGAAGAAATAAGGTGACACCAGAATTCAATATGTCGTCAATGACAGATATTGTTTTTTTGTTATTAATCTTTTTTATGATAGCATCAACTTTAGTAACTACTAACGCAATAGATATATTGTTACCAAAAGCTAGTGGTAAAACTGAAAACAAAAAATCTGTTGCTGTGAGTATAAAAAAAGATTTAACCTATTATATCGATCAAAAACGGGTAGGTGTAAGTATTCTAGAAAACGAATTACTTGCGGTACTTTCTAAAAAAGATAAACCAACTATTGTTTTAAGGGCCGAAAAATCTGTGCCAGTAGAAAATGTGGTTAAGGTTATGGATATTGCTAATAGAAATAAGTTCAAAGTGATTTTAGCTGTAAAACCTAATAACTAAATTCTAAGTTTCATATAGCGTAATATTATGAAGTACCTTGAGACCAAACACGAACGAAACTCAGCAAAAATAACAGCATTACTTGCTATTATTGTACTTTTATTATTGTTTGTTGTTGGTCCTCCTTACATGGATCCACCTGAAGAATATGGTGTTGCAGTAAATTTTGGAAATTCAGATTTTGAAAAAGGAACTGTACAACCTAAAAAACCAGTAAAATCTGAACCTAAGGTTGTAGAAGAATTACCGCAACCTAAAGTTTCTAAAGCAGAACCTACAAAAACTTCTGAAGTGAAAGAGGACGTATTAACCCAAGATAATGCTGAAGAAATTGCTATAAAAAAACAAAAGGCGGCTGAGGTAAAAGCCAAAGCAATAGCAGATGCTAAAGCTAAAGCTGAGGCAGATAGAATAGCAAAAGAGAAAAGAGAACAGGAAGAAAAGAAGAAAAAACTAGATGCATTAATTGGTGGTGTTAGTAAGTCTGATGGCGCAGAAACAGGGAGTGAAGGTAATGATACACAGAGTGGAGATAAAGGGCAATTAGATGGTAATCCTTACGCGCCAAGTTATTTTGGAGGCAAAGGTAGCGGTAGTGGAGGCGTGGGTTATGGTTTAAATGGCCGTGGCAGTGCCTCATTTAATAGATTAAAGCAAGATTGTAACGAATCTGGTCTAGTTATAGTACGCATCGTAGTAAATAAAAGTGGTAACGTTGTTGAAGCAGTACCAGGAGTAAAAGGCACCACTAATACAGCGCAATGTTTGCTTGAGCCTGCCAAAAAAATTGCTTTATCTCATAAATGGCCATCAAATTCTAAAGCTCCGTCTCGCCAAATAGGTTTTGTTAGTGTTAACTTCAAATTGAGTCAATAGTTTATGACATATCAAGATACACTAAATTGGATGTTTTCTCAACTACCAATGTATCAACGCCAAGGTAAAACTGCCTTTAAGAAAGATTTATCTAATACATTAAAATTAGCAAAGCATTTAGATAATCCTCAACATACTTTTAAATCTGTACATGTTGCAGGAACTAATGGTAAAGGCTCTACAAGTCATATGATAGCTTCAATACTACAAGAAGCTGGTTATAAAGTAGGCTTGTATACATCACCTCACTTAAAAGATTTTAGAGAGCGTATTAGAGTTAATGGTAAACCTGTTAGCAAAGGGTTTGTAATTAATTTTATTAAAGAAAATAAATTGTTCTTTGAAGCGAATCAATTGTCTTTTTTTGAGATGACTGTTGGTATGGCATTCGATTATTTTTCGAAACAAAATGTGGATATCGCAGTAGTTGAAGTTGGTATGGGAGGACGTTTAGATTCTACAAATATTTTGTCTCCCGAAGTTTCTGTAATTACTAATATTGGTTTAGATCATACACAGTTTTTAGGGAATACATTAGAGTTAATAGCAAGTGAAAAAGGCGGTATCATAAAATCAAATACTCCTGTTGTTATTGGTGAAACTCAAAAACAAACTAAGCCTATATTTGATGGTTTAGCAAAAGAAAAATCATCTAAAATTATATACGCAGATAAAGTAGTAGCAAGAACTTACAAGTCTGATATGGTTGGTACATATCAAATTAAAAATATAAAAACAGCGTATCAAACTGTAGAAGAACTTAGGGAAATAGGATATAGTATTTCAAACGATAATATACGGCAAGGGTTTTTAAATGTTGTAAGTAATACTGGTTTGTTAGGACGTTGGCAAACTTTAAATAAAAACCCAAAAGTAGTTTGCGATACTGGGCATAATAGAGAAGGGTTGTTGTATGTGATGACGCAATTAAAACAAGAAAGTTTTAATAAGCTCCATATCGTTTTTGGTGTTGTAAAAGATAAAGATTTAAACTCAATAGCTGATTTATTACCAACGCAGGCTATATATTATTTTTGTAAGCCAGATATTCCTAGAGGAAAAGATGCTGAGGAGTTGCGAAATGAATTAGAGAAACATGGTATTCTTGGAGAGGTCTATAATTCTGTAGATGAGGCATATAAATCTGCCTTAAAAGCCGCTTCTAATAACGATTTTATTTTTGTTGGAGGAAGTACATTTGTTGTGGCAGAAATAATTTAAATTTTTCTCAAAAAAGTTTTTCCAGTATTAAAAACTAGATTATATTTGCACACCTATTAATTTGGGCGCGTAGCTCAGTTGGTTCAGAGCACTTGGTTTACACCCAAGGGGTCAGGGGTTCGAATCCCTTCGCGCCCACTAAAAGCTTCCAGATCTGGAAGCTTTTTTTGTTTTTTTACTTTTCTCAAGTGTTATTTTGGATATTTGTAATTGCGATATCATAAATGCTAAACTGGAAAACTTAGTATTTGTTTTTTAAAGCGTTTAGTATTAAAAATAACTTCAACATATATTTTGAATAATCATAATATTATATGTCATTTGAGATTAAATTATTTTCTGCTTAATTATAGCTCGCTTAATTAATAAAGTATCCAAAATTTAAGTCATATTTTAGAATACTGATATTTAGTATGACATCATTTACGAATAATTCACATTTTTATGGTGCTATTAATTAGTTTTTAAGGAGAGTTTGATGAGTGTTAATATTAGACTTATAATATAGATACTTTTTATTAATTATATAAGAGGAGTTTTAATTATCTAAAAAACGCTCTAAAGCCATTCCACGAGATCCTTTTATCAAAATTATAGAATTATGGGTGTCTTTGAGACTTATTGACTTGTTAAAACTATTAAATGTCTCAAATTGATTAACTTTACTGGAGTTTGTATTAGAATTAAAGAAGTTTTTGCCAACAAGATATATTTTATCAATATTTAAATAAACGGCTAAATCTGTTATAGTTTGATGCTCTAATTTTGCTGCTGTACCTAATTCAAACATATCCCCAAGAATAGCAATTTTATAACCATCTTGTTTTTCAAAATTAAGAAGTGCTGCTCGCATACTTGTTGGGTTAGCATTATATGCATCTAAGATTATTTTAAGGTTACCATCTTCTATAATTTGAGAGCGATTGTTAGATGGTACATAGCCTTCAATTGCATATTTAATATCCATATCACTAACTTCAAAGTAGTTACCTATAGCAACAGCTACAGCAATATTATTAAAGTTATAATTACCAATAAGCTGGCTATTTATAGTGGTATCATTGTACTTTAACTTTACAAAAGGTCGGGCGTTTATAAAATTTATAGCAACTTTTGGATTTTTTTCACTTTTACCAAATGTGAATACTTTGCCCTCTTTACTTTTTTTAATTTGAATGGGGTCATTAGTGTTAAGGAAGATAGTTTTGTTATTTTTTATTAGATGAACAAACATTTCACTTTTACCCTTTATGACACCTTCTAAACCACCAAAACCCTCTAAATGTGCTTTTCCATAGTTAGTTATTAATCCATAATCCGGTAAAGCTATATTGCATAAAAATTCAATCTCTTTTTGATGGTTGGCTCCCATTTCAATAATACCTATTTCGGTTTCTTCAGTCATTGAAAGGAGTGTAAGCGGTACGCCAATATGATTGTTTAAATTGCCTTTAGTAGCTGTAGTATTAAATTTTTTAGATAAAACTACATTAATAAGTTCTTTTGTAGTGGTTTTACCATTACTACCAGTTAAAGCTATAATTTTAGTTTTTAAATATTTTCTATGAGATGTTGCTAGATTTTGTAGTGTTTCTAGAGTGTCTTTAACCAAAATGGTGTTGTCGCTTTCAAAGGATTTTTCATCAATTACAGCATATTTTGCACCCTTTTCAATAGCTTGTTGCGCATAGGTATTACCATTAAAATTCTCTCCTTTAAGTGCGAAAAATAAATCTCCTTCTTTAATGTTTCTAGTATCAGTATTTACTGAGTTGCATTCTAAAAAAAGCTTGTGTAGTGTATCTAAATTCATAAAATAAATGTAAAAAAAAGTCCTGATTTAACATCAGGACTTTTTTAAAATTATTTAAAAGAATTAATAATTAACTCTTCTTTTTAGCTCCCATTTTAGATTTTGAACCTACACGAGACATTGCACATCTAAAGCCAATGTAGTCTGTAGCCATATCTTGCGGGAAGTATCTTCTTTGAGCAGGATCTAACCAATATTCTCTATCTTTCCATGACCCACCTTTATAAACTCTTACTTCATCATTTATTAAAGAGGTTCTATTATTAGATTTGTCATATTCTCTAACCATGTTACCTAAAGAATCTCTTGATATAGAATGCTTAGGAGAATTATACATTTTTCTTGTTACAGACTTTTCAGATTCTTCATCTTCGTCTTCACCAAAACTTTCGTAGTAACGTGAAGAGCGACGATCACCATCTCTAAAGTTTATATTGTCCGATCTGTCAAAGTTTGGTCTTAAATATGTTTCATTTTCATCCACTGCAACTTTAACAATTTCTCCAGGTAAATTTCTAGCAACAATTCTGCCGTTAGATAGTGTATCATAAACAATCTCATCAGAAGTTACTACTTTAACTGTACCTTCTTCTGTAATTGCATTTTTTGTATACACATTTCCTCTATAGTAATTAAAGTCGTTAAACTCATCATCAACAATAGGTCTATAAACATCAGCTACCCATTCAGCAACATTACCAGCCATATCATATAACCCATAATCATTAGGTTCGTATGATTTTACAGCGTTTGTAATATCAGCACCGTCATCACTCCATCCTGCAATACCACCGTAGTCTCCCTTGCCTTGTTTAAAGTTGGCTAATTGATCTCCTCGGAATTTTCGTTTTCCATTACGTGTGTATTGTCCATCCCAAGGATATTTTTTACGACCACGGTATAAATTATAGCTTCTTAATTCGCTTAAGCCTAGAGCTGCATATTCCCATTCTGTTTCAGTTGGTAATCTGTATTTTGGTCCAATTACCCCAGTCTCCATAGATGCATACACCCCAGTTTCATTTCCATCAGCATCAACTTTTACATTTCTATTTCTGCTATTGTCAGTTTCTCCAGTATCATAAGTACTTGGGTCTACTTTATATCGATCTGTACTAAAATAGTTATCAGGGTCTGTTTCAGAACTTATTTCTCTGTAACCATTTTTCTGTAAATTCAACTCATTTACACGATCGGTTCTCCAATTAGAATACTCAATCGCTTGAATCCAACTTACACCAACTACAGGGTATTCAGCGTAGGCCGGGTGTCTTAAATAGTTTTCAGTCATTACCTCGTTGTACCCAAGTCGGTTTCTCCAAACTAACGTATCTGGTAATATACCATTATAAATATTTCTGTAAAGCTCATCATCTGGTGGGTAAAGCTTTTTCATGTAGTCAAGATATTCAACATACATTAAATTTGTTACCTCAGTTTCATCCATATAAAATGATTGAACATGTTGTTGGGTGGGTGTATTGTTCCAATCGTGCATAACATCGTCTTGCACGCGGCCTTTAGTAAATGTACCACCTTCAATAAAAACCAAACCTGGAGCGGTTTCCTGCTCTTTAAAGTTGGTATTGTATTGAAAACCACCATCTCTTCCGTTTATTTGCCATCCTGTTGCTCTAGAACTATTTTTTGAACTAGATGATTTTTTACAACTAAATGCTGTAACAGAAAGAACTGCGATTAAGAACACTTTTAATATCGCTACATTTTTCATATCCATACGTTTAAGTAAGCTAAAATTTTGTTTTGGTGCTGCAATATAAGAATTTAACCTTACAGAACAAGCTATTTTTGCATTTTGACGAAAAAAATACGTATTTCATCTTGTTTTTGATGTATTACATCGATGATATTGGCACTTTTCTCTATACTAATGCATACAAATAACGTTACTTTTCATAAAATATTATTGTATTTTTGATGTAAATAAAAAAAATATTGTTTTACTTAATAATAACCATAAGTTACAGACGTTATTTTAGCTCATGAAAGAGAAAATTTTAGTTATATTATTACTAGTATCGAGTTTTGTTTACAGTCAAAAAAAGAACTTTTCAATAGATTGGAATGGAACTACAACTCTAACATTTGGTACTAATGCTTTAGAATTACCATATTTTAATCAAAAAAATTATAGTTATGATTTTGATGATGGTTTGCAATTTATAGCTCAATGGGAAATACAAAATACTATTGATGAGTCATCAGTTACCATAAGTAATACCAGATATCAATCAATTTCAAAACAAGATTTATTTGGGATGGATATCTCAAAAATAAATACAGCTATAAATATCAGTTTAAAAAATTCCAAATCAAGAAATAGGCAGTTTGGTTTTTTAGAACTATCTCCGATTGTAAAAGATGAAAATGGAGGGTACAAAAAATTACTTTCCTTTCAAGTTAACTATAACTACATTAATGGTGTTTCTAACAGGTCAAGGAGTTCCAAAAACTTCAGAAATTCTAAAATTATCAGTAATTCAGTTTTAAACTCAGGAGATTGGTATAAGTTTTATGTTGATACAACAGGTGTTTTTAGGTTAACAAAATCTTTTTTACAGAATTTGGGTGTGGATGTTAATAACGTAGATCCTAGAACTATAAAAATATTTGGTAATGGTGGTAGAATGATTCCTTTTAGTAATTCAGAACCATACCCATTTGATATTGCCGAAAATGCTATTAAAGTTATAGGCGAACAAGATGGCGAATTTGATAATGAGGATTTTGTAGTTTTTTATGCACAAGGTCCAAAAGAGTTTAATCTAGAAAGTAATACCAATATTAATTCTTACACTGATAAAACATATTATTACATAACATCTGGCGGTAATTTAGGTAAAAGGATACAGCCCATAATTCAACCTACTGGACCTGTCGATTTAGTTGTTGATTCCTACCAGCAATATAAATTTATTGAAAGAGATATTCATAATATAGGTACTGTTGGAAGGCGATGGTTTGGAGCAAGATTTAATATAGATAATAACCAAGATTTTAAGTTTAACTTTCCAGAGCTTATAACTACAGAACCTGTTGTTGTTAAAGTTTATGCAGCGGCTGTGTCATCTGCTTCCACCTCAATGGGTATAAGCGTAAATGGTAATTTAATTAGAAATTTAAATTTTGGAACCACAAGTAATACTGTAATTGGCTCTGATTCATTTTACTCAGGTACTGTAAACATAAACAGTGATGATGTTATTGTAAACTTAAATTACGACAATAAATCAAACCCTAGTTCGCAAGCCTACTTAGATTATATTTCGGTTGAGGCTACAAGACCGCTAAAATTTAATAGTACACAATTTCAGTTTAAAAATAATGCTGTAGTTAATTCTTCAGGAATTGCGCAATACACCATTTCTGAGGCATCCCGATTATCAGAAGTCTGGGATGTTACAGATATATATAACATTAAAACTATTGAGAATAATCAAGGAGAAACAGAGTTTGCTTTTACTGCAACAATGGGAGAAGAAAAGGTTTATGTTGCACTATCACCTTCCGATTATTTTCAACCAAAACAAGACAGGAGTACTTTGGTTAGAAATCAAAATATAAAAGGTACTATTTTTAATAATGCTGATGGAAGTTTTCAAGACATTGACTATTTGATAGTAACCCCAAACAACATGTTTAATGAAGCCGAAAGGTTAGCACAAATTAATAGAAATCGGTACGGACTTAATGTAAAAGTTGTTGGTTTAGATGAGATATATGCAGAGTTTAGCACAAGTAATCAGGATATTGGCGCTATTAGAAATTTGGTAAAGTACATATATGATAACGCTAGTAATCCAAACAATAGAATAAAATTTTTATGTTTATTTGGAGATGGCTCTTATGATTACAAAGATAGAATACCAAACAATACAAACATTGTTCCTTCTTGGCACTCTTACAATAGTTTAAATCTTACAAATTCATTTGTGTCAGATGATTTTTTTGGTATGATGGACGACAATGAAGGCACCATGGCTAATAGTGATCGTTTAGATATAGCCGTAGGACGTATTCTTGCAGATTCTCCACAAAGAGCTAAGGATTTAGTTGATAAAATTGAAACTTATTACGCCAAAGAATCCTTTGGTAGATGGAGAAATAATTATGTTGTTGTATCTGATGATGTTGATAAAGACTGGGAAGGTATTATACAAGAAACTACAGACAGTGTTGGAAATCAAGTTACTAGCAATAAGCCTTTTGTTAATGTAATAAAAATACATACTGATGCTTTTAATCAAGAATCGTCTGCTGGTGGAGAACGCTATCCTGACGTTGTAGAAGAGTTTTCAAATGCAATAGATAATGGCGCTTTAGTGGTTAATTATTTTGGACATGGAGGTGAAGACGGACTTGCAGAAGAACGTATTTTAGACATTCCGTCTATCAATAACTTTAAGAATTTTTGTAGATTAAATTGCTTTGTTACTGTAACCTGTGAATTTACAAAATTTGATAACCCTTTTAGAAAAACTGCAGGAGAATTTACCTATTGGAATAAAGAAGCGGGAGCTATAAGTTTAATAACAACAACACGTCAAGTATTTGTTAATTTTGGCACTACCTTTAATAATACTTTAGGTGAATATTTATTTTCATTTAGCGATAATGATACATTTGGTGAAGGCGAATATCCTTCAGCAGCAGAAGCATTAAGATTAACTAAGAATGATGCTACTATTGGTTTTGCTGCACAAAGACGTTTAGTGTTTTATATAGGAGACCCTGCAATGCAACTGGCATTTCCAAAGCCCAATATTAAATTAACAGCCCTAAACGATGTGCCTATTGCTCAGGCTACAGATACATTAAAGGCGCTTAGTAAGGTTAAGCTTGCAGGTGAAATTACAGATGTAAATGGTAATGTTTTAAGCAATTATAATGGAGTGGTTTCTACTACAATTTATGATAAATTTATTGAGAGACAAACCCTAGCCAACAATAATACTAGAAATGCAGGTGTTTTAGTAAAGCTGGATTTTGAGACACTTGGCGCAATTATTTTTAGAGGGCAAGCAACAGTTGCAAATGGACAATTTGAATTTGATTTTGTAGTACCTAAGGATATTGGAGTTCCTGTTGGTTTAGGTAGAGTAAGTCTGTATGCTAAAAACGAACAACTATCTGAAGACCAATCAGGTGCAGATATTACTAATATTAGAATTGGTGGGGTAAATGAAAATGCTGAAGTAGATAATGTAGGGCCAGTTATAAATCTTTTTATGAATGATGAAAACTTTGTATCTGGAGGTATAACTAATGAGTCTCCTACACTATTAGCTAAACTAGAAGACGCTAATGGCATTAATACAGCAAGTGGTATTGGTCATGATATTTCTGCTATTATTGATGGTGATGAAACCAATCCTTTTGTACTAAACGATTATTATGAAACCGAAGTTGATGCTTATCAAAAAGGAACAGTGAGTTTTCCGTTTAGAAATTTAGAACCTGGACTTCATACACTTACCCTAAAGGCTTGGGATGTTTACAATAATTCGTCAACATCAGAAATTCAATTCATTGTATTCGATCAAGATCAGGAATTAGTCATTAATAACGTTTTAAATTATCCTAATCCATTTGTAAATTATACAGAATTTTGGTTTAACCACAATAGTTCGGAACCTTTAGACGTTTCTATACAAATATTCACTGTATCAGGTAAATTAGTAAGAACACTTAATGGACAAACATCTGGAGGTATTAAAGCTACTAGTTCACTATCTAAAGATATTGTTTGGGATGGTAGAGATGATTTTGGAGAGAAAATAGGAAAAGGCGTTTACATTTATAAACTTACTGTAAAATCCAACTTACTCAACAAAACAGTGGAGAAAATAGAGAAACTTGTTATACTATAATAAAAAATTATATTTGCAATTATAAAACGAAACTATGAAAAATACATTAATAGCGTTATTTGTGTTTATTTTTACGCTTAATTTAACTGCTCAAACTGTTATTATTCCAAATGAAAATGACTCCAGAGTTATTACCACAGGTGTACCATTTGTTTTAATAGCTCCAGATGCTAGAGCCGCAGGTATGGGAGATATGGGTGTTGCTACATCTGTTGATGCTTACTCGCAACAATGGAATTCATCTAAATATGTTTTTTCAGAATCTAAATCAGGAATAGGTATTAGTTACACACCATATTTGAGTCAACTAGTAAATGATATTTTTCTAGGTAATGTAACGTACTTTAATAGAATAGACGAGCGTAGTTCTTTTGCAGCAAGTTTAAAATATTTTTCCTTAGGTGATATTGAATTTCGAGCAGATGAATTTTCTGAAGCTTTAATACAAAGACCTAATGAACTTACCATAGATGCATCATACGCTTTAAGATTATCAGATCAATTTGCGATGTCTGTGGCAATGCGCTATTTAAGATCAGATTTAAGATTAAACGTTGGTAATAATGATGCCTCGTCAGCAAATACATTTGGAGTAGATATATCAGGTTATTACCAAAGTGAAGAGCAGGCTTACAATGATTTTAATGGACGTTGGAGAGCAGGTTTCGCCATTCAAAACGTTGGACCTAAATTTAAGTATGATGATGGTGGTGTAGAAAACTTCCAGCCTACTACATTACGATTAGGTGCAGGTTTCGATTTTATATTCGACGATTATAATAAAGTAGCTGTTACTGCCGAAGTTGCAAAATTATTGGTGCCAACACCTCCAATTTTAGGTGATGAATTTGGTTTTACAGATAATAATGGTAACGGTACTTATGAGGAAGATGTAGATGATTTAGATGCAAACCCTACTAGAGAAAATGTGATTTTCCAAGGGCAATCTCAGGATGTTAGTTTTCTATCTGGTATATTTCAATCTTTTGGTGATGCACCAGGAGGTTTTAGTGAAGAGTTAAGAGAGTTTACCTGGTCTTTAGGAGCAGAATATACATACCAAGATTCTTTTGCATTTAGAGCGGGTTACTTTAACGAAGCAGAAGATAAAGGCGCTAGGAAGTTTTTGTCTATTGGTGCAGGATTTAAGTATAACGTAGTTAATATCGATTTATCATATTTATTTTCTGCATCTAGAGTACAAAGTCCATTAGAGAATACATTGAGATTTTCATTAACGTTTAATCTTGGTGCAGGAGAATATATAGAGTATTAAAAATACACATACATTTTAAAATTTAAGTAAAACTATTGTTCTATGAGCAATAGTTTTTTTGTTTAAGAGAGAATTGTATTTTAGGCTAAATTAATGTTGTCTGCTTATGCGAGAATTAAAAATAGAAACAAAATTATTTGTTTTTGAAAATGAAAATGAATTACCTCCAAACATAGGTAAATTATTAAAAGAGGCAAAAAAGGCAAGATTAAACGCCTACGCACCATATTCTAACTTTGCGGTAGGTGCAGCAATTTTGTTAGATAATAATGAGGTGATTACTGGAAGTAATCAAGAAAACGCATCATATCCTTCAGGTTTATGTGCAGAACGTACAGCTATTTATTATGCTGGCGCTAAATATCCAAAAGCTAAAATTTTAAAAATAGCAGTAGTAGCGGGCGCTTTACAAAACGAAACAAATCAACCTATTCCTCCCTGTGGAGCATGCAGACAAGCTATTGCAGAATATGAGGTTAATCAAAAGTCACCCATAGAAATATATTTTATGGGAACTGTTGGTAATGTTATAAAATCTAATTCATTAGAAAACTTACTACCCTTAATTTTTGATAAATCTCAATTATAGGATATTTTTTCTCTAAATACTAAGAGACGATAATCAAAGTATAGAAAGAATCATTTAAAAAAAGCCACGATTAATAGTTTTTTGATATTTTTTAAACTTTCAACCGCAAAGGGTTTTTTCAATACCAATCAAAGTATTACTTTTGTATTTCGCTTAATAAATATATAAAATTCGTCGATGCAAAAAATCACAAAAGAGGTTTACCTCAAATGGTACGAAGACATGTTTTTCTGGAGAAAGTTTGAAGACAAGCTAGCTGCGGTTTACATTCAACAAAAAGTAAGAGGATTTCTTCATTTATATAATGGTCAAGAAGCTGTGTTAGCAGGAGCATTACATGCAATGGACTTGACTAAAGATAAAATGATTACGGCATATCGTAATCATGTGCAGCCTATAGGAATGGGTGTAGACCCTAAACGTGTTATGGCAGAATTGTTCGGCAAAGTAACAGGAACTTCAAAAGGTATGGGCGGTTCTATGCACATATTCTCTAAAGAACACCGCTTTTATGGAGGTCACGGTATTGTAGGTGGTCAAATTCCTTTAGGAGCTGGTATTGCTTTTGGAGATAAATATCACGATAAAGATGCAGTAACGCTTTGTTGTTTTGGTGATGGGGCTGCAAGACAAGGATCTTTGCACGAAACATTTAACTTAGCAATGCTTTGGAATTTGCCGGTTGTTTTTGTTTGTGAAAACAATGGTTACGCCATGGGAACTTCTGTAGAGCGTACAGCAAATCATGATGATATTTGGAAACTAGGTTTAGGGTACGAGATGCCTTGTGGGCCAGTTGATGGTATGAATCCTGTAAAAGTTGCAGAAGCTTTTGATGAAGCTATACAACGAGCTAGAAAAGGCGGAGGTCCAACGTTTTTAGAATTAAAAACATACAGATATAGAGGCCACTCTATGAGTGATGCACAACATTACAGAACAAAAGATGAAGTGGCTGAGTACAAAAAAATAGATCCTATAACTCAGGTTAAAGAGGTTATTTTAGAAAAGAAGTATGCTACAGAAGAAGAATTAAAAGAAATAGACAAACGTGTAAAAGCTGGTGTTGCAGAATGCGAAAAATTCGCAGACGAATCTCCTTATCCTGAGACTCAGCAATTATACGATATGGTTTATGAGCAAAAAGATTATCCATTTATACCACACAAATTATAAGATATGGCAATAGTTGTAAATATGCCGCGATTAAGCGACACGATGGAAGAAGGTACAGTCGCTACTTGGTTAAAAAAAGTAGGAGATAAGATAGAAGAAGGTGATATTTTAGCTGAGATTGAAACCGATAAAGCTACTATGGAGTTTGAGTCTTTTAACGAAGGCACTTTACTTCATATTGGTGTGCAAGAAGGTGAAACTACAAAGGTTGATGAGCTTCTAGCTGTTATAGGTGATGAGGGTGAAGATATTTCAAGTATTTTGAGTGGTGGCGGTAATACCACTGAAACAGAAGAGAAAGAAGAGGTTGCAGCGTCAACTTCAGAATCATCTTCTGAAACTAAAACTGAAGATACTACTAAAGCATCTGCTGATTTACCAGAAGGTGTAATTGTTGTTACTATGCCACGCTTAAGTGATACCATGGAAGAAGGTACTGTTGCCACTTGGTTAAAACAAGTTGGTGATACTGTAGAAGAAGGTGATATTTTAGCAGAAATAGAAACTGATAAGGCAACCATGGAATTTGAATCATTCCAGTCGGGTACGTTATTAGAAATAGGTTTAAAAGAGGGTGAGTCTGCTAAGGTAGATGCGCTTTTAGCCATTATTGGTCCTGCAGGAACAGATGTTTCTGGTGTTGCAGCTAATTTTTCGGCAGAAACAAGTTCTACTAAAGAAGACACACCGAAGGTTGAAGCTAAAAAAGAAGCGCCAAAGGCAGTAGAAAACACTTCTAAAGCAGCGCCAAAAACAAATAAACCAACGCCAACGCCTGTTACAGAAAACGGACGTTTATATGTATCTCCATTGGCTAAAAAGCTAGCTGAAGAAAAAGGTATTAGCTTAACTAAGGTACAAGGTTCTGGAGAAAACGGCCGTATCATAAAACGCGATATAGAAAATTACGAACCTGCTGCTGGTGCAGCTGCAGTTGGTAAATTTGTACCATCTGGTCAAGAAGATTTTGATGAGGTTGATAACTCGCAAATGCGTAAAGCCATTGCAAAAGCATTAACAAATTCTAAGTTCTCTGCACCACACTATTACTTAAGTGTTGAGTTTGATATGGAAAATGCTATGGCATTCCGTGCGCAGTTCAACTCGATTCCTGATACTAAAATATCTTATAATGATATTGTTGTTAAAGCATGTGCTTTAGCTTTAAAACAACACCCTCAAGTAAATTCGCAGTGGTTTGCTGATAAAATGCGCTTAAATAACCACGTGCATGTAGGTGTTGCGGTTGCTGTTCCTGATGGTTTAGTTGTGCCTGTAGTGCGTTTTGCTAATGAGCAAACATTACCTCAAATAGGTGCTGCAGTTAAAGATCTAGCTGGAAAAGCAAGAAATAAAAAATTAACACCAGACGAGATGCAGGGTAGTACGTTTACCGTATCTAACTTAGGTATGTTTGGTATAGATACATTTACATCTATTATCAATCAACCTAATTCAGCTATCTTATCTGTTGGAAATATAGTTGAAAAACCAGTAGTTAAAAATGGACAAATTGTAGTTGGGCATACCATGAAGTTATCATTAGCATGTGATCATAGAACTGTTGATGGTGCTACAGGAGCACAATTCCTTCAAACATTAAAAGGGTATATTGAGAACCCTGTTACCATGTTGGTTTAATACAGTAATTCCTGAAAAGGAAAACTATTATACTATTAAAACCTGTTTCATCTTTAAAATTGAAACAGGTTTTTTTATCTTTAAAATCGAAAAAATAAACTTATGAAAACTGTAGTCTGCTTACTCGTACTTGCTTTTACTTTTAGCTGTGGTGGTCAAAAACAAATTATAGCAACCAATCCAGATACTATTGAAAAGGTTGCAACAGTAACTGAAGACGATAAAATTGCAAACGTAGTTAAAGAGGATTTTGAAATACAAAGTTTTGTTAAGCTTAAAGATGTAAAATCTAGTTTAGAATATTTAGCTTCAGATGCGCTTGAAGGAAGAAATACGGGTAGTAAAGGTATTGAGAAAGCTGCAGTTTATATTGAAAATGTATTTAAAGAGCATCATATTATACCTTATTTTAAAACCTACAGAGATAGTTTTAATGTAAAAAAGATAATTGGTTATAATATTGTTGGTTATTTAGAGGGTAATGATTCAAAATTAAAAAATGAATTTGTTATTCTTGGTGCACATTATGATCATATAGGTACTGCAAAAGCTGTAAACGGAGATGTTATTGCAAATGGTGCTAATGATGATGCTTCGGGCACTGTAGCAGTTTTAGAGTGGGCCAAATATTTTTCGAAAACCAAAAGTAATAAACGCAGTATATTATTCACATTATATTCAGCTGAGGAAATGGGATTAAAGGGTTCTGGGCATTTAGCGATGCGCCTTAAAGCAGAAAATATTGATTTATACACAATGATTAATTTTGAGATGATTGGTGTGCCAAGGGCTGAAAATGAAATTACAGCCTATGTTTCTGGTTATGAAAAATCTAATATGGCAAAAACTTTAAATAATTATATAGGTGCTGAAGTTATTGGCTTTTTTCCTAAAGCAAAATCATTCAATCTTTTTATGCGGTCAGATAATTACCCGTTTTATAAAGCATTTAAAGCACCTGCACATGCTATTTCTACATTCGATTTTACTAACTTTGAGTATTATCATCATGTGGATGATGAAGCCGATAAACTAGATTTTGAGCATATGACAAAATTTATCAATACAATGATTCCTGCTATAGAAGGTATGACGAATTCTATTTCTAAAGACATAAAAATGAACAATGAGTAAACATATTATAATTACAGGTACTAGCAGAGGTATAGGGTTCGAGTTGGTAAAGTTATTTGCTAAGGCAGGACATAAAGTTTTAGCATTGTCAAGAAACGAAACCCCAATTTCAAATTTAAAAATGAATAATGTAAGTTGTTTTTCATTTGATTTAAGTGATGCTAATTCTTATACAAAAGTTCAAGATTTTATTCAAAAACAGTGGAGCAGTAGTGTAGATGTATTAATCAATAACGCAGGTGCACTACTAAATAAGCCTTTTGCTGAAACATCTATTGAAGATTTTGAGAATGTTTATAAAACTAATGTATATGGCGTATCAGAACTTACAAGAATTGTTTTGCCGTTTATGAAACAAAACTGTCACGTTGTAACTATAAGTTCTATGGGTGGTGTACAAGGTAGTATGAAGTTTCCAGGTTTAGCAGCTTATAGTTCTAGTAAAGCAGCTGTGATAACCTTAACCGAATTGTTAGCAGAAGAATATAAAGATGCAGGAATAGCATTTAATGTTTTAGCATTAGGGGCAGTACAAACCGAAATGCTAGAAGAAGCTTTTCCTGGATACCAAGCGCCAACTACTGCTGTAGAAATGGCTGAATATATTTTAGAATTCTCTCTTAGTGGCCATAAATATTATAACGGTAAGTTATTGCAAGTTTCTAGTTCTACACCCTAATTTATGAGCAAATACAAATGCATAATTTTTGATTGTGATGGTGTTTTAATTGATAGTGAACCTATAGCTATTGGTACTTTAGTAGATATGGCAAATCATTTGGGCGCTAATATAAACCTTAAAGATGCACTAGTTAATTTTAAAGGAAAATCGCTTAATGTATGTTTGTCCTTTATTTCTAAAAGGATTGATGCACCTATACCTGTTAATTTTGAACAAGACTACCGTATTAATACATTTGAAGCATTTAGAAACAATATTAAACCGATAAGAGGGATAAATGAGGTTGTAAAAAATTTAACTATCCCTTTTTGTGTAGCCTCTAGTGGGCCAGAAAATAAAATACGTTTAAACTTAGATATAACCGGATTGTTGCCTTATTTTGAAGGCAATATATTTAGTTGTTACGCCTTACAAAAATGGAAGCCAGAGCCAGATGTTTTTTTGTGGGCAGCTAAAACTATGGGCTTTACACCCACTGAATGTTTAGTTATAGAAGATAGTGTTTCTGGAGTAAAAGCAGCTCTAGCTGGAGGTTTTGATGTGTTTGGGTATACAGCGCACGATTATAAAAACGAACTTGAAGGATTGGCAACAAAAACCTTTTCATCTATGGAGCAACTTAAAACTATTATTTAAATAATTATTTTGTAATGTGTCTGTAAAACTAAGTCTTATAATTCCTGTTTTTAATGCAGAACTATTTATTATAGATACTGTAAATCGTATTTTAAAATGGGTAAATACCATTGATTTTAATGCCGAAGTAATACTTGTAAACGATGGTAGTACAGACAAAACCTATGATATTTTAAAACCTGCTATTAAACATTTAAAAAGCTTTCAGTTATTATCCTATTCAAAAAATAGAGGTAAAGGTTACGCTGTAAAAAAAGGAATGTTATCGGCTAAAGGCGCATTTAGATTATTTACTGATGCTGATATTCCTTATGGTTTTAGCACTATAAATTCTATAATTTATTATTTAGATTTTAAAGAGTTTGATGTTTGTATTGGAAACAGAAAAGCATCTCAATCCACTTATGATGTTAAAAGTGGAGTATTACGAAAACTATCAAGTAAAATATTTACACATATCATATCAAATTATGTAGTAACAGGAATGGGAGATACACAGTGTGGTATAAAAGGGTTTAGCGCTAAAATTGCAGAACGTATTTTTTCTAATACAGAAATAAATGGTTTTGCTTTTGATGTTGAAGTTTTGTATTTATGCCATAAGTATGAATACGATATTAAGAAGATACCCGTTGAGTTTGAAGGCAATAATATTACTACAATAAATTTAATGCAATCTTCTTTACGAATGCTAAAAGATGTTTTAAGTTTACCTATTCGATATCATATATTAAAAAAATACAAGTAACATGATATTGTCTAGAAATTTTACAAATGTATTTAATTGGATTTTAGATCACATATTTCCTCCATTTATTAGAGATTCTAGAATACTTATGAGCCCCTTGTTTTTTTTACTCTTCGGAAAGAAATATAAACGTTTTATGGATTTTAAGAATAATGTTTTATCTCTTGATGAGGATGGTGTTATCGGGTATTATAAAGAATTATCATCTTATCACATTAAAAGAGAAACAGATTTAAATAAACAATCTATTTCTTATATTCTTAATAACATTCAAGGTAATTCTGTTTTAGATATCTCTTGCGGCACAGGGTATTTGGCCAAAAAAATCACAAAAAAACACCATGCAAAAGTTGTTGGTATAGATTTTATTATTTCAGACAATATTAAAAATGAAGCACACCCAAAATTTATAGAGGCTTCAATTGAAAACATCCCTTTTCCTGATAATTATTTTGATACGGTTATTAGCACGCATACTTTGGAGCACGTAGTAAATATAAAAAAAGCAATTTATGAGTTGCGGCGCGTGTGTAAAGGTAAATTAATAATTGTTTTGCCTAAACAACGAAATTATAGATATACATTTGATTTGCACATACATTTCTTTCCCTATAACTATTCTGTATTAAGCGTAATGGGAAATAAAGGCACATGTTTTTGTTTAAAAAATGATTGGATTTATGAGGAAGATATCATCAATCCTTAGAGAATTCTTCTTTTAAAATATCAATAATATTAACTACTATAGCATTGTTGTCTTCAATTTCTTCATTCTGCTTCACAACAGAAATTTTAAGTTGGTGGTTGTACGTTTGTTTTAGTTTTACTATATGCTCATCCCAAACTTGTTTAAATAAATTTGCTGGCCCCCAAGACCTAGGCGATGTAATACTGCCAAATTCGTCTGCAAATTTGTTACTATAAAAATTATTATTTTGAAGAAAATTATTATTTGGTTGAATTATAACAATAGAATTACGCTTTACTGGTGTTTTTAAAAATACACGTTTTAATGCAGTATATTCTTTAACCTGTATACCAGTAATATAATAATTGAGATTTACAACACTTAAAATTAGAACACTTAACGCTAATATTAGCGACAGTTTTTTAAATTTTTTATATGTTATGCTACTATCTCTAAAGAATAAAAATTGATAAAATAGTACCAAAATTGCTGTTGGAGCAATAGCACGACTGCAAAAATAGTTTTGACCAGATAGTAAATTAGGTAAGTAACTTAATGGTAAAACTAAAATAATATAGCATATAAAAATATAAGTGTTTTTGTTTTTACCATTTCGTATATAAAGATTGTATATAAAACCAAAAAAACCTATTGCACCTACTATAAAAAATAACGTAGATGCTACTAGCAAACCACTTCCTTGTATTAAAACTCTAATTTCTCTGAGATAAAAAATAATCAATTTTTTGGGCAGCTCTAATAAGTCTAATTCTGTTCTAGTACTGGGTTTTATTTCGTTTACATATAGTAAATACTTAAATATGATGAAGTACAAAACCATTGCTATTAGCATAAATAAAAGTATAATAACAATGTTTTTATGGGTGAAACGATTAGTTATTATAAAATAGAAAACTATAGGGATTAAAAAGGCAGTAATAGCAGACTGATATATACATAAGGAGAATACTGTTATAATTAATGGGAAAATATAATTTTGTAATTTATGTTGTTCTGTTTTTAAATTCTTTAACAGAATAACACCAGCAAAAAAGTTAATACTTAGAAGAAAAGGTATTTCTGATGTGGCGCTCCAACTAAAATAAACAGAAAAAGAAGGTAAGGTTAATATTAGTAATGCAAATATTGCAGATTCATAAATGTAAAGTTTGTGTTTTCTTAAAAAATAGAATACTTGTGTAGAAAATATTATGCTCCATAATAGTGAGAATAATCTTGCCCACTTTAAATCAGATATGGTATTACACAAAGTACCATAAATAAATTCGCAATAAATACCTAGAAGTGGTCGCCCTCCCTGAATAAATTCATCTTTAAAATTTGATATTTTATTTGCAGTCCAAATATACTCTGTAGCATCCAAAAAAATATAATCACTAAATATGCTATTATTTAATAAAAGCATAATAACCAAAGCGAAAATTGGGTATAACCAAAATTGATTTGCGGTAACTATATATTTTAGTTTTAAAAAAAATGTATCCGAATTCAAAATACAGCTTTTACTTTTGTGCTTTATAAAGTTTATTAAAGCAATTATAATGTAAAAGTATTGTTTTTTCAGTCAAGTTAAAGATTTAATAGCATAAGTAACTTAGTATATTGTATACTTTCTCTTATTTTTGTAATAATGCATAATCTGTTTTTAAATCATATTCCAGAAAATTCAAAATTGCTAATTCAAGATTTGATTGAAGAAACTAATGTGTTTATAAAAGTTAAAGCAGAACGAAAAACACGACATGGTGATTATAGGAGATTACCTAATGGAAAACATCAAATCACCATAAATTCAAACTTAAATAGTTACCGTTTTTTAATCACTTTAATTCATGAAATTGCACATTATAAAGCATTTCAAAAATATGGTAGATATATAAAACCTCATGGTATAGAATGGAAGCGAACATTTCAGCAGTTAATGTTACCGTTTTTAAATCCTGAAATTTTTCCAACAGCGCTATTACCGCTTTTAGCAAACCATTTTAAAAATCCAAAAGCATCTAGCGATACAGACGTGCCTTTAGCCTTTGCTTTAAAGCAATTTGACGAACCTAATGATAAAACCTTTATTTTTGAAGTACCTTTAGGGCAAACATTTAAACTGTACAATGGCAAACATTTTATAATGGGCAAAAAGCGCGTAAAACGTTACGAGTGTGCCGAGATTAAAACAGGACGATTATATTTATTTAACCCAAACGCAGAAGTAGAACTGATAAACCAAAACCAATGAATAAAAATTATTACGCCATATTAATGGCAGGAGGTGTAGGCTCAAGATTTTGGCCCGTAAGTACGCAAGATTTCCCTAAACAGTTTCATGACATGTTAGGAACTGGAGATACATTAATACAAAAAACCTTTCAACGACTATCACATTTAATTCCAAAAGAAAATATTTTAATTTTAACCAATGAGCGTTATAACGATTTGGTTTTAGAGCAGTTGCCAGAAGTAGAGCAAAGACAAGTAGTTTTAGAACCTGCTATGCGTAATACAGCACCTTGTATTTTGTATGCGTCTTTAAAAATTCAAAAAGAAAACCCAGATGCGGTAATGATTGTGGCGCCTAGTGACCACTGGATAGAGGATGAAACTACGTTTTCTAAAAATGTAAAAGATGCCTTTGATTTTTGCGAGAAAAATGATGCGTTAATGACGTTGGGTATTCAGCCTACTTTCCCAAACACGGGTTATGGTTATATAGAGTTTGATAAAACATCTAATAACACCATAAAATCTGTAAATCAATTTAGAGAAAAACCAGATTATGAAACAGCAAAAGAGTTTATAGCACAAGGTAATTTTCTTTGGAATGCTGGTATTTTTATGTGGAGTGTTAAAAGTGCAGTAAACGCATTTAAGAATAACCAACCTGTATTATTTGAATTGTTTGAAACAGGAATAGAAAGCTATAATACCGATGCTGAGCATAACTTTATAAAAGAGAATTACCCAAAAGCAGAAAATATTTCGGTAGATTATGCTATCATGGAAAAATCAAATAATGTATATGTAATTGCGGCAGAATTTGATTGGAACGATTTAGGGACTTGGGGAAGTTTGTACGATAAATTAGATAAAAACGACTCTAATAATGCTGTTGTAAAAGCCAGAACATTAACTGAGGATGCATCGGGCAACATGATAAAAACTGCAAATAATAAGATAGTAGTTGTAGATAGTTTAAACGATTATATTATTGTTGATAAAGAAGATGTATTACTCATTTACCCTAAATCTAAAGAACAAGATATAAAGAAAACACTACAAAAGGTGAAAGATAAATTTGGAGAGCAATACGGGTAATAGATAGATGCATCGTATTCTAAATTGTATTATATTGCATTTAAATGAAGCAATTTAAATACAATGGAAGAAAATAAGTTTAATTTTTCTGAGGAAGAGGCTGCGGTAAAAAGAGAACAAAATGTTGAGCAATCTAAACAAGAAGTAAAAAAAGATGCTCAAGGTTTATTTGCTAGTATTTCTAAATTTTTAAGTGAACTTTTAGATTTTAGAGATGATACCGATAGGGTTGCTACTATTGAAGCTATAAAAAACGATATACCTTTTAAAGGGGCTACAGCTTGGATTTTAATATGTTCTATTTTTGTAGCTTCTATAGGTTTAAATGCCGACTCTACTGCCGTAGTTATTGGTGCCATGTTAATTTCTCCATTAATGGGGCCAATACTTGGTGTTGGTCTTTCTATTGCTATAAATGATATAGATACGCTTAAGAAATCTATGATAAACTTAGCTACAATGATAGTTTTAAGTTTATTAGCTGCGTTTTTATTTTTTAAATTCTTTCCTACAGCAGATATTATGACCAATGAATTATTTGGTCGAACAAAACCTGATGTTAGAGATGTACTAATCGCCTTCTTTGGTGGTGCTGCATTAATAATAGCAAGAACAAAAAAGGGAACTATTGCATCTGTTATATTTGGTGTAGCTATAGCCACTGCTTTAATGCCACCATTGTGTACCGCTGGTTACGGTTTAGCTCATAACTTCGATATTTTTGTAGGTGCCATGTATTTATTCACCATAAATACTATTTTTATTGCGCTTGCAACGTTTTTAGTTTTAAAAATATTACGCTTTCCAATGCTTAGATATGCAAATTCTAAAAAGCGTAAACGTATTGCACAATTAGCTTCTTTTATTGCTATTTTGGTAATGGCGCCTGCAATTTGGACATTTGTAAAATTTATTAGACAAAGTGGTTTAGAAAGTGATTATAATAATTTTATGAAAATTGAAATTGAGCCTAACGATGAGTTGTGGTTACAAAAAGGTACACCAAATTGGAACGATAAAAGTATTACGCTTTATTTTAATGGTGAAGTGTCTGAAGCTACTGTAGCAGATTTATCAAACGAGATAAAGAACTACGAGAAAATAAAAGATTTTTCACTTAATATAAAAGGCAATAAAAATAGAAGTTTTGATAAAATTTCAGACGCTTACGATAGAGCAATACGAGATTTAGATAATAAAGACAATATTATAATAGGACTTCAAAGACAAATTGAGGAATTGCGAAGTAACATTACCAATCTTAATCAGCAAATAGAATCTAAAACTAACAATGTAGGTATATCTTTTTCAAACTTATCACGGGATGCTAAGGTGCGATTTAAAGATTTAGAATATTTTGGGTATTCAAAAATGCTTACTTCTAAAGATTTTATAAACATCGATACCATTTCAGTAGTACGATTACAATGGAATAAACGTCTTTTAGATACAATTAGAGATAAAAACGAAAGTGAATTGAAGGCTTGGTTAATTAAAGAACTTAAAGATGATAACGTGTTTATTTTAAATAAGTAATTACTATCATTTTAAGACGACAAAATTATTCATTTTCCTCCAAATACATTTTACGTACTTTTTTAAATAAGTTTGAAGAATACACAAAATCGGTAACCACTTCATTGTCTGTTTTGAAGATAGTTTTGTTAGAGCCTTCCCATGCTTTTAAACCATGTCTTAAAAAAACTATTTTCTCGCCTATTTCCATAACAGAATTCATATCGTGAGAATTTATTACTGTAGTTATTTGGTATTCATCTGTAATTTCTTGAATTAAATTATCAATTACAATTGCCGTTTTGGGGTCTAGTCCAGAGTTGGGTTCATCACAAAACAAATATTTTGGTTTGTTAACTATAGCGCGTGCTATGGCAACTCGTTTTTGCATACCACCTGATGCTTCACTTGGCATTTTATGATGCGCATCTGGTAAATTCACGCGTTTTAAAACAAAATCCACACGATCCATCATTTCACTTTTACTTTGTTTGGTAAACATTTTAAGTGGAAACATAACGTTTTCAGCAATAGTTAAAGAATCAAAAAGTGCACTTCCTTGAAATACCATACCAATTTCGGCACGCATGTTTCGTTTTTCATCTTCAGATAGTTGAGAAAATATCTTGCCATCATAAGCAATAGTGCCAGCTTCATAATTAAATAAACCTAATAGACATTTTAAAAACACTGTTTTTCCAGAGCCACTTTGCCCAATTATAAGGTTGGTTTTTCCTTTTTCAAAAGTTGTACTAATGCCTTTTAAAACTTCGGTATCACCAAACGACTTATGTAAATTATTAACTTCTATCATTAGCTTAACAACATTTGGGTGAGTAAATAATTTAAAATAATAATGGCCACACTAGTCCAAACAAACGATGTGGTACTAGCTTTACCAACTTCAAGCGCGCCACCTTTCATGTAAAATCCATGATACGATGGTATTGTAGCTAATAAAAATGCAAATACAAGTGTTTTTATAAAGGCATATGCCACATGGAAGGTTTCAAAATCTAGTTGAATTCCAGTTATATAATCTTCTAAAGAGCTAAAACCACCATACACACACGCCGCCATACCTCCTAAAATACCTAAAAACATAGCTATAGATATTACAAAAGGGTAGAGTAATAGCGCGATAAATTTTGGAAACACCAAGTAGTTCAAAGAGTTAATTCCCATAACCTCTAGTGCATCAATTTGTTCAGTTACACGCATGGTACCGATACTAGACGTTATAAAAGATCCAACCTTTCCTGCCATTATAATAGACATAAATGTAGGTGCAAACTCTAAAATGATAGATTGTCTTGTTGCAAAACCTACCAGAGATTTAGGAATAAATGGATTGTCTATATTTAAAGCCGTTTGTATGGTAACAACACCACCAACAAAAAAGGCAATAAATGCAACTATACCTAAAGAGCCGATAATTAAATCATCTATATCTTTTAATATCAATTGTTTCATTACGCTCCACTTTGTAGGCTTTCGAAACATCTCAATAATCATTAAAAAATAGGCTCCTATATTATGTAGGTAAGTCATATAAAAAGTTATGTATGCTAAATTAAAAAAAACTTAGGGGTATTTAACCTTAATTTTAAATAATGATGTTTTAATATGTGTATTTTTGAAAATCTTAAAATTTAATTGGAATGAAGTATCAAGCAGTTCTATTCTTTGTTTTAGTATTTAATCTTTTCGCCAGCGCCCAAGATGACAAACCTAAGTTAGTTGTGGGTATTGTGGTAGACCAAATGCGCTATGACTATTTAACCCGATTTTATGATAAATATGGTGAAGGTGGTTTTAAGCGTATAATTAAAGAAGGTTTTAATTGTAAAAACAATCATTTTAATTATGTGCCAACTTATACTGGGCCAGGTCATGCCTCAATATACACAGGAACAACGCCTAAGTATCATGGAATAATTGCTAATAATTGGTATGATAAACAAACTAAAAAAACAGTGTATTGTGCAGGCGATAGTACTGTAATAGCAGTGGGGACTAGTTCAAATAAAGAACGTATGTCGCCACACAGAATGAAAACTACCACTTTTGCTGATGAAAATAGATTGTTTACCCAAATGCAAGGGAAGAGTATTGGGATTTCTATAAAAGATAGAGGTGCCATTTTGCCCGCAGGTCATTCTGCTAATGCGGCATATTGGTTTAGAGGAAAAGATGAAGGTAGCTTTGTGTCTAGCTCTTATTTCATGAAAGAATTACCTAGGTGGGTAAAGGCATTTAATTTTTCAAGAAAAATTGAAAGTTACATGAAAATATGGGATACGTATTATGATATTTCAACCTACACGGAAAGCGGTAAAGATTTAAATGAGTTTGAAGGTGGTTTTAAAGGAAAAAAAACAGCAACATTTCCATATAATTTAAAAAAATTGGCCAAAGATAATATGGGTTTCGATATTTTGAAAGTTACTCCTTTTGGTAATAGTATTGTTGCAGATTTTGCTATTGAAGCTATAAAAAATGAAGCTTTAGGAAAAGATGATTTTACCGATGTGCTTACTGTTAGTTTTTCTAGTACAGATTATATAGGACACAATTTTGGTGTTAATTCAAAAGAAATAGAAGACACATATATTAGATTAGATAAAGATTTAGAACGTTTTTTAAAGGTTTTAGATACAGAAGTAGGAGAGGGAGAATATACCTTGTTTTTAACTGCCGATCATGGGGCAGTTAATGTGCCAGCATATTTAAAGTCTGCAAAAATACCAGCTGGTTATGTTGCCCGTGATGAACGAAAAGAAAAGTTTAATAAGTTTTTGATAGATAGTTATGGTACTGTTGATATTGTTGAAAATATTAGCAACAATCAAATTTTCTTAAATAGAGCGATGGTTAAAGCCTTGGATTTGGATTTAGAACAGGTTCAAAAAGATATTGCTAATGCGCAACTTACCTATGCACATATTTACAAAGTATACACCGCTACCACTATGAGTACGGTGTTCTTTGGAGATGGTATAGAACGCTTATTACAAAACGGCTATAATCAAAAACGCTCTGGAGATGTTTTATTAGTTGATGATCCATCATTTATAGCGTATTCTAGAACAGGTTCTACACACGGTAGCGGCTTAAATTATGATACCCATGTGCCATTATTGTTTTTTGGTAAAGGTATTACTAAGGGGCACACCTATAAAAAAACTGAAATTACCGATATTGCACCTACTATTTCAGCATTATTAGGTATTAGTTTCCCTAATTTTACTGTAGGACAACCTTTATATTTTATTATTGAGTAATGAGAAAACGCCCTTGGTTTACAGTTTTAGCCCTTGTAATTATTCTTGGAATTTATGCATATGAGTATTTTTTAGTTGAAGAGGACAAAGCAGACATAATTACAGAAGGAAAAAAAACAAAAACAGATACAAACGAATATTTTTTACCATCAAGCACAACACAACAAATTATTCATCATAATGGGTATTCATTGTCTTATAGTGAACCCCATGAACAAGCCGAATGGGTAGCTTACGAGCTTAAAAAATCACACCTTTCAACTACAAACCATAAACGTCCGTATTTTGAAATTGATAAGGCCGTAAAAACAGGAGCAGCAAGTTGGAGAAACTATAAAGGTTCTGGTTACGATCGCGGACATTTATGTCCGGCAGGTGATAAACGCTACTCTAAAGAAGCACACGACGAAACTTTTTTAACCAGTAATATTAGTCCGCAAGAACATCAATTCAATTCTGGTATTTGGAATAAGTTAGAACAAAAAGTACGGTATTGGGCAAGAAAATACGATGGTGTTTTTGTAGTAACGGGAGGTGTTTTAAAAGAACAAATGAAAACGATTGGTAAAGAAGATGTGTCTGTTCCAAATCAGTTTTATAAAGTTTTGATAGATAATAATTCTGGAAAAACTAAAATGATTGCGTTTTTAATGCCACATAAAGCTTCTAAAAAACCATTGTACAAGTTTGTTGTATCAGTTGATGAGATTGAAAAGTTAACAGGTATAGATTTTTTTCCAGAATTAGATGACGCTATAGAGAATAAATTAGAAGCTTCTAGTAGTTATAAGGGTTGGAGTTTCTAATAACTTGTTTGTAATCCCCTCGAATCTGGGAATCTCATAACATATAATTAATGGTTTTTATTTTTGGAATTTATTCAGCATCCCCTTCCAGCGTAAATTTCTAATAAATTCACCCTCTTTTTCAGAAACTAAAAAATCAATATTATCTTTTTTAGCTTTAAAATAACCAGTTACATAATCTTTAAAAAGTAAAAAGCTTTTCTTTTTATAGGCTAATTTTAAAGCAGAAATTAAAGTAATGATAAAACCATAACGCATTTTATACATAGCTTCACCTTGTAAATATTTTGAGGCTTTATTATAGCTTATCCCTGTAGGTTTTAAATGTTTTACATGAAGCGTTGTATCAGTTAAAATTTGCCAACCATAATATTTAGCCAAAAGTTCATCAACAGTATCCCAACCCATAGAAGATTTTAATTGCCCTATTTGATGAAAACAATCTTTTCTATAAGCTTTCAAAGCACCGCGAATATGGTCTTTTCTGGTTAAGTTTTCTAACACCCAATCTTTGTTTTTTTTAATATAGCAAAATCCAGATGTCATACCTAATCGGGTATTTGTTTTAAAATGAAAAGCTAGTTTTTCTAAATAGTTTTCAGGAAAAATTAAATCTGCATCAAACTTACAGATAATATCATAATCATCATCTAAAATGGAATAACCTTTATAAAACGCATTTATAATTTTAGATCCGGGTAGATGTTTATCAGACGATTGATTATTTATAAGAGAAATAAAATGATGCTTTTGTGCATAACCATCAACGACAGCTTCTGTGTTGTCAGTTGAATTGTCATTAACAACAATTACACGTTTTGGTTGTAAAGTTTGTTGAATCAATGAATGTAATGTTAAGCCGATTGATTTGGCTTCGTTATGTGCAGGTATTACGATGTAGAAGTTCAAATTCTAAATTCTTTCGGCATAAATAATATAATATCTCGGAGTAAACCTTCTCAAAAGAGGGCGGACACCTATTTTTTTTGTTGGGTTAGTCCATTTTTTACGATCTATAATCTTCCAACCAGATTTTTCGAGAAGCCAATCAAATTGCCAATCTTCAAATTCGTGATAATGTCTATCTAGCATATCTGTTTTACTTCTATATGCAGATGAAAACCATAATTTAAGCGGGATACTTGCGACTAATTTATCAGCTTTAATAGATTTTAAAACTGTAAAAGGAGATAATAGATGCTCAAAAATTTCGAATGCAGTAACCACTTCAGCGTTTGAAGATTTAATGTTTGATGTGTCTATATCTAAATCTTCTCCTTTTGTGTTTTTTACGGAATATCCATGCTGCTGCATTATTTCAGTAAATGGATTTACAACACCTAAATCTAAAATCGTTTCAGAATTGGTTATGTGTTTTTGTAAAAATTCTATGGTGTGTTTAAAGCGTTTGTTTGGAAATGTGTTTTCGTACATTATTACTGCTTATAAACTATAGCATTAATATTCATACCTGCACCAACACTTGCAAAAATAATAACATCACCATCATTAATGCTTTGATTTTCAATATCATCATTCAAAATTAAGTCATATAATGTAGGCACTGTGGCTACACTAGAATTACCTAGTTTCCCAATACTCATCGGCATAATACCTGCTGGCATTTCCATATCATGAAGCTCGTAAAAGCGTTTTACGATAGCTTCATCCATTTTTTCATTGGCTTGATGAATCAATATTTTTTTAACGTCATCTATAGTATAGCCACTTTTATCTAAACAAGATTTCATAGCTAGTGGCACGTTGGTTAAAGCAAATTCATAAATCTTTCTACCATACATTTTAATATAGCGTCTATTTTCTTTTATTTCAGGATTATTAGTTTCTCCAAAATAAATAAAATGAGCTTCGTCTAAGGCAAAAGTAGCAGTTTCGTGTGTAATGATGCCACCTTCAGCATCAGACGATTCAATAACTACTGCACCAGCGCCATCACTGTAAATCATAGAGTCTCTATCATAAGGATCTATAACTCTAGAAAGTGTTTCGGCTCCAATAATCAAACACTTTTTTGCTATTCCAGCTTTAATAAATGCATTGGCTTGTATCACACCTTCCACCCAGCCTGGGCAGCCAAAAAGTAAATCATACGCAACACATTTAGGGCTTTTTATACGCAATAAATGTTTAACACGAGAGGCTAAACTAGGTACGGTATCACTTTGTTGACTATCATGCCTCACATCTCCATAGTTATGAGCAACGATAATATAATCTAAATCTTCTCGATTAATATTTGCCTTTTCAATCGCTTTTTCGGCAGCAAAAGAAGCAATGTCTGAAGTGTTTAAATGATTTTTAGCATAACGGCGTTCATCAATACCCGTTATGGCTTTAAATTTTTTAACGATTACTTCACTTGGTGCTTTAATGGCAGACCCATCAGCATTTAAAAATTCATGATCATGAAAGTTCTCGTTTTTCTCGATGTTAGCGGGAATATAGCTTCCTGTACCAGTAATTTTGATAGTCATAGATAGAAAAATTGCGTTTAATTATTCAATCAATAGCAATATAAATTTGTTTTACATAAGGTGCAATACTATTTCAAATAAATTTACGATGTTCAAACTGTATTTTATACCTCGGCATAAGCTTCAATTGGTGCGCAAGTGCATATTAAATTTCTGTCGCCATAGGCATCATCTACACGTCTTACCGTTGGCCAAAATTTATTAGAGCGTACATATTCTAAAGGAAATGCTGCTTTTTCTCTTGAGTAAGGAAAATACCATTCATCTGATGTAATCATCTCTAAAGTGTGTGGTGCATTTTTTAAAACATTATTAGGTTCATCTATAGAAACAGTATCTATTTCGTGTTTTATAGCAATCATGGCGTCACAAAAACGATCCATTTCTGCTTTACTTTCGCTCTCAGTAGGTTCAATCATCATGGTGCCTGCAACTGGAAATGATACCGTTGGTGCATGAAAGCCGAAATCCATTAAACGTTTTGCAATATCTGTAACTTCAATACCATTATCTTTAAAAGGGCGACAATCTATAATCATCTCATGCGCTGCTCTTCCTTTTTCACCAGAATATAAAGTTTCGTAATATCCTTCTAAACGATGCTTAATATAATTCGCATTTAAAATGGCAATTTCGGTAGATTGGGTTAAACCTGATGCACCTAGCATTTTGATATAACCGTAAGATATTAAACATGCTAATGCAGACCCAAAAGGTGCAGCTGAAATTGCAGTGATAGCATCTTTTCCACCAGTTTTAATTAAAGGATTTCCAGGTAAAAAAGGCGCTAATTGTTTTGCAACACAAATAGGGCCAACACCAGGGCCACCACCACCATGCGGAATTGCAAACGTTTTGTGTAAGTTAAGATGACAAACATCTGCACCAATATTACCAGGGTTTGTTAAACCAACTTGTGCATTCATGTTTGCACCATCCATATACACTTGTCCGCCATTATCGTGTATAATTTGGGTGATTTCTTTAATTGCAGATTCGTAAACCCCATGCGTAGAGGGATACGTTACCATAAGCGCAGATAAATTAGCTTTATGGAGTTCTGCTTTTTCTCGTAAATCTTCAACATCGATATTGCCTTCTTCGGTAGCTTTAGTAACTACAACTTTCATACCTGCCATTACAGCACTTGCAGGATTTGTACCATGTGCAGATGAAGGTATTAAACATATATTTCTGTGAGTATCACCACGAGACTCATGATAAGCCTTTATCACCATTAATCCAGCAAACTCACCTTGCGCACCAGAGTTGGGTTGTAGTGATGTTGCAGCAAAACCAGTAATTTCAGTAAGTTGGTCTTCTAATACTTTTAAAACCTCAAGATAGCCTTTGGCTTGTTTTAAAGGTACAAACGGGTGTATGTTTGCCCATTTAAAAATACTTAATGGTAACATTTCTGAAGCCGCATTTAGCTTCATGGTACAAGATCCTAAAGATATCATAGAATGATTTAATGCTAAATCTTTACGTTCTAAAGATTTAATATAACGCATTAACTCTGTTTCAGAATGGTATTTATTAAAGACATCGATCGTTAAAAAAGGTGAAGTTCTAGCTATGTTTATATCAATATTATTTGCTGGTGAAACTTCAGAAATTTCAATACTATCTTTTCCTGCGGCTTCAGCAAATATGGAGATTAAATAATTTATATCTCTAATAGAAGTTGTTTCGTTGATTGAAATTGTAACTGTTTTTTTATCAGGATACCAAAGGTTAACTTTTTTGTCAGTAGCAATTTTCTTTATTTTTTTTGCTTTAGTCTTTATGTTAAGTGTGTCAAAAAATGAGGTATTAGTTTGCTCGTAACCCAAAGATTCTAAAACCTCTGCAAGTTTAGAAGCTTTGTTATGAACTTTGTTAGCAATAAACTTTAGTCCTTTTGGACCATGATACACCGCATACATACTAGCCATTACAGCTAGTAAAACTTGAGCAGTACAAATATTAGAGGTGGCTTTATCGCGTTTAATGTGTTGCTCGCGGGTTTGTAAAGCCATACGTAAGGCGCGTTTACCGTCAGTATCTTTTGTAACACCAATAATACGCCCAGGTATATCACGTTTGTAGGCTTCTTTGGTTGCAAAATAAGCAGCATGTGGGCCACCATAGCCCATGGGTATACCAAAACGTTGGGTTGTACCTACAACAACATCAGCTCCAAATTTTCCGGGTGCTTCTAATTTTATCAAGCTTAAAATATCAGCAGCAACGGCTACTTTTATTTCAGATGCATTGGCTTTTTCTATAAAAGATTTAATGTCTGTTATTTGTCCGTCTTTTCCTGGATACTGTAAAATTGCACCAAAAAATTCTGTAGAAAAATCAAAATCATTCTCTTTTCCAATTACTAATTCTATACCAATAGGTGTAGACCTTGTTTGTAGAAGAGATAAAGTTTGCGGTAAAATTTGTTCTGAAACAAAAAATTTATTGATACCAGCTTTCTTCTGCGGGCGACTTCTAACGGCAAATAACAAACTCATGGCTTCTGCAGCAGCTGTACTTTCGTCTAAAAGTGATGCGTTAGCAAGTTCCATACCAGTCAAATCTGTAACCATAGTCTGGAAGTTTAAAAGTGCTTCCAAACGTCCTTGAGCAATTTCAGCTTGGTAAGGCGTATAAGCGGTATACCAACCAGGGTTTTCTAAAATGTTTCTTTGGATAACTGCTGGCATTACAGTAGGGTGGTAGCCTAAACCTATATATGTTTTTCTAGCTTTATTTTTTTTAGATAATTCGTGAATATGCAATAAATACTCATATTCTGTCATTGGGTCTTCTAAATTCAAACCATTTTTTAAACGAATATCATTTGGTATCGTTTCGGTTATTAGTTCATCTATAGTATCTAAACCTATGGCGTTTAGCATCAATTTTTGGTCTTCTTCACGCGGACCAATATGTCGTAAAGCAAAAGCATTTGTGTTCATTCAAAGCAAAATTTATTACATAATTTGCAAAATTAGTGAATATCTGAAAGGTTTTATTCAAGAAAATCGAAAGTTTTTAACCATTACATGCATTTATTAACACATTGCTTATTTTTACAGTATGAAGGTGTTTCAACAACTTTTAAATTTTTATATCAATGCTAGTATACACGTAGCTTTATCTGTATATGCGTTTGCATATTTAACACTTATAATATTTGAAATTGATTATGATGAAACAGTGTTGTATTCAGTATTTTATGCCACTATAACAGGGTATAATTTTGTTAAGTATTTTGGGTTAGCTAAATTTCATCATAGAAGTTTAGCAGGTTGGTTAAAAGCTATTCAAATATTTTCACTTATTTGTTTTTTATTAATGTGCTATTATTTGTTGCAATTACCAACAAAAACACTCCTATATATTGCGGCTTTTGCTGTTGTAACTTTTTTTTACGCTATACCTTTTTTGCCAAAAAAGCTTTTTATAGACAATCATCAGAATTTAAGAAGTATTGGAGGTTTAAAAGTATATGTAATAGCTTTAGTGTGGGCGGGTGTAACTGTTTTTTTACCAATATTAAATAATAAACTACCTGTAAACACAGATGTTATACTTACAGGAATACAGCGCTTTCTTTTCGTTATACTATTAATGTTGCCTTTTGAAATTAGAGATTTAAAATTTGATAGTTTAAAACTTTCAACAATACCACAACGCATAGGAGTGATACCAACTAAGCTAAGCGGAGTGGTATTGGCTATTATAATTTTTTTATTAGAATTTTTTAAAGACGTGTTGTTAGAAAAACACATCTTAGCACTGTCTATTACACTGTTGGTAACGGTAGTCTTATTACTATTATCTAAAGTAAACCAAAACAAATATTACAGTGCATTTTGGGTAGAAGGTATACCTTTGTTTTGGCTTATATTACTTAACTTAATTAGTTAATTATTTTGCTCCTGTTTTAAAGCTTCTTCAAATTTATTTTTGAAGTTACTTTTTACTTCATTATTTAAACTAATAACCTTTTTATTATTAGTAGTAGCTTTCATCATTTTACTCAATTTCGTGTTGTTAGCAGTGTAGTTTCTACACGCTTTACAATAAATTAAATGGATATTTAATTTAATCATGTCCCATAATGATGCCTCTTTGTATTGATTCTTATCACACACATGGTTAGCCTCATCACACGGTATAAATATTTTATTTTTCTTACTCATAACTTTAAAACCAATTTGCTTTCAGGCAATCCGCCATAGCTGTTCTTGCTCTATGGATAATAACCCATAGGTTAGACGCTGTAATATTTAATTCATTACAAATAACTTCAGTTTCATAATTTAAAACTGTTTTCATTCTAAAAATTTCCGCTTGTTTAATAGGTAATTTACCAAGGCAATTTTGTATAGCATCACCAAGCTCGTTATTTTGCAAGTTGTCTTCTGCATTTTTATCAAATGGGTCAGCAACACGTTCCTCTAACCAATCACCCTCACTTTCAGAGTCATTATAATTAATTCTAACTTCTGCTTTTCCTTTGTTAGAATTTATTTTACGGTAATGGTCAATAATTTTACGTTTCAGAATAGAAATTAGCCAAGTACGTTCACTAGCCTCACCTTTAAAATTTTTCATGGATTTTAATCCAGCAAAAAAAGTTTCCTGTACCAAATCTTGAGCAATTTCACGATCGCTAACACGCGTAATGGTGTAATTAAAAAGGTAATCAGAATAAAGGTCTATCCATTTATTAGGGTCTATCGAGTGTTTGGGCATTAGCGCAGCTTTTTTTTAGAATTTCAAAAATAAGGTAAAAAATTGAATTTATATAAATGAAGCTTAATACATTATGTTTTTTTGGGCGTTACCCCAAAGGGGTCGGGCTTTCCGTTATATCTTTTGTTTTGTCTTGTTTTATAAAAAGCCGCTTTATAAAATCAGTTTTGTAAGTTAAACCAACATAAGTATTTATAAAAAATAAAAACAAAAGGATGCCACTGCAATCCCTAACGCACTATCTGCTAGCTTAGTTTTAATGCTATAATTTCGGTATTTTCTGCAAGTTAAACTGTATGCAAGTTTAAGCTCACTTTTTTAATTTATCTAGCACTAGTTAAATCTTGTAGCGCAGTCTTAATATTTTCAAAATTAAATTTAAAATTTTGTTTCAAAAGGCGCTCAGGCACTACATTTCTACTTTTTAAAACAAGCTCAGTTTCAGTACCTATTAGTTTAGCACCTAATTGTAGCATAAATATTGGATGAGAAACACCAAACGGTATATTCAATACATTTCTAAATGTTTTCATTAAAGTAAAATTATCAGTAGGCTTAGGAACGCACAAATTAAAAGCTCCTTTAAGAGTTGTGTTGTTTATTAAAAAAGCTATAGCTCTACAAAAATCTAACTCATGTATCCAACTTACTTTTTGTTGCCTAGACCCTTGTTTTCCACCTAATCCAAATTGTGTTAACTTTTTTAGCGGAATAAAAGCGCCTCCACTTTTGCCAAAAACTATCGATGTTCTTAAAATTATTTTTCTGGTTTTCGGCGTTATTATAGAATTAAAAGCAGCTTCCCAAGCTTTGGCGATATTCATAGAAAAATCATCACCAATGTCTCCATGGGCTTCTGTCATTTCTTTATCTAAAGATCCTTTATAAATGGTTGCTGTTGATGAATTCATCCAGATTTTAGGAGGGTTTTTACAGAGATTAATGGCTAAACCGAGCATATGAGTAGCATCTATTCTAGAATCATAAATTAGCTTTTTATTTTTATCGGTATATCTACAGTCTACTGATTTTCCAGTAAGATTAATAAGCACTTCAGTACCTTCAAGTGATTTTGTCCAAGCCCCTAAATCTTTAGCATTCCAAAGAATGTGGTTGACTTCCGTTGGGTTTCTAGTTAAAATTTTTATTACATATCCTTTTACTGTAAAATAACGTTCTAATATTTTTCCTAAAAACCCTGTTCCACCGGCTATAATTATTGTTTTCATCGTTTTATTATTTAGTACAGGTTATAACATAATATCCAAAGCTTTTCATGTGTAATCCAGAAAGCAATGCATAAAAAGAACCTTTCAGATTATGTAAACTTTCTCTTTTTAAGGTTTTAGTTTTTAAAAGTTTTTGTAGAGTAAACCCAATAATGGCAAATGGCACATGTAAAACGGAAGGCGCAACTTTAAATGAAGCATCTTCAATTTCAATTTTAGTAAAACCTTGTTGTTTCAATTTTTTAATCATATTCTCAATAGTTTCCAATTTTTCTAAACTCCAATGATTACAAAGTTTTTGGTAAGCGTAATGGCTTCCGTAGCACAATTTAGAAGGTTGTTTTTTAAGAAAAGCATCTGCAATTACAAGTTTTCCATTAGGCTTTAAAATTCTAAATGCTTCTGTTATAGACTTACTGCTATGTCCAGAATGACAAAAACTTTCAATAGCTAATGCCGCATCAAAACTGTTTGATGAAAATGAGGTGTTATTATAGTTTTCTTTAAATATAGTACCATTAAAACCGTCTAAGAGTTCATTTCCCTTTTTAGTTTGAAACTCAGATAAGGTTACACCAAAAGCAACAAGATTTTTATTCTTTTTTAATGCATAGCGCATAGTGCCACCCATACCACAGCCTAAATCAGCTAGTGTTTTTTGTTCTCTAGTAATTTCTAATCGCTTAATCACTTGATTATTCATTTCATTAAGCATGGTGTCTCTTTTAAAAACATTAGTTTTAAAAGTAATGAAGTAGCCAAAATGCATATTGAAATCGTTGCTCCAGAATTCGTAATCTTCTGTGGCTTCGTTGTAGAAATCAATCATTTCTATTTTGTTGACTTCTTTTTCTTCGGCGATTGTAATTGTTGCAGATTTCATAGTTTAGTTTTTAATAGTTGAATTGAAAACTTAAATTATATATAAACAGCCAAGTGTAAACCACAGCAAAAAGAGTAAACAATGTATTCATGAAATAACTCCCTATTTTGAAAATAGTTTGTTGAGGTATTTGATACATTGGGTAGTAGGCTATTTGTGTTATTACTTTACCAACCCAATACGCGGCAATTAAACCTGTTAATGCAAGCGCTAAGTTTGAGTGATTCTTTAAATCACTTGGAATTATAATGGCAATTAATCCGAAAGAAAAATTTAACCCTTGTATATATCTGCCATAAGTTTTAGCAATTTCTTGATTTAATGGTTTGAGTTGTTTTACATCATTATACCAGTCAAATACTTTATGACGTATGTAAGGGTAAATTAAAGCTGTGAATATTTGACCACATCCACCAAGGATGATTAACCAATTAGGAATTTGTGTTTTCATTATTTTTAAGTTGTTTTTGTTAGTTTTAAACTTTCAGAAAATATTGAAAGTATGATTTAAATTTTTTTATTTAAATAATTTTAATAAAGATTTATTTATCCAGTTTTGCTCTTGGTTTGCCACTTTATTTAGTAAAGCATCTGCAGTGTCAGCTAAATCATGTAATGCTTTAGTTTGTTTTATAAGCTCCTTTGTTTTTGCTGTACCATCGTTTTTAATAGAACTTACTTCTTTCAATACTTTTATAACGGGTTTAATTTCTCGTCTGCTACGTTCTTTGGCAATATGTCTTGCCAATTCTTGTACATCTTTTTCAGTTGTAAAATACTCTTTGCGCTCTCCAGGTATTAAAGCTTTGGTTACGATGCCCCAATCCATAAGCTGACGCAAATTCATACTTGTGTTCCCTCTTGATATTTTTAACTCTTCCATTATCTCTTCCATAGATAATGGTTTTGTTGCAATAAAAAGTAAAGCTTGTATTTGCGCCATAGCTTTATTAATACCCCAGAGCGTTCCTAAACTACCCCAAGTGCTTATAAATTTTTCTTTTGCGTCTTGATATTCCAAACCTTATTGCTTCATTAGAATACAAATATATAAATAATTTCTAAACTTTCAATAATTATTGAAAGTTTGTTTTATTTCTAAATGAATATGGTCATCATGTCTTACAGCTTTACACCCATGAAACCTAATTTTATTAACTTCTGAAAAACCTAAAGCAGTTTTTAAATAGGGTTCAATAAATATCTTGTTTACCGAGGAGTTAGATATCAATTGTGCAATGAGGATTTTAGTATTTTTTTTATCAAACTTTAAATTGTTTTTAGTACCAAAGGTTATATACTTCGAAAAATCGTAATGCCAGTAGCCTTGTGTTATGCATCTGTTGTATGTTTTGTTTTCGGTACTTACATAAACACCATAACCAGATCTTGAGGGTTTTTTTGAGGTAGGATTATTGTTTTTATCTAAATATAGTAATGAAATATCAATTTTTTTCCATCATTATGACTTAAATGGGGTAGTAAAGGAAAGCCATCAAAAAACGGAAAATTAGCATCAAGGTAAGTTATTGAAATCGCTTTAGAAATAAACAATACGTGGGCAGTATCTTGTAATACAACTTTAAGTTTTGGGTTTACATAATTTCTAAATAAAAGCGGGTAGCACCAATGTATTGGTTTAAGTGTTTTATCAAATACTGGAAGTTTTTCTCGCCCTAACAGTTTTGCAATGGGCGGTATTATAATAAGGTTACATAAAAGATATAATACAGGAAATATGTAACGTTTTTTCTTTTTAATACTTTGTGAAATCCATACACTAAATAACCAAATAAGGCCACCAACTTGAGTTATAAGAGTTAATACGATAAAAAATAAAAGGTGTTTAATCAGTTTTAATAACTTCATAAACACCTTAACGATTAAACTTATAAACTTATTTTAACAAACCTGCACGTCTCAACAACGCCTCAGGTTTTGGCTCTTGCCCTCTAAAACGCTTATATAGCGTCATTGGGTTTTCTGTACCACCTTTGCTTAATACATGATCTTTAAATTTTGTAGCTACAGTTTTATTAAAAACACCTTTAGTTTTAAAATATTCAAAAGCATCAGCATCTAAAACCTCTGCCCATTTATAACTGTAATATCCCGAGGAATACCCACCTTGAAAAATATGCGAAAATGCAGTACTCATACAATTTTCAACAACATCAGGATAGAGTTTTGTGCCTTTAAAAGCATTATTTTCATGTTGTTTTACATCAAAAATTTCAGTAGGGTCTTGTCCGTGCCAACTCATATCCAGCAAACCAAAACTTATTTGGCGTAAGGTTTGCATACCTTCGTGAAAGGTGGCAGATGCTTTAATTTTCTCTACTAAATCCATTGGGATAAGCTCACCAGTTTCATAATGTTTCGCAAACAATGCTAAAGCTTCTTTTTCGTAACACCAATTTTCCATAACTTGACTTGGTAATTCTACAAAATCCCAATATACATTTGTGCCCGATAAGCTAGGGTAGGTAGTGTTAGCTAAAATACCATGAAGTGCATGTCCAAATTCATGAAATAACGTGGTTACTTCATTAAATGTTAATAAAGAAGGTTTCGTTTTTGTGGGTTTGGTAAAATTGCAAACGTTGGATATGTGTGGTCTACTGTTTTCGTTATTTTTTATGTACTGTGATTTATACACCGTCATCCACGCGCCGTTACGTTTTCCGGCTCTTGGGAAAAAATCAGCATAAAAAATAGAAATAAAGTCGCCTTTAGAATTTGTGACTTTATACGTTAATACATCTTCATGGTAGGTATCAATCGTATCAATTTCTTCAAAGTGTAAATCAAATAATTTCTTGGCAATTTTGAATGCACCGTTAATAACGTTTTCTAATTTAAAGTAGGGTTTTAATAACTCATCATCTAAATTAAATAGTTTTTGTTTTAGTTTTTCAGAATAATAGGCACCATCCCATTTTTCAAGGGTATCGATACCATCTAAATCTTTAGCAAAATTTTCAAGCGCTGTAAATTCTCTATGTGCAGCAGGTTTTGCTTTTTCTAATAATTCATTTAAAAATTTAATTACGTTTTCTGGTGTTTCGGCCATACGTTCTTCCAATACAAAATGTGCATGTGTTTTATAGCCTAATAGTTTTGCGCGCTCGTAACGTAATTTTGCGATTTCTAAAACGTTTTTTTGATTGTCAAGGGTATCACCTTTAAACGCTTTTGCTCCAGCAGCGAGAGATAGTTTTTTACGTAATTCTCGGTTATCGGCATAAGTTACAAAAGGGATGTAGCTCGGGTAATCTAAGGTAAATAACCAGCCTTCTTTGTCTTTGCTTTCGGCCAATTGTTTTGCAGCTTCTTTGGTACCATCTGGTAATCCTGATAAATCTGCTTCATTTGTAATAAGCATTTCAAATTTGTTGGTTTCTGCTAGTACGTTTTCACCAAATTTTAATTTTAATTTACTTATTTTTTTATCAATAGCTCTAAGTTGTTCTTTTTTATCTTCAGGAAGATTAGCCCCGTTTCTTGAAAAGCCTTTGTACTTTTTACCAAGAAGTGTTTGTTGCTCCGTTGTTAAATCTAGCTTGTCCTTTAAATTGTAAACTGCTTTTACACGTTTAAATAAATCGTCGTTAAGTGTTATATCATTGCTAAATTCAGAAAGCATTGGAGACACTTCTTGTGCTATTTTTTGAATAGTCTCATTAGTTTCAGCAGAATTCAAATTAAAAAATATACTTGAAATTCTATCAAGTTTTTCTCCCGAAAACTCTAAGGCTTCAATTGTATTCTCAAATGTTGGTGCATTAGTATTGTTTACAATAGCATCAATTTCTGCTTTAGCATCGGCTATCGCATTTTTAAATGCTGGTAAATAATCTTCATTATTAATTTTAGAAAAAGGAGCAGTATTGTAAGGTGTGTTAAAACCGTTTATCGATGAATAATCAATCATTATATGTAAAAAAGTGTTAAATTTTCAATTTGTTATGCATGCATAGTAAATTAAGACTAATTAATTCATACTTTTGCACAGAATTTTTCAGAGGAGTTATCTTTAACTCTTAAGAATTATTGTTAATAGCTAATGAAACCTCGACTTTTGTCGGGGTTTCTCTATTTTAAGGCTCTAGTTTAAATCTTTAGCAGACTCGTTTACTTTTGTTTTAAGTCCTTCTTTGTAGGCCAATACTTTATCTAAAACCGATGTATCATGAGATCCTATGATTTGTGCTGCTAAAATACCAGCATTTTTAGCGCCATTTAAGGCAACAGTTGCTACAGGTACACCTCCTGGCATTTGTAAAATAGAAAGTACAGAATCCCAACCATCAATAGAATTTCTACTTTTTACAGGAACACCAATAACAGGTAAGGGTGATAAAGACGCCACCATTCCTGGTAAATGCGCAGCACCACCAGCGCCAGCAATAATAACAGTAAACCCTTTTGTGTGTGCGTGTTTGCTATAATCAAATAACTTTTCGGGTGTACGATGTGCTGATACAATATCAACCTCTACCTCTATGTCAAAATCTTTTAAGATGTCTATGGCATCTTGCATTACAGGTAAATCGCTTTTACTACCCATAATTACACCTACTTTACTCATAAATTCTAAATTTAATATTCCAAAATCCAAATCATACTAATGGCGTTTGGTATGTGTTTATTGTACTATGATAAACTAATTACTTTTATTGACTTTTTTACATTTTCTGCAACGCGTCTTGCTTCATTTAAATCTTCGTTTACTATCGTTACATGTCCCATTTTTCGAAATGGGCGAGTTTGCTTTTTACCATAAATATGTGGTGTAACACCATCCATAGTCATAATATTTTCTATGTTTTGGTAAACAACATTACCTGTATGTCCTTCTGCACCAACTAAATTTACCATAACACCACCTACTTTGCTATCCGTTCTTCCTAAAGGTAAGTCTAAAATGGCGCGTAAATGTTGTTCAAATTGCGAGGTATAACTTGCTTCAATAGTTTGGTGTCCAGAATTATGAGGTCTTGGTGCTACTTCATTTATTAAAATAGTATCGTCTTCTGTTTGAAACATTTCCACAGCTAATAAACCAACATGATTAAAGGCTTTTGAAACATTTAGAGCTACTTCTCGTGCTTTTTTCGCTATCTCCTCTGAAATTCTAGCAGGACAAATAACATATTCTACTTGGTTTGCCTCTGGGTGAAATTCCATTTCCACCACAGGAAATGTTTTAATAGTACCTGAGGGGTTTCGTGCCACAATTACAGCCAATTCATTTTTAAAAGGCACAAGTGTTTCTGCAATACATTCGCCTTTTGGTAAATTGTCTAAATCTGATAATTGTCGTACTACTTTAACACCATTGCCATCGTATCCAAATTGTGCTGCTTTCCAAACAAATGGTAATGTTAATACGCCATTTGCAAGTGCATCTTCAATTTCCGATAGGTAGGCAAACCTTGTAAAAGGTGCTGTAGGTAATGCATTATCAATATAAAATAATTTTTGAGTCGCTTTGTTTTGAATGGTACGCAAAGTGTCAGAAGATGGATATACCTTTATACCTTTTTCTTCAAGAGCCTCTAGCGCATCAACATTTACATTTTCTATTTCAATCGTTAAAACATCAACGTTTTTACCAAAGTTGTACACTATATCATAATCCATCAAATTGCCCATGGAAAATTCATTACATGCCGTTTTACATACGGCTTCTTTGTTGGCACCCAATACGCAAGTATATATATCAAACTTTCGCGTGTTATACAAAAGCATTTTGCCTAATTGCCCACCACCTATAATGCCTAATTTAAAATCTGAAGAAAAATAATTCATTACTAACTTTTATAAATACAAGTTAAAGATGCACAAAAATACATTTAAATATATAATTTGATTCTAAACCTGAATCAAAAAAATGGGTAATACTTAATCTATTGACTATCTTTGCGTTTTTCAAACTAAATTAAAGTGATAAAACTTCACGACAAATATTTTAAACCATTTATTTCGGCTCAAGAGATTGAGGCAGCACTTGATAGTATGGTTTCTAAAATAGCTAATGATTTAGGCGATGAAATACCTGTATTTGTGGGGATTTTAAATGGATCGTTTATGTTAACAAGCGATTTTGTAAAAAAATACCCAAAACCTTGTGAGGTTACCTTTATTAAATTAGCATCATACGAAGGAGTAAAATCTAGTGAAGATATTCAAAGACTGATAGGTTTAACTCAAGATTTAACCGGAAGAACTGTAGTAATTTTAGAAGATATAATTGATACAGGACAAACCTTAGCAGAAGTACATCGCATTTTTAAAAATGAAAAGGTTAAAACCTTAAAAATAGCCACGCTTTTTTACAAACCAGAAGCCTACAAAAAAGACTTTAAATTACATTATATAGGTATAGAAATTCCCAATAAATTTATTGTAGGCTATGGCTTAGACTATGATAATTTAGGAAGAGATTTACCAGAAGTATATCAACTAAAAGAAACGCAACACATGACCAATTTAGTACTATTTGGCCCTCCAGGAGCAGGAAAAGGCACGCAAGCCAATTTTTTAAAGGAAAAGTATAACCTTGTACATATTTCTACAGGAGATGTTTTTAGATACAATATTAAAAATGAAACTGCTTTAGGCATGCTAGCCAAATCTTATATAGATAAAGGAGCTTTAGTACCAGACCAAGTTACTATTGATATGCTTAATGCTGAGGTAGAAAAAAACGCCGATGCTAATGGTTTTATTTTTGATGGTTTTCCAAGAACAAATGCGCAAGCCGATGCTTTAGATCAATTAATGGATGAAAAAGATTCTCAAATAAATGCTATGATAGCTCTTGAGGTAGACGATGAAATTTTGGTACAGCGTTTGCTAGAAAGAGGCAAAACTAGTGGGCGAGCAGATGATGCTGATGAAGCCGTAATTAGAAACCGTATTAAAGTATATTACAGCGAAACAGCTATTTTAAAAGACTATTACACAGCACAAGATAAATACTTTGGTGTAGATGGTGTTGGCAGTATTGCTGATATTACTGAGCGTTTAAGTAAAGTAATTGATGCCCTTTAATTGCAACTTATAGGTGTTTAGAGCTATGTAAACACCACCCAATTTTGTAGTGCTACAACAACAAATACACAAAAACAATGACAGAAGGCAACTTCGTTGATTACGTAAAAATGTATGTTTCCTCTGGTAAAGGCGGTCAAGGTTCTGCACACCTACATCGCGAAAAATATATTACTAAAGGCGGACCAGATGGTGGTGATGGTGGCCGTGGTGGCCATGTAATTATTCGTGGTAATTCTAACCTTTGGACACTGTTGCACTTAAAATTTAAAAAACACATACGTGCAGGCCATGGTGGTAACGGTAGTAAAAGTAGAAGCACAGGAGCCGATGGTGAAGATTTTTATCTGGATGTACCTTTAGGCACCGTAGTGCGAGACACAGAAACCAATACTATTCTTTTTGAAATTACAAAAGAGGGCGAAGAAAAAATTGTAGCAGAAGGCGGTAAAGGTGGTTTAGGGAATTGGCATTTTAAATCGTCAACCAATCAAACCCCACGTTACGCTCAACCAGGTTTACCCATAGAAGAAAAGTACATTACTATGGAGCTTAAAGTACTGGCAGATGTTGGTTTGGTAGGTTTCCCAAATGCAGGAAAATCCACATTACTTTCAGTAATTACATCTGCGAAACCTAAAATTGCAGATTATGAATTTACCACACTAAAACCCAATTTAGGCATAGTAGAATATCGCGATTTTCAAACCTTTGTAATGGCAGATATTCCAGGTATTATAGAGGGTGCAGCCGAAGGTAAAGGCTTAGGGCATTACTTTTTACGCCATATAGAACGTAACTCTATTTTGCTATTTCTAATTCCAGCAGATGCCGATGATATTAAAAAGCAATACGATATTTTATTAGACGAGCTCCGTCGTTACAATCCAGAAATGTTGGATAAAGAGCGTTTAGTCGCCATTTCAAAAAGTGATATGCTAGATGAAGAGTTAAAGGCAGAACTAAATGCGGAACTCGATGGCGAATTACCTATTCCGTATTTGTTTATTTCTTCCGTTGCACAGCAAGGTATCACACAGCTTAAAGACAAGCTTTGGGGTATGTTGAATAGTTAGGGCGTTACCCTCCTAAGGTCGGGTCGGGCTTTCACTACTCAATCCCTCCTACGTCGGGGATTTCAAACATGCCGTTCAATCCCTAACGCGGGCTTTTTTGCTAAATTCAGTACTATTTTATAAAATTTCTGTTGTTTTTGAGAGGTTCGTTTAACGGTCTCGGCTATGATTAGTTGCGGTTTGAAATCTGTAGGATTTCTCGCCAGACACCTAAATTAATTAATTTGCGGAGATTTTCCTGTGGAAAATCCTTAGCAATTAATTATAGGCATTGTTAGCATTTTTGGTGAAGCATCTGAGTAAGCACAGGCTCTTTACGCAGATTACATAACGATTAGGAACAGATTCCATTTCGATTACGCGACGATTGCGCAGATCGGAAGGCACGTAGCACGCAAATCCATTAACACGAACAAGCTAAAAAGTCCATTTGCGCAACAGTTGCGTTGTGCAATGTCCATTTGTGAATAGAATCTATACTTTCTAAGCTGAATTTTAAGCGTTCTTAATGGGTTGAAAAATTTTCTTCTGAACCATTAATGCTAACGTGTTATCGGATATACGTCCGTTGTAATGACTTATATCCGAAGTTAAACGAAGGTAGTCGAAAATATTTACAAAGTCAAGTATCTGCAAAATCATAGTCATCTCAACTATACCTTCATTAAAACCGCAATTTCATCCAATCTACAATTTGCTTTAATACATCTTCAGAAAACGTTTCTTCAATAGTTTTATACTCACTAATTGCACCAGTAGTACAGGTTTGGAACAAATGATTTAAACCCTCCAACGTTTTGATAGTAACGTCTGTATTTCCAGAAACCATTAAAGCTTTTTCAATCTCAGGTAAATTAACTTCAGGTAATACTTGCACATCTTTGCTGCCATTCAATACTAAAATGGGGCATTTGGTTTTTTCTAAATAATCTTTCGGGTCAGTTCTTATAAAGGCTAATAGCCATTTAGATTCTAATATTTTAAATTGCTGTTCTATTAAAACAGGCGTAATAGCTGGCGATACTACCGACATTGGGTGATGCGCCTTAAAATCATTTAAACCATTTTTTATTTTAGTTTTTATAGTGTCTGTATGTTTATGGTTTTTAATAACATCATAAATAATAGTAGTTAGTTTTTCGTTCTCATCCAACATTATGTCTGGAGTACCACGTAATGCCATCATTTTTCGAGATTGTGTTTGTAAAACTTTACCACCGTCTACACCTGTTCCTGCTAACATTACTATAAAAGCTACATCAGTATTTGTTGCTGCAACTATAGGAGCAATTAATCCGCCTTCACTATGGCCAATTAATCCTATTTTGCTGGTATTAATATCCTGTCTCTGTTTTAAGAAGTTAATAGCGGCAGTTACATCACTTGCAAAATCAAACGAGGTTGCGGTTTTAAAATTACCTTCAGATTTAGCAACACCTCTATCATCATATCGTAATACCGCAATACCATGATTGGTTAAATAATCTGATATTACCAAAAATGGTTTATGATGAAACGGTTTAAGGTAAGCATTACGATTTTGAGGGCCAGAACCACTTATTAATATAGCTACAGGAGGATTTTTAACATGTTTTGGTAGGGTGAGCGTGCCTGATAATTTAATGCTATCGGCATCACTATTTATAAAACTTACAGTCTCCATACTGTATCTAAAAGGTGCTTTAGGTTCTTGATATCGAGTAGTTTGCGCTAAACTTATATTGTGATAAAAACAAAAAAATATAACGTAGTAATATGCTAGTTTATTCATTGTGTTATTTAATCTATGCGTAAAGGCATAATTTTTGATTAAATTTATTCAAAAAATAAATACTATGCAGCGATTTCTAGTAATACTATTATTATTTTCATTTATGTCATGCGCCCCAATTTACGTTAACTACGATTACGATAAGGCAGTAGACTTTTCAAAATATAAAACCTATCAATATTTTGGTGATATGGAAACAGGCTTGAGCGAATTGGATACAAAACGATTATTGGATGCGATGGATGCTAAATTAAAAGCTAACGGTTTTTTAATTTCAGAAAATGCAGATTTTTTAATAGATATTAAAAGTACTGATTTTCGCAATGCACAACGCGAAACTGTTGGCGTTGGCGTTGGCGGAGGTGGTGTAGGTGTTGGTGGCGGTATTTCTATAGGTTTACCTATTGGACAAGCAAAAATGACTAGAGAAATTATTTTTGATTTCGTTGATGCTAGTAACAAGCAGTTGTTTTGGCAAGCTAAGAGTGAGGCGGGTTTTAACCCAAATGCTAAGCCTTTAAAACGAGAGGAACGTTTTGTTGCTATTGTAGAAAAAGTGTTTAAAAAGTATCCAACACTTAACCCATAAATTTTATAATTAAACTAACAGTTTTAATACTAGTTTCTCTTTTGTGTTTTGTAGTTTTACTAAAATTGTAAAACTATGGAAGCAATAGAAAATAAAGTCGCATTAATTACGGGAGGCTCCAAAGGTATTGGTTACGGTGTCGCACAATCTTTACTAGAAAAAGGTGTACATGTAGCGGTAACGAGTAGGAGTAAGGCGGCTGCCACTGCAGCAGCAGATAACTTAAATTCTAATACCAATACACAAGCCAAAGCTATTGGTATAGTTGCAGATGTTAGAGATTTTGAAAGCCAAGAAAAAGCTGTAAAAACGGTAATAGACACTTATGGGCAATTAGATATAATTATTGCTAACGCAGGTTTAGGTAAGTTTGGGTCTATCGAAAACTTAGCAATAGAGGACTGGAATGCTGTGATTGATACTAATTTAACTGGTGTATTTTACTCTATAAAGGCAGGTGTAGCAGCACTTAAAAAATCTAAAGGGTATTTTATATCGATTTCTAGTTTGGCTGGTACTAATTTTTTTGCTGGTGGTGCAGCGTATAACGCTAGTAAATTTGGTGTTACGGGATTTACCCAAGCGGTGATGCTAGATTTAAGACAGCATGGTGTAAAAGTAAGTACTATAATGCCCGGATCTGTTTCAACGTATTTTAATGGTAATGAACCTGCTGAAAAAGACGCTTGGAAAATACAGATTGAAGATATTGGTAAACTGGTGGTGGATCTTTTAGAAATGCATCCAAGAACATTACCTAGTAAAATTGAGGTACGCCCAACAACACCGCCTTCAAAATAATGGGTTTAGTTTTTAATTATTTTTCTACTTGTTAAAAAAGTATTACTAGTATAGAAATTGGCAATATAAATTCCCGAACTAAAAGTACTGATATCAACTTCAGTAGCTTCTAAGTTAGAAATGTTTAGTGACTTTAATTGTTTTCCGTCTACGCTTGTAATTCTTACTTGTAAATTGGTTGTGGTATTACTTTCAAACTTAAAATTTAGCGTAGTTTGTGTAGGGTTTGGGTACAACGAAATGTTATAGGTGTTTGATTGCGCGTTGAGGTCTTTAATACTTAATGCATCAAAATTAATAGTCCAAGTCACCGTATTTACATGAATAGTATCATGGTTAACAACTCTAAGCATTGGACTATCGTCTGTAATAATACTTGTTAGCGTATTTGTACCATCAATTAAATCTGTCTCACTAAGAGAAACTACGTCAACATCAGTATTAATAATAGTCCCGTTTAAAGTCCAAGTACTTTTTAAGGTATTGGGATTGGGTTTTAGTAACGATAATTGAAAATCTAACGGATACGTTGGGTTTTCTACAGGTGCATCATTGTTTGGCGTATAGTTGTCTATTGGCGATACTAAATCGTGAATTTTTTCTATCATACCTTCTTTACAAACAGCACAAAAAGGGCGACCCAAATAGCGCATTTTACAATTTTGATGAGGTCTATTCCATGTAGCTGCTTCACCTGAAGTACCGTAAGGGTAGATGTTTATGCCATCATCACTAAGCCAGTTTTTCCATTTAATTGTATTTGGGTCAGATGTTTTAGTAGCATTAATATCTTCTCGTAATCGTCCGTCTCCCGGGTAGTATTCATCTAATAAATTAAAAAGAGAGTGTCCTAATTCGTGTATAGCAATTTCATTGGCACTTGTTGCCATAGATGATAATGGGAATTGACCACCACTGCCTCCATAAACCGTTGAATTTACTAAAATTAAAGCTTGGTCGTAAGCTGGAAAATTATCAGATAAAACAGAAATAATCTTTACCCGAGCTGCGTTTGAATCTGGCCAATCTATACCATAAAATAATAGTCTATGAAAACCAAAACCATCAAAAGTAGTATTAAAATAAGTATCTACATTTTTAATAGGTGTAAGAGGTTCAGTAACATCTGTGCCTGTTGCGGGATGGTCTGCTCCACTTTCGTTTGAAGGTACTTTTATGGCATATACATTAAAATAATCGCTGTATTCTAAAAATGGAGATTGACTAAATAATTCGGTGCTAAAACTGGTAGCATCTGTAACAAATTGATCCAATTCACTAGCTTGATACCCATCACCAAGTATCACAAGGTTTATACGTTTATCTTCAGCTCCAGCTAGTTTTATAGTTTCAACATCAAAAACTTGTGCAGTACTAATTTGACTAAAAATGAGCCATATTAAACATCTAAAGTACTGTTTCATAATTCACTTACTTTAGTTAGTATTAGCGGTTTTTTAGAACCTAAGCTATTGTTTATAGCAATAAATTTGGTTTCAGGATACAATTGTAATCTAACGAAAAACTCAGTACTGTCAAGAGCCATATTTACTACTTTAAAGTTTTTTGTTTCATCTACATACTCTACAGTTTTTAGTAGTGGGTTTTTAATTAATAGTTGAGATATTGTAGCTGAAGTCGCATCTAGTTGTAAACATAATAAATCTCCAGGATCACCTTTATCAACTAAAATTTTCTTTTGATTTTTTAATTTTCCGTTTACTTTTTTAGAGCTTATAAATTGGATGGTATTAGAGCCTGTATTGTTTTTTTTGATAGCGTAGTTTAAAAACACAATTTTAGGTGTCTGCTCAACTTTAGAAGTGTCTTTAGAGGTTGATACAGCTTTATTTGAGCCACAAGAATATGATATCAAGAAAATTAAGGCCATTACTAGTAGGTTATAAAAAATATTGATTTTAGGGTGTTTGTAATTCATGTCTTTTAGGGGTTAAAATACATTAATACATGTGTAAAGATAAGAAATAAAAAATGAGACTATATAAACCTCTTTATATTGACTATCTGAGTAATATTGAATTTTTACTCTTGTAACTATTTCGCATAGAAATATTTGAAGAATATAAATTAAGATGAAACGATATTGCATTTACAGAAACACTAATTAAGACGATTGCTAAAAGGGTTCTAAACTTATTTAGAAATATAATTGAACTAGTAACAATTCTATCATACCAACTAACATAAGTGTTTTAGAGTTAATTAATACGCCAAAGTATGCGCTAGCCTCACTAGATAATTCAAATGGATGTATACAACATAAAAACTTTTGAGTTCATAATCTTATTTATCACTGCTGTACTTTGAAAATATAGAGATTTAAATTTAAGTTCTAATTGTTATTTTGTAGTTAAGGTATTATTTAGATTAATGAATCAATTACCCTTTATACCGTTTAAGTAAAAGATTTTACCATTCATCATATTCTAGCTTTATGTAGTGTGTATATAAAATACATTTACGGCATCAATCATCAATCAAAAAACGAATATAGTTATGGTAAATTTAGTCAAAGTTTTAATTAATATTCTTGTTAACATAGTAGATATACTAATACATCTAATAAATTAAACTATTATGAGCGCAATAAAAAATGTAAGTCACAAAACAGCAATTTTGGTAATATTGTTAATAATAAGCTCTTGTAAGGAGCTTGTAAAACAAGATAAAACGAGAATAACTACAACTTCGAACGTATCATTAGATAGCATTACTAGTGAGATAGAACGTTTTTATAATAAAAATGTTTTTAATGGGTTTGCAGTATCTATAGTTGATACTACAGGAATATTATACAATAAAGGTTTTGGATACGCTGATGTATCAAAACAGAAAAAGTATACTGAAAATACAGTAATTAATATTGCATCGATTTCCAAAGTATTTATAGCTGCTGCACTTTTAAAAGCAGTGGAGCTAAACGTTATTAATTTAGATGATCCTATAAATACATATTTGCCATTTAAGGTCGTAAATCCCAACTATCCAAATGAATTAATAACTGTTAGGCAATTAGCTACTCATACCAGTTCTATAGTAGATACTGATATTTATATGCAAACATGTTATGTAAATAAAGATGATATTCCTATTAGTGATAGTCTAAAACGGTACGAACTATATTATCAAAATCCGTCAAAAAACTGGATGACGTTAGCTGAGTATCTAAGAAAAGTTTTAAAAAAAGATGACGCATTTTATAATGTATCTACATTTGCAAAAAGAAAACCTGGAGTGCTTAGAGAGTATAGTAATATAGGTGCAGCGTTATGTGCCTTAGTAATTGAGTATGCAACCAATACACCATTTTTCGAATTCACTAAAAAGCATATATTCAATCCTTTACGAATGACTTCAACCACTTGGTTTTTTGATGAAGCTGATAGTGCTAATTATTCAAAATTATATTACGATGATTACGAATTACCGTATTACCAAATTCTATCTTATCCTGATGGGGGACTTATAACATCAAGTACAGACTTAAGTAAATTTCTAATAGAATTAATCAAAGGTTATTCTGCAAATGGGAGTATTTTAAATGCTAATAGTTACAATGAGTTTTTTAAATCTCAACTAGACAATAATAGTTTAGGAGGTAAAGAAAACTTTAATGTAGGACTATTTATAGATAAAGAATTAGCTTATAACGTTATTGGACATACCGGTGGAGATCCAGGAACAAATACAATGATGTTTTTTAATACAGAAGAGGCAAAAGGAAGAATCTTTATTACAAATACAGATTCTAAAAAAGAAAACTCTATTGAAACTATGTGGAATATTTGGGATGCTCTAAAAAAATAAGAAATCATTATTAATAGTTGGTGGCAAAAAAATTAGGATTAGTATTTACGTATATTTAGCAACTATTAAACATCATACATATTTGTGTTGTAAAAGTTATACATGAAATTATCATTAAATAAATATTACATCGTATTTGGCGTCGTTGGTTGGGTTATTTTATTTACAACTACGCTAGCAATACCAAAAATTTTCATAAGGTCTGACGATTTAGAATATTCGTTAAAATTATATTTCTGGGCCGAAAGTGTTCTATGCGGTGTATTTGCTTTTTTTTGTAGTTATATTATATCATTATTTATTGATTACAAACTTCATATTTCAAATTTAAAGCAAAATATATGGAAGCTTGTCTTAGTATTTGTTGGAGTTCAATTATTATATACTTTAATAATATGGCCAATTTTAGATATCGCAGGCTTACAAATTAAAGGCACAAACACTACGGTTACATTTAAGGGTAAAATATATAATATGTTTTATTTTATGACTTTGTTTTTTGTATGGTTCTTTGTGTTTTTAACAATAAAAATTTATCATCAATTAAAAACAGTTAACTTAAAACAAATACAATTAGAAAATAATTTAAAAGAGTCTCAATTAAATACGCTTAAAGGTCAAATCAATCCACATTTCATGTTTAATAGCTTAAATAATATTCGAGGCCTAATTTTAGAGGATGTTGATAAGGCAAGAGTTATGCTCACTAGTTTATCTGAAACTCTTCGCTATTCATTAACCAAAAGCGATTCTAATTCTATAGCTTTAGAAGATGAATTAGAAATGATTGAAAACTATGTAGCGATCTCTAAAATTCAATTTGAAGATAGACTTACTTTTATAAAGAAGATTGACGATGTGTGTTTAAATATTAAAATTCCACCAATGATTATTCAGATGTTGGTAGAAAATGCCATAAAACATGGTATTTCAAATATAAAGGAAGGTGGTACGGTTTGTCTTAGCACTCATGTAAAAGATAATCAATTACAAATAATAGTCTCTAATTCAGGCCACCTAAGTCAAAATAAAAATGGAACGCAGTTAGGTGTTCAAAATATTAAAAGACGTCTTAATTTGCTTTATGGTGAAACTTCAACATTTAATTTAGAAGCACAGGATAACGCGGTAGTAGCCACTATAAAAATTCCATTGCAATGATACTATTAAAGTCCATTATAGTTGAAGATTCGCGTTTAGCTCGTAATGAGTTAAAAGAACTTATAAAAGTGCATAAAGAAATAGAATTAGTAGGCGAAGCAGCTAATGTAGATGATGGTTATACACTAATTATAGAAACAAAACCTGATCTATTATTTTTAGATATTAATATGCCTGAGAAAGATGGCTTTGAGCTTTTAGAAATGTTAGATGAAGTACCAATAGTTATATTTACTACAGCATTTGATGAATACGCTATTAAATCTTTTGAATACAATGCATTTGATTATTTATTAAAACCCATAAATCTAAAACGATTCTCTCAAAGTATTAAAAAGGTAATTGAAAATACTAGAGGTAATGAGTTATCTAAAGTTGAAAATGAAAATACTTTGGGTTTAGATAAACAAATTTTTATTAAAGATGGTGAGAAATGTTGGCTAGTAAAAATACAAGATATTTCTATGTTTGAAATAGTTGGAAATTATACTCGCGTGTTTTTTGAAAATAATAAACCTTTAATTTATAAATCTCTTGCACAAATAGAAGAAAAATTACCAAAAGATGTGTTTTTTAGAGCAAATAGACAGCAAATTATTAATATCAATCATGTAAAAAAAGTAGTATCATGGTTTAATGGAAAGTTTAAAATAGAAATGAATTCTGGAGAAGAAATTGAAATCTCCAGAAGGCAATCCTATATTTTTAAAGAGCAGTTAAGTTTTTAGTCTACCAGAATTCTATTACCCTCACTATGACTACTAAACTCTGGCGCATACATACTTTGTATCGTTGTAATACCATTACTCATATTTCCAGCATTATTTACACGTAAATCGTATTCAAAAACATAAACACCTTTAGGTAGATAATCAAAAAAGAAGTTGGTAGCCGCATCTTTAGTGCTTTCATAATAACCTAAACCATCTTGCCATTTGTAGTTGCTGATTATATTAACGGGTTCTAAACCAGAGGCGCGCATATCTTTCATGTGCAAGAATTCCATGTTTCTATCGCTACGTAATTCTATGCGAACCCTAAGTAAATCACCAACTTTTAAATGTGTTTTGTTAGTAATTTCTGAAATTTCTTCACCATGAGCTGTATTAGTTTTTAAAAAGATGTTTTTCTTCAAACTTAAAGGTGTTTCTGCTGAGGTAATTTTATCTAAATCTTCAAAGTATTGCCAATACAAGCTGCCCCAAGCAATACCTTTCCCTTTTTTAGTAATATTGACTTCTCCCATTTCTGGTGTAATTTCAGATGATGACCACGAAGTTTTATAATACCCAGTACCAGCTTCTACTTTTACATCTTCTAGTTTTGAAGGCGTAATTTGCTGTCCGCCTATACTCACATCAACCATATCAGTAACCGATAGCCAATCGCTACCTTGCAATAAAAGCGCATAAACCGCCTCGGTAGTTGCTTTGGTAGTTTTCCATTTATTGGTTTGTTTGTTTTTAAGTAACCAAATTTTTAGATTGTCAATAGTTTCAAGATTATTCGCTTCTTTCTGAATGACATTACCTGCCTCACTAAAAGCTTCAATCAAGAGCGCTTGAGTCTCAATAGGTGCCTGGTACCAATACCACGAATTCGTATTAGCTTTCCAATACATGCCCAATTCTTCAGTAGTAATACTTGTTTCCTGTAACGAATTCAGGATTTTAGCGGTTGTACCATTATCATTATTTCTGTATGAAATTAGTGCCATCATTCCTTTGGCATACAACGAACGTTTTAACCAATACTTCTGGATTTGAGATTGGTAATATGCCATAATTTCCTCTACTTTTTTTGAGGTTGAAATCTCAGGAAAAAAGCTTCGCATGTATAGATAATGCAATTGTATATGACTTAAATGATCTTTATTTAAATCTACTTTGGCATTGTATTTCCTAATGTCGTTGTAAGTTTTGATGAATTCAGCATCTAAATAATTGATGGCTTTTGAAATCATTTGAGATTCTTCACTATCGCTCTTAATGACATTTAACTGTTTTAAGTGTCCAAAACCAGCAATAATATGCTGTGTGATATATCGGTTTTCGCGCCCGCCATTAAACCAAGACCACGCGCCAGATGGCACTTGATTACTTCGTAATTTATTTATGGCAGACTGCAACTCGCTATTCATTTTATTCAAATCGAAAAGTAAGGAGATACGTTTTTTCTGTTCCGTTTCACTTTGAGCATCTCTCAGCCAAGGTGTTTCTTGTATTAAAATTGATTTAAGTGCTTTGTTTTTTTCTAAGTTAGAAAGCAATGCATCGGTACCTCGCCATTGCCTAAATACCTCTTGAATTCTAGGGTTTGAATTCGCAATATGGCGCGCTAAAGCATTGGCATAATACCTTGAAAATGTTTGCTCATTACACTCATACGGGTATTCCATTAAGTAGGGTAGTGCTTGTACTGCATACCATGCAGGGTTTGAGGTCATCTCTAAAGTCAACTTGTGCTGTTTTAGCGTCGTTGAGGTGTTGGTTTTTAGTTTATCTAAAGTAAAGCTTCTGGTCTGGTTACTTTTTACCCACATAGGTAAGGTTTCAGTCACTAACATTCTGTTTGAAAGTACGGGAAGTGCATTTTGCTCACCATCACTAAAATCTCCAGCTTTTGCGACAATTTTATATTGAACAGCCTGTACATCTTCAGGAATGGTTAAATTCCATGATACTTGGGTGTTGCCAGAAGCTGCAACAGTAAAAGAAGAAGCCTCCTCTAACTCTCCCGAAGAGGGAGAACTGAGCAACTTTGCGGAAATATCTTTTCCTGAAATGGCATCTGTTAAAATTAATTGTGCTTGTCCAGAAAGTGCTTTGTCGGTAAGGTTTGAAATTTTTGTACTTATTGTAATGGCATCACCTTCACGTAAAAATCGTGGTGCGTTTGGTGTCACCATCAATTCTTTTTGCGTTACTGTAGTTAACGTTTTTGTGGCACTTTCTAAAGTTTTAGTATGTGATACTAATTGTAATTTCCATTGGGTTAAGGCCTCTGGTGTGGTAAAACTGAAACTAATGTTGCCTTCGGTATCTGTTTTTAATTGTGGAAAGAAAAAGGCGGTTTCTTGAAGATTTTTACGGATTTTGATGTTGTTGAAGTTTGGTTTTTCTATTGCTACATTTTCAGAATTTGATAAAGGTGATGCGTTTAGCTTTTTGTCTTTGTTAAAGCCTTCAGTTTTTTTTCTGTATGCAGGTTCTAAAGATTCTTCTTCTCTTACATCAACATCATCAACTATTTGCTCAACTCCAGCTACTCGACTACTTAATTTGGAAATACTATAATATTCAGTAGATCTAACGTTATATTTATTCCCAAAATAAAGCCCAAACCAATTAAACCGGTCATAATTTTGGTGTTTATAATTTGCTCTAAATCTATCGTGATATACTGTAAAAGCGTTAGTTCCAAAACTTAAATTCGCAGTTGTTTGACTACTAATATTATAACTAGGATTGTATATAGGATTAAAATGCCATTGATGAGGTTTAAACTGATCTAAAGATGCATCATACATACTTGCCAATAGTTCAGCACTTACTTTTTCACCTTTTGGGCCTTTAATTTTAAATTGCCAAGTTTCGTCTGTTCCTGGTTGTAACTTATCTCTAAAGGTTAGTGTTTCAATCTCTAACTCTGTTTTTGTATACGGAACAGCTATAATTTCAGTACCATTTTGAAAACTATTAAAGGCCGCAAAACTGTAACGTACTGCAAAACCGCCCAAATCTTTTTCAGTAACAGGAACACTAATTACTCTTTTGTTATTGTTTAGTGTAATAATCTCCTTTTTGATGCTCTTTTTGTCTTTTTCAATAGCAATGGTGACTGCAATATTTTTTGCTGTAGAACCAATAGTAATTTGAGCAACATCACCAATAGCATACGTTGGTTTATCAGTTGTAATGCTGAATAACTGTTGGTCTGCTAAGGTGTCGTCGTTATCACTATAAAGTGTTGTTCTCACTTCGTCTTTTACCAATTGCCCAAATTTATCTTTACTCTCTAAAGTGATAACATACGTTCCAGAAGCCCATTTTTTTAGCTTTCCAAGTGGTATTAGTTTTGATATTTCTGTATTAAAAGAGGTTTCAAAAACTAAAGTGCCTTTTTTCCAATGTATCGCATCATATTCTTGTGTATACGCTTCAAACGGAAACCGATTTTTAAAATCAGTTTTAGACAATGCTTGATAATCTGGAGCTGCCCAAGGGCGAGGTCTTAACGTTGCTTTGGGTGCCACTAATTTATGTATTTTAATAGTGCCTTTTGCTGGCGTAAATTCCCCATTTAAGTTTTTCGTATCAATAGTTAAAACATGGTCTTTGTTGGTTTTATCTAATCGATCTGCAATATTTAAATGTGCCAGTAGTGCGTGATATCCAACGCTTATAAGTGTAGAAGTACTTCTGGTTTCACCATTTATATCGGTAACATCAGCAGTAACTTCATATTTAAACACTGGAAGATTGGTTTTATCTGTAGCTTCATCTGGTAAGGCTTTAAAGGTAATTTTAAAATTTCCAGAAGCGTCAGTTGTAGTTTCGCCATAAGTAATTTCTTGAGGAGCGCTTTTTGTGTAAGAACGGTACCAAGAATACCACCGCGGGTATTCTACCTTACGAAGAACACGGTACTCAACTTTGGCATCGGTAATAGTACTGCCAGCATACGCTAAAGCATTGCCTGTTATGGTAACAGAATCGTTAATTTTAAACGTTTCTTTTACTGGGTTAAATTTAGCTTCAAACTTGGGGCGTTTATATTCTTCTACAGAAAAATACTGTGTTTCAACTAATGTTTTGTTAGGGTCTTCCGATTTCATTTGGATGAAAAATTGACCATTTAATCCACCGCTTGGTAAAATAAATTCCCCTGAAATTGAACCAAATGCATTGGTAACACCTTGCAATGTTTTAAGTTTTTCTCCATTAACGTTATGTAAAGAAACATTTATGTTTTGTTGTTGTAAAACTTCAGATTTCCCTTCATCAGTTTTTATGGCAATACCTTTAAAATATAAAGTTTGACCAGGCCTATAAATACTTCTATCAGTAAATAAAAAACCGTTATATGTTGTTTTTTGAACTCTATCCTTATAGAGTCTATTAATATAAGATTCTCCAAAATAGGCAACTTCATTATGGTGTTCTACTTTTAATTGTACATCTCTATACCATAAAATATCTTTTTTAATTACCACTTCACCTAAAGCATTTGTAGTGTATGTTTTAGTTTCCCTTTTTCGGATACGTTCTGGAAAATAAGATACTTCAATATTAGCATTAGTAATAGCAGCACCATTATTTCTATCTATAATTTGAAATTTAGTGGCACTTGGTGTTTCAGTTTCTACCACCGCCATATTTGTAACCTGTACATGAGCAAAAGCAAAATTAGTTTCAGGATTTTTAGCTTTTGAAGCTACTATCAAATATCTGCCATTATCTAATTTTGGTAACACTAATTCTGTAGCATGTTGTTGATAATCGCCTTCATTTTTTAATGCACTCTCCCAAGTTTTAATCGCTTTTAATGTCTTAATAAAAGTCCACTGCTCATCTTGACGATATGTTTTGTTAAATGCCTTGTATTGGCGCTCAGATATGGCGTAGACATTAAAATTTAAGGCATTAAAGTTTTTGTAATTTACTAAAATAAGTGCTTCTTTTTTAACTGGTAAAAACGCCTCTATTCTTAAACGTAAAGCAGGTTGTTTGATTTGTGATTGTAGAATTTTACATTTTTCAGCAGCAATACTTTTTGGGTATTTAGTAATTACAGCATTACAAATATCTGCTGCATCTTTAGCTTTCCATTGTGGTGTTTCATTCTTTTTAGGAATATATTTTAAACTTTGATTATAATACGTCTGTGCAATTTCAAAATCATACAATCCAGAAACTTCATGTCCTTTTAATCTATCACTTTCAGATTTTAAAGCTGTTAATAATACATCATCCTTATCATCAAAGGTAGCATGTTTGTGTACAAATTTTAAGCGTTCAATATTTACATTTGCTAATGCAAAAGGGTTTTCATCTTTTAAATGAAATCGTATTAGGTTTTTATAAATTTCTAAAGTATTTAATTGAAGTGATGTCGTGTCCTTCGATTCAATATTTAAAATTGAAAACGGTTCAGCATCCCCTAAATATTTAGGGGTATCAATTTCAAACTTATAAGTAGGCTTGGTAATATTTGTTTCGCTAGTTTTATAAAAATCTAATGCATTATGCGCTAAAAAATCAAAAAGTGTAGGTCTAATTAATTTAGAATTTTTTTGTTCATTTAATAGTGCATTATAGTTTTCAAGTGGTTCCATTTGAAGTAATAAGCCACTTTCTAAAGAATTCTGAAAGTGTAAATGTACTTCATCAAACAGCGTTTGTAAATCCCAGGTTCTAAAATCTGCTACGTCTATTTTTTTAGATGTTTTAGTACGATTGTAAAACTTGTATCTATTCTGCTGAAAATATTGCCAGTACAAGTTTGCTAAAATACTTTCGAGTATATTTTTAGAAGGGAATTCGCTTTTAGCAATTTCAGTTTTAAAATTAGTTATAATCTTAAGTTGCGCATCTTCTTCCAAAACCAAGGCGTATTTACTTTTAAATAACATGGTTTTTATTATTTGCGCACTATTGTTATCTTTTTTAGCGTTTAGCGCAATACGTTCTACAACTTCTAAAGCAGATTTGGGTAATCCCTTTTTTTCAAAATCATCCACTGCTTTCCAAGAACTCTCATAACTATTGTTTTGAGCTTCGGTAAGATTAGAAAATAGGAGAATCATAAATAATAAAATCGTTTTTTTTGCTAACGCTAAATTCATTTCAATGTATTTTATGTCTCTAAACTATATTCAAAAGCTATTCCAAAAAACAATAAATGGGTAAGTGCCTTCGTTGGATGAGGGAAGTTAATCATTTTATGAGTAACATCACTTAGAAAAATAGCAGCGAAACGCTAAATCTTAAGATTTTCATAATCAGAAAAATATATGTTACGAAAAACTTATTTTTGCTTTTGTTACCCAAATATTATGAAACAATTATTATTCTTTTTAGTACTACTTCCGCTTACGTGTTTTTCGCAACAAGCCTTAGAGCGGGTAGAACATTTGTTAGAACAAAAAGAATTTAAAACAGCAGAAATAGCAGTAAAAAAATATCTAGATACACACCCAGAAGATTTAAAAGCTAAAGAACTTTTAGGTGATGCTTATGGCCACCAAAAACAGTGGGATAGGGCTATAGAAGTTTATGAAAACTTAGTAGAAACAAAACCTAATGTAGCCAATTATCATTACAAATATGGTGGTGTTTTAGGCATGAAAGCTCTAGAAAACAAATTTAAAGCTGTAGGTTTTATAGGTGATGTAAAAGATGCATTTTTAAAGGCAGCAGAACTAGATAAAACACACATTGAAGCACGTTGGGCTTTGGTAGAATTATATATGCAACTTCCTGGAATTTTTGGCGGTAGTAAAAGCAAATCTTTTCAATATGCTAAAGAATTAGAGGTGTTATCCACCGTAGATGGTTATCTCGCAAAGGGTTATATACACGAGTATGATGACGAGCCAGAACTTGCCGAAAAATATTATAAAATGGCAATAGCAGAAGGCGGTTCGCTTACCTGTTTTAACAAACTCACTACGTTTTACGAAACTAAAAAACAACCAGAAAAGGCTATAAAAACTATAGAGCAGGCCAACTCCAAGCACCAACGCAATGCGCTGCATTATCAAATCGGCAAAGTGTCTGCCGAATACAATGTACAGCTAGAAAAAGGAGAAAAGTGCCTAGAAATTTATTTAAATAATTATTCTGCAAATGATGGTGTTCCAAAAGCTTGGGCGCATTACCGTTTAGCACAAATACATACCCATAAAAATAACAAATTGCAAGCGCTTAAATTTATAGATTTGGCTATTGCCGAACTTCCTAAAATAAAACCATTTAAAGTACAAAAAGATAAAATTTTACAGCTGTAATAGTTGGGCGCTACCACAAGGGTCGGGCTTTCCACTATACTTGCCTGCGATACCGAAGGTAGGCAGGTCTTTTTTGTGCTCAATGTGTTTCAGTGTCTTATAAAGTATTAGGGTGTTTTTATAATTAAACAATAATCAGGGTTTTTTGAAAAAGCACAAAAAAGGATACCGTTGCAATCCCTAGCGCGGGTGTATTTGCTAGCTCATTGCTGTTAACATAAGTTTTTTCACTTCTATTCATTCAAAAAAAATCATTAGTTTTTCGCAACATAAAAACTTTGAACTTTAAACTTATAAGCAGATATTTGTTATATGAACGTACATTTTATAGCCATTGGTGGTGCTGCAATGCACAACTTAGCCTTAGCACTACATAATAAAGGATATAACGTCACCGGAAGCGACGATACTATTTTTGAGCCGTCAAAATCCCGACTTGATGCAAAAGGATTGTTGCCTGAGACTTTCGGTTGGTATCCCGAAAAAATCACAACAAGTTTAGATGCTATTGTATTGGGTATGCATGCTAAAGCAGATAATCCAGAGTTGTTAAAAGCCCAAGAATTAGGCGTAAAAATTTATAGCTATCCCGAGTTTTTGTACGAACAGTCTAAACACAAAACCCGTGTAGTAATTGGTGGAAGCCATGGTAAAACTACAATTACCTCAATGATTTTACACGTTATGCATTACCATGACAGAGATGTAGATTATATGGTGGGCGCACAGTTAGAAGGGTTTGATGTGATGGTGAAACTTACCGAGGATAATGATTTTATCGTTTTAGAAGGCGATGAGTATTTAAGTTCACCAATAGATAGACGTCCAAAATTTCATTTATACAAACCAAATATTGCCCTGTTAAGCGGTATTGCTTGGGACCATATTAACGTGTTTCCAACCTATAAAAACTATGTAGAGCAGTTTAGTATTTTTGTAGATGCTATTGTATCTGGTGGTAGTATAAATTATAACGAGGAAGATCCAGAAGTAAAGCGTGTGGTAGAAGCAAGCGAAAATACTATTAGAAAATTACCCTACCAAACACCAGCTTATATTGTTGATAACGGACAAACACTTTTAGAAACTCCAGAAGGCGATTTACCTATTGAAATTTTTGGTAAGCATAACCTTAATAATTTAGCAGGCGCCAAATGGATTTGCCAGCATATGGGTATTGATGAAGACGATTTTTATGAAGCTATTGCTACATTTAAAGGCGCCAGCAAGCGTTTAGAAAAAATAGCAAAACGTGCAAATAGTGTTGCCTATAAAGATTTTGCACATTCGCCAAGTAAAGTAGAAGCTACAACAAAAGCTGTAAAAGAACAGTACCAAAATAGAACTTTAGTAGCCTGTTTAGAATTACATACTTACAGCAGTTTAAATGCAGAGTTTTTAAAAGAATATAAAGGTGCGCTTAATGCGGCCGATGTTGCTGTAGTGTTCTACTCGCCACATGCCGTTGAAATAAAAAAGCTAGAAGCAGTCACCCATGAGCAAATTGCTAAAGCTTTTGAGCGCGACGATTTAATTATTTATACCAACCCAGACGATTTTAAAAGCTTTCTGTTTAAACAAAATTTTGATAATAAGGCGTTGTTATTAATGAGCTCTGGTAATTATGGTGGGCTTGATTTTGAGTTGGTTAAGGAGTTGATTGGGTAGTTTTGTTAGCGGTCTTTATATGGCTCGTAGCGTGTAAATTAGAAAATTATTTTCTGATTAAGCACAAGCCATATTTTTAAATTTTACTATTTATCTTTTTTATTGGAAATTATCAAATTTTAAAATTTGGCGACTTTTTAAGTATGTATTAAATTTTTTTAAGTAACTGGATATCTATAAGTTATACACGTTTTTATCAGTAGTGCTTTACGCTACTTTGAAGTCAAAATCATTCATTTCAACACTAAATTTGACGTTTGCTTTTAATGCTCTAAATACTTTCAAAATCGTTTCAATAGTCACGTTTTTTGTGTTCCTTTCCAATTTCGAGATTTGCGATTTTTGAACTCCGATTAATTCTCCGAGTTGCTCTTGCGTCAAATTTCGTTCTTTTCGGACAGACTTTATCATATCTCCAAGGACTTCCATTCGCAAGTCAAATTCGTATTTATCACGTTCAGGTGTTCCAACTTTTCCAATGTCCTTGTCCTTCATTTGGTCAAGTGTCATCATTTTTATTTTTTTATTTTTCGTTGCCATAATTTCAAGTTTATTCGTTAAAATATTCAGATCTAATCTTTAATGCTTTCTCAATTTGTGATTTCGGAACTTTACTTACTTTCTTAACCATTCCGTGTGTTGATAATACAAGTGCTTCAGTTTTGTCATTTTTGTCCCAAAAAGCAAAAAGTCTGTACTGAATTCCTTGATAAAGTGTTCTAAATTCCCAAATGTCGTCTGTCAGTTTTTTAAACAGTTTTGGGTCATTCTCGAGTTTTGCTTTATCCAAATTATAATAGATTTTCTTTTTAGCTTTCGCATCTATTTTACTCATAAAGTCTATAGCTTGTTCAAGAAAAACTACTTCAAATTTTGGTTTCATTCAGTTTATTTGTCGTTTTACTTTAGCAAAAATAACAAAAAAAGTTGAATTATATGGAAACATTTTATGGTTTGGTCGTATTACTGGCAACGTATTGTAAGATATACGTCTGTTTCATTGACTTATATTTTAAGTTAACGAAGTTAGCCGAAATTTTTCACAAAGTCAAGTTCTAATATGCGCTCTCAAAATGCTATAAAACCTAAAAAACTCTTTTAATTATATGTTTAATTCTTATAATTTAAAAGAGTCTTGTGTTTTATGCTTCTCATTTTTAAATTCTACTTGTCTTAATGCTCTCATTTTTTTTTATTAAAATTTGGAGGAGATATCTTTGTTGTAAAAGAGTTTCGGTATAATTTATAGGTGATTAGATTTTGATACGTTTAAGGATATAGTTGGGTAGTTTTATTAACGTTGTTTTATAAGGAAAGTAGCTTGTCTGTGTGAGAATATTTTATAAAGAAAAAATAAGGCGTCACAAATATTAAATGACTTTTGATTAAGCACTAAATCAAAATTATTTTTATAGGTGTTACAGACAGCACTTTTTATGTTATAGTTTCTAAAATTTCAACAATTTTTTCATTTTGCACAATATACATTCCTAATCGTTCGTGTGAAATCCCTTCTTTTAATTTATAATCGTAAGTAGGTTTATTATTAACTAGTTTAGAGTTAAAATATTTAAACTGAATATTGTTAGATTTTGATAATTCTGTTGCAACTTCAGTAATATGTGTTGAAACGAAAAAAGTACTTTTTTTAATTTTTGAAAAAGCTGCAATAATTAGCAAAGACGCATCTGATGCATCTTTAACATTAGTACCTCGAAATAGTTCGTCAAAAATTACAAGTAATTTTTTGCTTTCTTTTAATTTAAGTGCTGTTTCTTTTACTCGCTTTACTTCACTATAAAAATGGCTTAATCCTTTATTCAAATTATCGGATAAATTTATTGTTGATACAACTCCATTATAAATAGAGGTTGTCATTTTAGAAGCAGGTATAGGAAATCCTAAATGTGATATAAATACAGAAAGGCCTATTGATTTAAGAAAGGTTGATTTTCCCGCCATGTTTGGGCCTGTTAAAAAAAACATGTTTGATTTTTTGTCAATTTCAAAGTCGTATGATTTTGCTTTTTTTAGTAGTGGATGAAAAAGTCCAATTACATTTAATTGAGGCTTTTCAGATTCAACATATACTGGAAATGTAAGATTGTTTTTTTTTGCAGTAACTGCAACAGATATATAAGCATCTAGATTATAAACTGACTGTATAAGGTTTTCAAGCTCTTTTAAATAACTTTTTCTAAAAAAAGCGTCTAACTTATTAAGATCACTGAATTTTAAATCTTTATTTGAGTTTATATATTTAATTAAAAGGGGGTTTTTAGTTAATTTATCAATTGTTTGAATCTCTATTTTTAATAATTCGGGAATATTTTTAAGTTTTTCCTTAAGTTTTTTATTTAATTCTTTTAGAAGTATTACAATTTCCTCAATACCTTTACTAATTAAATAGTAATCGTTACTAGGTCTGATTTTATAAGATATATGATTTATTAATGAACTTAATATATTGTTATTTAAAGAATTTGTTCTTAATTTTAAGTAATGCTCAATATACTCTAATTGAGTATAATTTATGGCTAATTCGAAGTCTGAATTGTGAAAGTATTTTATTAATTCACTTCTGTTTTTAATTTCTGAAATATCAGTAAGTGGATTATTCATTATATCAGATAGACAATTTTTACCACCTTTAGTTTTTGTCATGTTATAATAACTAAAGATTGAACTATCCTCATTATTAAAGATTTTTAAATCATTTTTTGTTTGTTTGTCTAATTCAAATTTCATTTAGATAGTTGATTTCGTATTGTTTGTAACGTGTTACAAGATATACGTACATCTTAATAACTTATATACTAAGTTAACGAAGTTAGCCGTAATTTTTCACAAAGTCAAGTTCTGTATTTTGTTCTAAAATCGACTAAATTTTATAAGAGTAATAAATTGTTTTATCCTGCCTATATTTTAGAATGTTTTGAGCAATTATTTTTGCTTTTTTAGATACATTCAATTTATCAATTCTAATGATTTAGATGATACAAACTTATTATTTACGGTATAAAAAATACTGATCTACCAAGTCTATATATGCTTGTTTAGCTTCATCTTCAGAGACATTTTTTACTTGAAATAATGCGTTTGTTTTAAAGGCATTTATAATTTCTTTTTTACTTTTAGGTTTACCGTAGTCGTTGGTTGCTTTTTTGTAGTAGGCGTATAGTTTTAAAAGTATATCTGCAGGAAAAGGCTCAGTATGCGCATTTACACGCGTTACCGATTCTTTAAATATAATATCTAACGATTTGCTATTCATTAACTTTTGCTATAATGCTTTCTCCACCACGTACTTTTTGGTTTAGTTTAACTTTAATAGTAGTATCTAAAGGTAAAAACAAATCTACACGAGATCCAAATTTTATAAATCCAGAATCTGCACCTTGTTTTGCAGCATCATCTTTTTTAGCATAATTAACAATACGTTTTGCTAAAGCACCTGCAATTTGTCGGTAAAGTACTTTGCCATAGGTTGCGTTTTCTACAACTACGGTGGTGCGCTCGTTTTCTTCACTTGCTTTAGGATGCCATGCGACTAAGTATTTTCCAGGATGGTATTTACTAAAAAGCACCTTTCCGCTAATAGGATAACGCGTTACATGAACATTTAATGGCGACATAAATACACTTACTTGTAAACGTTTTTCATTAAAGTATTCTTTTTCAAAAACCTCTTCGATTACTACCACTTTACCATCAACAGGTGATATTACATGCGCATCATTACTTTGAGTATGGCGTTTAGGGTTTCTAAAAAATTGTAGAATTAGTATTAGAAACACTAATAGTGTTATTAATATTAGTGTTCTTAACCAAAAGACAGAAATAAAACTATCTACAAGCAAAAAGCAAGCTACTACAATGATTAAAGTAAATAATATTATTTTGTGTCCTTCTTTATGAAACATAGTATAAAATTCTTAAAAATAAGTAAATAAAAGGTGAAGCAAAAATTATGCTGTCTAAACGATCAAGTAATCCACCATGCCCAGGCATAATTGTACCACTATCTTTTACATTGGCTTGCCGTTTAAACTTAGATTCAATTAAATCTCCAAGTGTGCCAAAGACAGTAATTATTATGGCAAGCATAAGCCAGTTTGTAAAATTTAAAGTTGTTGTATAATTAAATATAAAATAACTAGCAATGCAAGAGAAAAATAAACCGCCTAAAAATCCTTCTACAGTCTTTTTAGGTGATATTTTTTCAAATAACTTTTGTTTGCCAAAGTTCTTTCCTACTAAATAAGCAAAGGAGTCATTAACCCAAACTAATATAAAAGATCCCAACAATATTTTAGGACTATAAACACTAGCTATAAGCATTAAAAATACAAAACCACTTGAGAGATAAAATGTAGTAATTATAAAGCGTTTAGTAACAAATAGCGGAATTGTTTTTCGGGAAAATAAATCCTTAATTAAAAATAAATCTACAAAAATAGTGAGAACGATAAGAATTTGAGATGCTTCGTTTAATCCTGTATTTGTTGTTAAAACCATTGGCCAATAGCCAAAAATGACATAGAGCCCAATAAATATAAAATAGGGTATGATACTTTTTAATTGAATTAATTTATTCAATTCAACTAAAGAAAGAACACCAAGAACAAAAAAAACAATAATAAAAGGGTGAGGCGTATTTAAACTTAGAACAACAATTAATAACGTTACGTATAGCAAACCAGATAGTGAGCGCAATAACATGTCTTTCATATTCTAAAGCTACTTAAATTATAAATCTTCTAATAGCAGCAAATATAAGTTTTTTGCACTACTACCATAGCTTAAAAAATCTTTTTCGTCTCCAGATTTAAAATGCTTAATTGTAGTAATATTTGTGGGAATGTGTTGCCTGTTTTTGGATTTTATACCTCTGAGGCCTTCGCCAATGTTATCAACAATTTGACTTGTAGTAGCAAATACAATAACATTAAAAGGTAATTCTGGTAACTTTTTTGTTGCGATTTGGTTAGAACTTATTAAAAGCGAACCATCTGTAGCAATTAAATTCTCGCAAGTTGTTAAAAAATAGGTGGCACTATCAGTTTTTTTTGTAGCTTTGATACTACAGGGTTTAAATTTTTCGATGAGATTGTCATCAATTAATAAAGCAGATGTGTCTTGCCAAGAATTTTCTTGGATGATATTATTTAAATTTGAGAATACTTCATTTAAATCATCGCAATACAAGAACTTGCCACCATTAGCCTTAAAGTTTATTGTAAACTTTTCGTCTATAGGCAACTTAAGTTCGGGCATATATTTACCGCGGTTATCAGATTTTATTTCTTTTTCAGATGGTTTTGATTTAAATCCGAAAATTTTCTTTAAAAGATTCATTCAGGTAATTGCTATTAACCTTTTGCGTTGAGAGTTTTTCAAATATAAAAAATCTTAAACTATTCCTAAGAGTAATTTAAGATTTTTACAAAAAAGCTTAACGCTAATATTTATTTATCAAGGGTTTCACGTTCTTTTTCAAAAGGACGTGTTCCAAATATTTTTTCTAGATTGTCTTTAAAAATAACTTCTTTGTCTAAAAGTACTTCAGCTAATTCTGTTAATTTATCTTTATTTTCTTCTAATAATTTGATAGCGCGTTGGTATTGCTTTTCAATAATATCAGATATTTCTTTATCTATTAATTCTGCTGTTTGTTCACTGTAAGGTTTTGTAAACCCGTATTCACTTTGTCCAGAATCATAATAGGTTAAATTCCCTATTTTATCACTTAAACCATAAATAGTTACCATGGCTCTAGCCTGCTTAGTTACTTTTTCTAAGTCACTTAAAGCACCTGTTGATATTTTATCAAATATCACTTTTTCAGCAGCACGACCACCTAAGGCAGCACACATTTCATCTAACATTTGTTCAGGGCGAACTATTAAACGTTCTTCTGGCAAATACCAAGCAGCACCTAAAGAGCGCCCACGAGGCACGATAGTAACTTTTACTAAAGGTGCAGCGTGTTCTAACATCCAACTTACAGTAGCATGACCAGCTTCATGGAATGCCACAGCTTTTTTCTCACTAGGTGTAATAATTTTATTTTTCTTTTCTAAACCACCAATAATTCTATCAACAGCATCAAGGAAATCTTGTTTGTCAACGGCCTTTTTCCCGTTTCTAGCAGCAATTAATGCAGCTTCATTACATACATTTGCAATATCGGCACCAGAAAAACCAGGTGTTTGTTTTGATAAGAAATCTGTATCTAAATCTTTAGTTTTCTTAAGAGGTCTAAGATGCACTTCAAATATTTCTTTACGCTCACGAACATCTGGTAAGTCTACAAAAATTTGTCTATCAAAACGACCGGCACGCATTAATGCTTTATCTAAAATATCAGCTCTGTTAGTAGCTGCCATAACGATAACATTAGTATTGGTGCCAAAACCGTCCATTTCAGTTAATAACTGATTTAGCGTATTTTCGCGTTCGTCATTACTTCCAGACATGGCATTTTTTCCACGAGCACGCCCAATAGCATCAATTTCATCAATAAAAATAATTGATGGTGATTTCTCTTTGGCTTGTTTAAATAAATCTCTAACACGAGATGCGCCCACACCAACAAACATCTCTACAAAATCAGAACCTGATAATGAGAAGAAAGGTACTTTAGCCTCACCAGCTACAGCTCTTGCTAATAATGTTTTACCTGTTCCTGGAGGACCTACAAGTAGTGCGCCTTTTGGAATTTTACCACCAAGGGTTGTATATTTTTCTGGGAATTTCAAGAAATCTACAATTTCTTGTACTTCTTCTTTTGCACCTTCTAATCCAGCTACATCTTTAAAAGTTGTTTTAACTTCTGTGTTTTGATCGAAGAGTTTAGCTTTAGACTTTCCGATGTTAAATATTTGTCCGCCAGCACCTCCTCCAGCTCCTCCAGACATACGGCGCATAATAAATATCCAAACACCTATTAAAAGTATAAAAGGTAGTATGCCTAATAAAAAATCTGCTACAAGGTTTTCTTCTGTTACGTATTCTGGCTCTAAATCTAAATTTTGGTTTTCAATAATGGTATTTAATTCATTTTGAAAAACTTCTAACTCTCCAAACTCAAATCTGTAATTTGGTGTTTGTGCAGTTGATAAACTAAAACCTGTTGACTTTGATTTTTTGTGTATCTCTTTTTGAGATGCTTCTTTGGTTAAGTAAACTTTTGCGAGTCTTCTATTTACTATTTCTACTTTAGCAACATCACCATCTTTAACAAAATTAAAAAACTGAGTGGGGTTGGTTTTATTACCAGTATCAACACCACTGTTGTTAAATAGTGTAAATACCAAAAACAGAGATAGTATTATTCCGTAAATCCAATACGGACTAAACTTTGGTTTCTTCTCTTTTATATTCTTATTATCTTTTGCCATGTTCTGTTTTTAGTAACTTGTTTCTATTACTGTTGTTTTTGCATCTCCCCAAAGACCTTCAATATCATAGTATTCTCTAATGTGTTTTTGGAACACATGTACTGCAATATTAACGTAGTCTAACAACACCCACTCTGCGTTATCGGCACCTTCTATATGCCACGGGTGGTCTTTAAGCTCTTTACTTACTTTTTTCTGAATTGAGTTAACGATAGCGTTAACTTGAGTGTTTGAAGTTCCTTCACAAATGATAAAATAGTCGCAAACTGTATTTTCAATCTCCCTAAGGTCTAAAATACTTATTTCTTTACCTTTTACATCTTCAATTCCACTAATGATAACTGATATTAACTGATCTGCGCTTATTTTTTCTTTCGCCATTAATTTTATTTAATTTGTGCAAAGTTATTATTTTTTTAGTTCTTTATGGTTTAAAATTATCACAACATTTTAAACAGCAAAAAATAACCTGTAAATGTCAATAATCAAACTTGATGCCATTGCTTCTACTAATACATTTTTAAAAGAAATGATAAGTACGCAAACCGTGGAGGATTTTACAGTGGTTACAGCTAAGTATCAAAGTAATGGTAAAGGGCAAATGGGAGCTAAGTGGACGTCAGAACCTTCAAAAAACCTTATGTTTAGTATGTTTGTTGATACTTCAAGTTTTTATTTAGAATATCCTTTTTACCTCAGTATGTTGGCAGCTTTAGCTGTACGGCAGAGTTTAAATTCGTTGTCTATACCACAACTATACATTAAATGGCCTAACGACATTTTGTCACAAAACAAAAAAGTTTGTGGTATTTTAATAGAAAATGTCATGAAACAAGGCAGAACTAATGCTTCTATTATTGGCGTTGGTTTAAATGTGAATCAAAATGAGTTTAACGCATTACCAAATGCCGCTTCATTAAAACATATTACAGGGTGTACTTATAATCTTGATGAACTTCTAGATAGTATTATTTTTAACCTTAAGTATTACATTTCAAAACTAAAAAGTGGACATCTAGATGCGTTAAAAAAAGAATATGAATTGTATTTATTTAGAAAAGATAAACCCTCAACATTTAAAGATGCTAAGGGTAATATGTTTTCTGGTTTCATCACATCTGTTGACGAAACAGGCAGTTTAAATGTTTTACTAGAGGATAATATAACTAAGTCTTTCATGTTAAAAGACATTACCTTAATGTACTAAACTACTTTAGGTAAGTTAGTAACTAGTGTTTCAATAAATTTTGAAATTGGGCTTTTAATCATCATTGCCATCATAGGGTTAAAGTCGCCACTAAATTGTAACTGCACATCGCTTTTTTCAGGGTCGCTTTCAGAAATAACTGCCGTTAACGAAAAGTCTATTTTTCCGCCTGCTGCACCAAATACAATTTTATTTGGAGGTATAGTTTCCTTCTTTTTTAATATAATTTCGGGCATGCCTTTTAAAGCAAATAAAAATTTATCTTCTCCTAACACTTCAAATTTACTAATATTTTCAGGCATTAAGGCTTCAAAATTTTTAATATCTGATATAAAATTGAATGTATCTTCTGGAGTTTTTGATACGCTTACTTTTGGAGATTCTAAATTCATAAATGTATTTGGTTATTATTTGTTTAGCTAATTGCTAATTTATCTGTTTTATCTTAAACTATACATTATCTTTAACTATCAAATAGCGTTCCATTCACTAGGGTTCGCATTCCATTTTGTAAGTAACTCCAGTTCATTATCTGCAATGTAGTTAGTTTGTAAAGCCTGTTCTAGAAGGTTTTCGTAATTTCCAAGCGTATGTAGTGTTACATCCTCTTTTTTAAAGTTTTCTTTTGAAACTTCAAATCCGTAGGTAAAAATAGCAACCATACCTTTTATAGTAATACCTCCATCTCTCAAAGCTTTTACAGCATTTAAACTGCTCTTTCCGGTGCTAATTAAATCTTCTACAACCACAACGTTTTGGCCTTTTTCAATAAAGCCTTCAATTTGGTTTTTTCTACCATGCCCTTTTGCGTCTGGTCTCACGTAAATAAAAGGTAAATTTAAGTAGTTAGCAACTAACATACCAATGCCTATTGCACCTGTGGCTACGCCAGCAATAGCATCTGGTTTGCCATACATATCCTCTATGTGTTTAGCCATTGTTTCGCACACATAATTACGAATTGTTGGAAATGAAAGGATAATTCGGTTATCACAATATATTGGTGATTTCCAGCCAGAAGCCCAAGTAAAGGGTTCTTTCGAATTTAATTTTATCGCATTTACTTGCAATAAAACTTCTGCTGTTTTTTTTGCGGTATCTTTATTAAAAATCATGATACAAAATTAAACATATATTTAGGATAACATCATCACTTTTAAATGAATAAATTATTTTTTTTAACAATGGTTAGTTTGTATTTTAAAATGATATTTTTACCACATAGAATTAGTACAAAAAAGCTATATGTATAAAATATTTGTTGGCGATAAGCCTATAATTTTAACTACCAAACCAAAGGATAAAAAGGGTGTTAAAAACTATAATTTAAAAACTGTTATTCTTAGAAACGTTATTCGAAAGCTAAATAATAGTTCTATTAAGGAAGCGCGTTTGGTTCATAAAAACGAAAAAAAGCTACTGAAAAAGTTTTTAAAAAAAGCTCCAAATGTAATTGCGGGCGGTGGTAAGGTATACAACGATAAAGGTAAAGTGTTGTTTATTTTTAGAAATGGAAAATGGGATTTGCCTAAAGGAAAGGCCGAAAAAAACGAAACTATTGAAGAAACAGCTATTAGAGAGGTAGAAGAGGAAACAGGTGTTAAAGGATTAAAAATTGTAAAGCCCATTGAAACTACATACCATATGTTTAAGCGTCGCGGACGTTATAGAATAAAAATAACCTATTGGTTTGAAATGAAAACATCTTTTGATGGGAAATTATACCCGCAAGAAAAAGAAGGTATTACTAAAGTGAAATGGCTAGGGAATAAGAAAATTAAAAAGGCTTTAGAAAATTCATATGCTAATATTAAAATTCTGATTGATTAGTTTGTATGATGTATCCTAAATACAGGATATTGTAAATGTGCAGTTTCGTAATGCTCACTCTGTTTATGTAACCAATCTAATTGCGCATAACTATCATTTTTAAACGTGGTTAGATCATCTTTTCTATGTTCGAACTCCTTCTTTAATTTTGGATTGTTTTTTAATAATTCTAAAGCTTTGTCTTCCCATACATAAGGTGAGAATCCTTCTTTTTGTTGTAATACAGTATCAAAAAAATTCCAATTGAAAAACGAATCTGGTGCTTGAGGTTCTAAAGTTGCCATTAAATACCTAAATGCGTACTGATTGGTTTTAATCAAGTAATCGCCTTTGCGGAATTGTTTTAAGCTTTTAGATGATGTAACGTCTACATTATAATGCTGATAATGTCCTTCGTAAGGCGCATTTCGTGTTTCGTATTTTTTTATATCATACGCTTCTACATTTAAAATAGTGTCTTTTTCAAAAGCCGTCATTTTTACTTGATTCAAGCGTAATATAGCAATAACGTTATGCCAGCCTTGTGGAATAATATAAGCGCTAGGTATTTCAACCTTCAGTTTTTGTTTAAAAAAGTTTTGGTAGTTCACTACTTTTGTAAATTGTCTCGACCTATCATATTTGAGGCGATTTAAACCCGTAATTTCACTTTTTAAAACATCTGCGTCATAGCCCTTAAAATTTAAATGTGATGTTTGGCTAGAATCTATGTCCCAATCTAAAGTATAATGCGTCTGTTTATCCATAGATGTTAACGTGTTTTCTCGCAAGGTTTTAATGTTTTTAGCATCCGTTTCTATAATTTCAATCATGCTTTTCATTAATTCATAAGTGCCTTCCACGCGCTGTTTATAAGGTTTTAGCATGTGAGTTTCTACCATCATACCTAAACAGTTAAAAAGCGTAGTATATCCTGTGGAATATCTGGGATAATCCATAAACTGAGAGAATCCGTTTTCTGGAACAGTATTAAAAACATTAACATAGGGCGTGATGTCCCAGTTTTTTTTAGCCAACTTATCTTCTAATTTTGGCATCATTTCAGTGTGTAAATATGCTCCTAGTGCGCCACCTAATTTATTATGCTGTGTAAATAAATGGGTAAGTGTGTATTGATAATCGGCACCATTACTCACATGGTTATCAATAAACACATCAGGTTTTACCAAATGAAAAATTTGCGTAAAAGTTTTAGCGTTTTTGGTATCACATTTAATAAAATCTCTATTTAAATCATAGTTACGTGCATTACCTCTAAAACCATACGATTTAGGTCCATTTTGATTAGTGCGAGTTGTCTTATTTCTATTTAAACTACCACCAATATTATAAATGGGTATTGTAGCTATTACAACATTTTTAGGCATTTTAATTTTACCGTTTGCTAAGTCTCTAAATAATAACATAGTAGCATCAATACCATCAGACTCTCCAGGATGTATACCGTTGTTAATCAGTAAAATGCGTTTATTCTTCCGAAGTGTATCAAAGTTAAAATCTTTATCAGGATTAAGCGTAACAAGATGTAAAGGTTTACCAGCATCAGTTTCTCCAATAGTATCTATCGCTATTGCAGTATACGTTTTGGCTAACTCAGAATAAAACGTAATAGTTTCTGTATAAGTTGCAGTTTCTAAACCTTTAGAAGTTTCAAAAGGGGTGTCAAAATTAAATGTAGTGGGTTTTTTTGAAGTTTCACACCCCAAAAATACGAGGAACAGCACTATGATTTTTTTCATAATTCTACTTTGATGTCTAAAATTACAACAATTTCAAATGATTACTTCCTAAGAAAGTTAACTAAATACTATTAATTTAGTAACACAAAGAATTTTAATTGTTTAAACTGTAAATAGTTAAAGCATTTCTTGCACATCCTTATTTAAAAGGTAAATTTGCACCTTCAAAAATACAAATGATGACTGCATTTTTTAAAAAAAGCGCTAAAAACGCCAAAAACGATATTTTAAGTGGATTAACTGTTGCATTAGCTTTAGTGCCAGAAGCAGTAGCTTTTGCATTTGTTGCAGGTGTAGATCCCTTAGTAGGTTTATATGCAGCATTTATGATTGGGTTAATCACTTCAATCTTTGGAGGGCGACCAGGAATGATTAGTGGTGCTACAGGTGCTCTAGCCGTAGTTATGGTAAGTTTAGTAGCAGAAGGTAATGCTATGGGCGAGCCATCAGAACAGCTGGGGTTATACTATTTATTTGCTACGGTAATATTAATGGGTATTATACAAATTTCGGCAGGTGTTTTTAAACTCGGTAAGTTTGTAAGGCTTATTCCGCATCCTGTAATGATGGGGTTTGTAAACGGATTAGCTATAGTTATTTTCTTATCGCAATTAAACCTATTTAAAGATGCAAATGGCAATTGGTTTGCAGGATCGCAACTATGGGTTATGTTAGGTTTAGTAGCCTTAACTATGGGTATTATGTTTGGTTTACCAAAACTCACAAAAAAATTACCAGAAGCTTTAGTCGCTATTTTGGTGGTATCAGGTATTGTAATTTTTGGAAATTTAGATGTTGCCACTGTAGGGAGTTTTATCCGTGATGGTGGTGGTGAAGGTTTAGAAGGTGGCTTACCACAATTTCAAACAGATATATTTAGTAAAGTACCATTTACACTAAAAACACTGTGGTTTATAGGGCCGTATGCTGTTATTCTTGCAGCCATCGGACTCATAGAATCGTTAATGACTCTTAATTTAGTAGACGAAATTACCGAAACCAGAGGAAATGCCAATCGCGAATGTATGGCTCAAGGCGGTGCAAATATAATTACAGGCTTTTTTGGTGGTATGGGCGGTTGCGCTATGATTGGGCAATCTTTAATTAATATTAAAGGTGGTGGTCGTGGTAGACTTTCAGGTATTGTTGCTGCCGTAGCTCTGCTAATCTTTATTTTATTTGCATCTGGTTTAATAGAGCAAGTACCAATTGCCGCATTAGTAGGTGTAATGTTTATGGTAGTTATCGGTACATTTGCTTGGAGTAGTTTCAGGATTTTACGTAAAATACCAATTACCGATGCTATCGTATTAATAGCCGTATCTTTAATTACCGTTTGGAAAGATCTAGCCATAGCCGTAATTGCAGGTGTTATTATTAGCGCCTTGGTGTTTTCTTGGGAAAACGCTAAACGGATTCGTGCCAGAAAACGCATGAAAGACGATGGCACTAAAGTTTACGAAATTTGGGGGCCGCTATTCTTTGGATCTATAAAAGCGTTTAACGATAAATTCGATATAAAAAACGATCCAGACCACGTAGAAATAGACTTTGTAGAATCTCGCATTAGCGATCATTCTGCCTTAGAAGCTATTTTTAATTTGGTCGAAAAATACGAAGCAGCAGGCAAGTCTATAAAACTAAAACACCTAAGCGAAGATTCTAAGGTATTGCTGCATAAATCCAGTCCTAAATTTAGAGAAGTTATTGTTGAGGATATAGACGATCCTCGCTACCATTTAGCCGAAAACCCCGAAGCATTTCCAAAGCCATTATCAGAATATAAGCTCTAATTTTTACTGAATACTGAGACTGTCACTTTTTTTTTGGAGGGCGTTACCCTCAAGGGGTCGGGCTTTCACTACTCAATCCCTCCTGCGTCGGGGATTTCAAACATGCCGTTCAATCCCTAACGCGGGCGTGTTTGCTAGCTTATTTTTAACCTTAAGTTATGTTTTTTTAGAGGCTCTGTAGGCTTCCCTAAAAAGGGTAAGCCAACATTTTTAGGGAAGCCTACATAGATTCTATATTTTTCTTGAATTTTGATTCCGTACTATAGATTAATAGTGCTGATGCAAAAATAATAAATGATGATGTAATTAAATTCCAATAATTTTTTGGTTCTGAAATACTAGAAAAATCAACATTCAAGATACCTACAATACTTGAAATTATTATTAAAATTGATGCTCCGTTTCTTTTAATCATTTTTTTGTTTTTAATTCAGGCTACAGTTTTTCATTCAAGTCCTGTCTTCCAATTATTGTCATTATTTCTACAATATCTTCATTTACTTTAAAATAAATGCTATCAACTCCACAAACACAGCGTCTGTAGTTATTTTTTATGTAGTCAACAGATTCAAATGAAAAAGGGTTTTGAGCAATAATATCGAAATATTCAAAAAATGATTCAAAATATCTATCCGCATGAGTCATACCAAATTTCACAACTCCGTATTGATGAATTCGTATTAAATCGTTTTTAGCTTCGTTACTTAATCTGTATTTAGCCATTCAACAAAGACTTTGATTGCGCTAAAATTTCGTTTTTAGTATTTTTCGTAAATCCACTTTTTTCAGCTTTATCCAGTTTGGCTCGAACCCAATCAATTTGGATTTGTTGTTTTCTGGCTTGTCTTATCAAATCGTTTACCAATTCGCTTTTACTTGAATATTCATTTTTACTCACTTGCGCTTTCAGCCATTCATCATTCGGTTCTGTAAAAGATATACTTTGTCTTGACATAATTTTGTATTTTGGTGTAAATATACATCAAAAACGTATCACATCCAAATTATCCCCAAGGGGAAGATATAGTTTTGTTTTAATGAATTGCATAGGATGTTAAACGGCTTTAGTTAATTTTTTTGACAAATTAAAAAATTCAGATTTAAAACATAATGAGAGCGTTAAGCCCTAGAAATTACAAATAATTTGATAAGAGGCGTACTACCGCATTGGCCGTTTCAATTGTTCTTTAACCCGATCAAACGATTTTTTACTCGCCCGTTCCCAACGGTAAATTGTATGCTTTTTATCTTTATTGGCATATTGTTTCGCTTCTTTATCTCTAAGTGTTTTTACCCAATTAAAGCGTTTTTTGGTAATAGAAATTACTAAATCGTCACCACAACCTAAAGCTTCTAAAGTATTTAATGCAGCAATGGATACATTTTGTACAGTATCATTTATAGCATGTAATAACACTGGTACTGATGAACATTGTCCTGCGTGCTCTAGTGCTTCAGCTGCTAATTTTCTAGTTGTATAATTTCCGTGTTTTAAAGCATATTCTAACTTACCCACATCTTTTGTATCCGTCCAAAAATTAATAGTATTTTCAGAAGGCTGTACAACACTTAATCTAAAGAGTATATATTTAATATTGTGTAACATGGTTGCTGTAATTAGTTATTTATTGGTAGCTTATTTTGATGAAATGTTACAGTTTTTAAAAAGTGAAATGCGGTAAGGTTTATGTGGAGCTGTACTAAAACGAAAAGACCATCTGAAAAAAATCAGACGGTCTTATCCTTTACATGGTTATGAATTTAATACATACCATTTATTTATATTAGGCGTTTTTTTATTGTAAAGCCTTATACAATTACTAAATTATAGCACCTAAAATTAGATTTTTACAATTTTAGACTGATATACTATTCCAGTAGCTGGATCTTTAATAGTAAGTATGTAAATACCATTAGGTAGGCTGTTCATAAACAATTTACCTGTTCCATTAGAGTTCATCATAACACGACTTCGATTCAAAACACTACGTTGTAAAACATTTGTTAACTGTATGATAGCATTTTCTGGGTTTGAAAAGCTAACTTTAAATGTTGTCTCTGAACGTACAGGATTAGGAAAAATAGAGATTGATCTCCCACCTTTCTTATTATTTTTAAACTGATTTAAACTAAGAGTTTTCTTTACAAATTTTACAGGGATTAGCAGTTTTTGATTGCTAGCATCACTCTCTATTGTTATAATATCCTCAAATATTTTGAGATTTCTTAATTTCTTTACAAACTTAATAATTACAGTGCCATTTGGCTCTACAGTATTGTTTTGTAACGATAAAACCTTACCATTAATAATAGTTTTAGTATCCAAAGGTTTTTGGGTTAAAATATCGGTAATAACAATAGGAGATTCTCCTACGTTCTTAATTTTTATTTTACCAAAAATATTATTTCCTTTTCTAAATATATTAACTAATGGCTCCCCAAAGATACCTGGTTCTAATGGCTCTTCTTCTGCTTCAAGAATTAACGGAATACGCAATTCTGGTGTTTCTGCATTACTTCTTACAATCAATATATCGTTAATTGCATTAGACGTATTTGTTTGTAACTGAATGGAAAGCGTAATTATTCCACCAGGTTGTACTGTAGCTTCTACAAAAGTATTTACTAAACTAAATTCTTGTTCAGAAACGACATCTGTAATTGTAATAGAAGATTCGCCAATGTTTTCTAATCGAATAACAGCGGTTGCCACAGTATCTTCAACAGTAAGATCTACAATTACGGGTTCTGCAAATATACCAGGACCAGCAGGCGCTTCTTCTACAAAGATTAACGGAATACGAAGTTCTGGATTTTGCGCATCGCTAGTTACAATGATATCTGTATTCACAAGATCCTCAGGGCTATCTACTTCTAATTCAAAAGAAATTGTTAGTATAGCCTGTGGTTGAACCACAGCAATATCTTGAGTAACGGCAACACCATCCACTTGTAAAAAGATATCGGTAAAGTCAAATTCTTGTTCAGAAACCACATCTGATACGTTTATAGGTGCATCACCAATGTTTTGA